>JAFDZF010000180.1 GCA_018267055.1 Bacteroidota bacterium
CCCAATGGAGCAATACACAGTGCTTCCCTTGATCCGAGCGTCGATGCGATCGGCGTGTACACCTACACCATCGCGGCCGTGGCACCCTGTGCTGGCGATGCTGCGCAAGTCACCGTCACGATCAATAACCCGCCCAATGCCGGTGCGGACGGCGCGCTGACCCTTTGCGCACAAGGCGCATCAGCCAACCTCTTCGCACAGCTCACTGGTGCGACCGCAGGTGGTACGTGGAGCGCACCCAACGGCTCTGGGCACAGCGCGTTCTTCGACCCCGCCAGCGATACGATCGGCACCTACACTTACACGCTCAGCGGCACCGCTCCCTGCCCTGCCGATCACGCCACGGTCAATGTCGAGCTCACCACGACGCCGAATGCCGGCGGCGATGGCGCCATCACCCTCTGCGCGACCGATAAGCCTACCGACCTCTTCGCACAACTCACCGGCGCGGATGCCGGAGGGACCTGGATAGCGCCCAATGGCGCAGCGCACAGTGCCTCCCTTGATCCAAGTGTCGATGCGGCAGGTGTATATATCTACACCATCGCGCCCATGGCCCCATGCGCCGGGGATGCCGCGCAGGTGATGGTCGCCATCAGCACCCCGCCCCATGCCGGAACGGATGCGGTGCTGAGCGCATGCGACCAAGGCGGTGTGGTCGATCTGTTCGCGCAGCTCGTCGGCGCGGACGAAGGCGGGAGTTGGACCGGGCCGGACGGGCTCCCGCATAGCATCGTGTTCGACCCCACCGTTGACGGATCCGGCACCTACACCTACTCGCTCGCGGGTGATCCGCCCTGCCCGAGCGATGCGGCCACCGTGATCGTGAACGTGGTCGCCGAACCGGATGCGGGCAGCGCTGGGGCGCGGACGTTCTGCACCAGCGATGCCCCCACCTCCCTCTTCGAGGCGCTCGGCGGCACACCGGACATGGGCGGCACCTGGACGGACCCGAACGGCATCCTGCATGGGGCCGACCTCGACCCGGCCACCGATGCCACGGGCCCATACACTTATACCGTGGCCGCTTCGCAACCCTGTCCCTCGGCGAGCAGCGTGGTGACCATCACGATCCAGGCCATGCCCGATGCCGGGAACGATGGCATGCGCTCACTATGCACCAACGCCGGAAGCACCGATCTCTTCAGCGCGTTGGGTGGAACGCCGCAGGCCGGCGGCAGCTGGACCGATCCCGATGGGAATGCCATGAGCGGCATGTTCGACCCGGCGTCCGGGGTCCCCGGGAACCATGTGTACACAGTGGCGGGTATCGCACCCTGCCCGTCCAGCTCAGCAGTGGTGCAGGTCGCCGTCGTGGGTTCGCCGGACGCGGGGGACGACGCGGCCTTGGCGCTGTGCACGAACAGTGATCCGTTCCCGCTGACGGATGCGTTGGCCGGGACACCGGACATCACCGGGACCTGGACAGCACCCGATGGCCTCCCCGCACCCGTACTTCTGGATCCGTCCACGGCACCGGGCGGCACTTACACCTATATCGTCGGTGGCGATGCCCCCTGTGTGAACGACACCGCCCGGTTGACCGTGACGGTGCACCTGCTGCCCACGAACGGCCTTTCCGCCGAGGTGTCGGCCTGCACCTCCGATGCCCCCATCGACCTGTTCGCGGCCTTCGCCGGTGCCTCCCAATCCGGCGGTGCGTGGACCGCTCCTTCCGGCACGCCGATCAGCACACCGCTGGATCCGGCCACCGCGCCGGGCGGCGTCTACACCTACACCGTGACCGGCACGGCACCCTGCCCGAACGGCATCAACACGGTGACCGTGCACGTGGACGCACCCTTCACCGCGGGGAACGACGGCAGCGTGGTGTTCTGCGCCAGCGATGCGCCCCTTTCCCTGTTCCATGCGCTGGGAGGCACGCCCGATGCGAACGGTACCTGGACGGACCCGGCCGGTGCACCCATGGACGGGGTGTTGGATCCGGCCACCGATGCAGCAGGCGACCACTTCTACCAGGTGCCGGCGAACGGCGCCTGCCCAGGGGACCAGGCCGTGGTGAGCGTGGTGATCAATGTTCCTCCGGATACGGGGCTGGACAATGCCATGACCTGGTGCGAGAACACCGATCCGCTCGATCCGCTGTCGTGGCTCAACGGCACGCCGCAGGCCGGTGGCTCCTGGAGCGACCCCTACGGGATGCCCTTCACCGGCCCGCTCGATCCCGCGTCGGCGGCCGAGGGTCCGTACACCTACACCGTGCCCGGCCTGGCACCCTGCCCCGCCGCCAGCGCCGTGCTCACCGTGGCCATCGACGCGCTGCCCGACCCCGGCGATGATGCCGCGATCGTGCTCTGTCCCGAAGCACCCGCGTTCGATCTGGCGCCCCTGCTCGGCACGCCCCTGACCACCGGCGGCGCGTGGACCGATCCGCTGGGCCTGCCCACGACGGGCTTTTTCGACCCGGCTGTGATGCCTTCGGGGGACTACACCTACACCGTAGCAGGCACCGGCGCATGCACCGGGATCACGCTGGCATCGCTCGTGGAAGTGGCAGTGCATGCCGCCCCCTCTGCCGCGTTCACCGCGGATACGACCATCGGCTGCATCCCGCTCACCGTGATCTTCAGCGTGCAGGATCCTTCCGTGGCCTCGGTGCTCTGGCAGTTCGACGACGGCGGCGCATCCACCGGAACGCCCACGACGAGCCACACCTTCAACGCGGCCGGCTCGTATTCCATCCAGGCGGTGGTGACGGATACGAACGGGTGCACCTCCACCCTGCTGGCGGAGGACCTCATCTTCATCCAGCCCCCGCCGATCGCCTGGTTCAGCGCGGACCCCGACCCGACGAACACCAACGACCCGGCAGTGACGTTCACGCCCACGCAAGTCGGATACCCCGGCTATTCGTGGGCCATCGACGGCCACACCACCGGCTCGGGTGCGCCCTGGGCATATGCGTTCCCCGACGCGATCGGCGGCACGTACGTGGTGTGCCTCACCGTGACGGATGCGATCGGCTGTACAGCGACCTATTGCGATCCCGTGCGGGTGGAGGATGCGCTCGCCTACCACGTGCCCAATGCCTTCACCCCCGATGGCGACGGCATCAACGACGGGTTCGCCCCCATCGCCGTGGGCGCGGACCGCGAGCACTATGGCTTCTTCATCTTCGATCGCTGGGGGATGATCGTGTTCGAAAGCCATACGGTCGGCGAGGCCTGGGACGGCACGATGGGCAACCACGGCGATGCGCTGCCGGAGGACGTCTATGTCTGGCGCCTCCTGATCGGCGACCGCTTCAGCACGGACCGGAAGGAGGAGATGGGGCACGTGACGCTCCTCCGGTAGCTCCGATCCCCCGCCGGAAGGGCAACCAGCCCCCTCCCACCCGCGTCTCCCCACTGTACGGCCCCAGGGTCCCGCCCCTTTCCTGGCCTGGCCCCGAGGTCATCACCCCAGCCCTCTTCCCCATGGAGCGCACCGGCCTTGTCCCCTTCCCCCGGATCGGCACCTTCCTGGCCGCCCTGGCCGTGATGACCGCCACGGCCGTCCGCGCGCAGGATTGCCTGTTGGACTATACGCTCACGTTCACGCCGCCACCGGACAACGGCACCTACGGATGCGGGGAAACGGTGACCTTCTGCCTCACCGTGAACTCATGGAACACCACGAACGCCAACTGGATCCACGCGGTGGTGCCCACGTTCGGGCCGGGCTGGGACCTGAGCACCCTGACGCCGGCCACGCCGCCCGCTACCGTCGGCACGTCCGGCGGCCACTGGGGCTGGTACCCCAGCGTGACCCCCACGTCGGGGGTCGGCGTCGGCACGGTAGGCCCGGGCTTCTTCTTCGACCTGGACAACGATGGGAACCCGGGGAACAACTTCGGGGATTATGCCACGACCGGACCCTGGACCTTCTGCTGGACGATCTCCGTGGCCAGCGCACCCGACTGCGTGAACGGCGCGGACCTGACGGTGACCGCCAACGTCTTTGGGGACAGCGAGACCGGCTCGTGGGGTTCCGCAGGCTGCGGCGGCGATGAGATCCCGTCCACCCCGCCGCTGCAAGTGTCGACCTGCCCGACGGCAGGGATCGGCTATGCGCTGGTGGTCTGCGAGATCGATCCATTGGTGTACCTGATGAACGGCCTCACCGGCGATCCCGCCCCGGGTGGCGTGTGGACCGGCCCGGGCGGGCAAGTGTCCGACGGCACGCTGGATCCCGCCACGGCCACCAACGGCAGCTATGTGTACACCGTTGCGGCCTCATCCGGCGGCAACTGCCCGGAAACGATGGCCGTGGTGGACGTGACGGTGAACAAGCCTCCCGATCCGGGCGTGGACGCGGCCCTGGCCGTGTGCGAGACCGACGCTCCGGTGGACCTTTTCACGGTGCTCGGCGGCACACCGGACGCGGGCGGCTCCTGGGCCTGGCCCGGCGGCCCGATGTCCTCCGGCCTGATCGACCCGGCCACGGCATTGAGCGGCCCTTACGTGTACACCGTGACGGGCATCCTGCCCTGTCCCACCCTTTCCGCCACCATCGCGCTGACGGTGGACCATCTTCCCGAACCGGGCGTGGACGCGGCCTTCACCCGCTGCGTGGAAGCACCGCTCGTGCCGTTGTTCCCCCTGCTGGGGAACGGTGCTGACCTCGGCGGCCACTGGACCGGCCCCGACGGCCTGCCCACCGACGACACCTTCGATCCCGCTGCGGACCAGCCCGGCGCCTACACCTACACCATCCCGGCCACCGGCGCCTGCGACGGCCATTCCGTGGAGGCCGTGGTGACCGCGTCGCTCTTCACTTCCCCCGATCCCCGGTTCACGGTGGACACGCTCCGCGGATGCGTACCGCTCCCCGTCGGGTTCATGCTCGACACGCCGGGGCCGCTGGTGGCGGCGCACTGGTACTTCGGCGACGGCATCTTCTCCGATGAGCTGCCTTCGCTGGAGCACGCCTACGCGAACACCGGCACCTTCTCACCGCGGGTGACCGTGACCGATGTCAACGGCTGCAAGGCGACATGGGTGGACACGAATGCGGTGCGCGCCTACCCGCAGCCGCTGGCCACCTTCTCCTACACGCCCTTCCCCCTGCGCACGTACTTCGACACGCACGCCAAGTTCACCGCGACACAGGACCAGCTGAGGAGCTATGAGTGGACGATCGAGGGGCTGTACCAGTTCGGCCGCACGGTGGACCATACGTTCCCACTGGAAGCCGCCACCATCTATCCGATCTGCCTCACGGTGGTGGACTCGATCGCGTGCACGGCGACCTACTGCGAGGACGTGGAAGTGCATGATGCCTTCTTCGTGAACGCCCCCAATGCCTTCACGCCGAACGGCGACGGCAAGAACGATTTCTTCGCTCCCTTCCTCACGGGCGTCGATGTGCGGAGCCTCTCCTTCCAGGTCTTCGATCGCTGGGGACACAGCGTTTATGATGCTGCGGGGCCGTACCCGAACTGGTCCGGCGGCGAGGGCGGCACCGGACCGATCCTGCCGGAAGGCGTGTACGTGTGGCGCCTGGTGGTGCAGGACGAACTGACCGCGGAACAGCGGGACTTCATCGGCCACGTCACCCTGCTGCACTGAGCGAGGCGACCTACTCCTTCACGAGCCGGGTGCGGGCCAATACTCCGCCCTGGTCATCTAGGGCCAGCACGACATAGGTGCCCGTGGCCAGCCCGCTGATGTCATAGCGCAGCATGAGCGTCCCTTCCTCGACCACCTTGCCGGACAGGTCGTAGAAGCGCAACCGCCGCGCGTGGGTATCGGACCATTGCACCAGCACGTGGTCGTGCGCGGGATTGGGGAAGATGGACAAACCTTGTCCGGACACCGGCTCCGCCATGCCGGTCCACAGCTCGCACAGGTCACCGATCCCATTGCCATTGGCATCGGCCTGGTCGGGGTTCATCAGCCAGACGCAGTTGTCGCAGGCATCGCCCACGCCGTCGCCATCGAAATCGGCCTGGCCGGGGTTGTAGGCCGTGTTGCAGTTGTCCTCGCAGCTGAGGAGATCATCGCCGTCCACGTCGGCGTTCGGCTCCACGCCGGTGGTGCCGCCCGCACAGGTGCCGCAGTCGTCCGGGGCGGCCGTCCCGCCGGGCACGCCGGCGCAATCCAGCAGGATGCCGGTGCAGAGGCAGTTCAGGCCCCAGACGTCCATCACGGTCTGGTCGTTCCCATCGTCGCAGGTCGTCCCGGGCAGCGCAATGCCGTTCGGGGTACCCATGCAGTCCAGGACCGGCGTGCTGCCTACACAGCCGCAATCGCTCGTCCACAGGTCGCCCGCCTCGTTGCAGGGCGTGCCTACCAGCGCATCACCGCCGGGAACGCCTTCGCAATCGATGAGCTGGCCGGCGCATGCACAATCGCTGGTCCAGGTGTCGTTGCCCGTGCCCGCGTTGCCATCGTTGCAGGGCGTGCCGACCAGCGCACCGCCGCCGGGGATCCCCTGGCAGTCGATCACGAGACCGACACATTCGCAGCCGGCGGTCCAGGTATCGTTGCCGGTGTTCGCATTGTTGTCGTTGCACGGCGTGCCGGGGAGCGCGGCACCGTTCGGGGTGCCCAGGCAATCCAGCGGCATCGGCGTCCCCACGCACTGGCAGTTCGCGTTCACCACGTCCTCGGTGGTGTTGGGATCGCCATCGTTGCATCCCGCACCGGGCTCCGCCTGGCCACAGCCGCAGCTGCCGGGCTCCAGCTTGTGCGGGTCGTTGGGGCAGCCGTCCGCCTGGTCGCAGGTGCCGTCACCATCCGCGTCCGGCAATGGCGTATGGACGCAGGTGGCCCCGTTGTACAGGTCCGTGGTGCATTCGTTCTGGTCGTTGCAGTCCACCGTGCTGCCCACGCACTGGCAGTTCGCGTTCAGGATGTCGTTCACCGTGGCGGGGTTCCCGTCGTTGCACGGCGAACCGATCTGGCCCTGGGCGTTCGGGCAGTCATCGTTGCAGTCGGCGGTGCTGTCCCCGTCGCTGTCTACGTCCGGCGTGCCGCAGCCGCATTGGCCGGGGGCGATCTTGTTCGGATCGTTCGGGCAGCCGTCCTGCGCATTGCAGGTGCCATCGCCGTCCGTGTCCTGCACCGTGCCTGCGCATTGGCAGTTCGCGTTCAGCACGTCATTGATCGTGCACGCATTGCCGTCGTTGCACGGCGAACCGATCTGGCCCGCCACATTGGGGCAGTTGTCCTGCGCATTGCAGATCCCGTCTCCATCCGTGTCCGGACTGATCGTCCCCACGCACTGGCAGTTCGCGTTCAACATATCATTGATCGTGCACGCATTGCCGTCGTTGCACGGCGAACCGATCTGGCCCGCCACATTGGGGCAGTTGTCCTGCGCATTGCAGATCCCGTCGCCATCCGTGTCCGGACTGATCGTCCCCACGCACTGGCAGTTCGCGTTCAACACATCATTGATCGTGCAGGCATTGCCGTCGTTGCACGGCAACCCGATCTGGCCCGCCACATTGGGGCCGCTGTCCTGCGCATCGCAGATCCCGTCGCCGTCCGTGTCCGGGGAGGGCGTCCCCACGCACTGACAGTTCGCGTTCAACACATCATTGATCGTGCACGCGTTCCCATCGTTGCAGGGCGACCCGATCTGACCCGCCACGTTCGGGCAACTGTCCTGGGCATCACAGACGCCATCGCCATCCGTGTCCGGGCTGACCGTCCCCACACACTGGCAGTTCGCGTTCAGCACATCGTTGATCGTGCACGCGTTCCCATCGTTGCAGGGCGACCCGATCTGACCCGCCACGTTCGGGCAGTTGTCCTGCGCATTGCAGATCCCATCACCGTCCGTATCCGGCGAAGGCGTCCCCACGCACTGGCAGTTCGCGTTCAGCACATCGTTGATCGTGCAGGCATTGCCGTCGTTGCAGGAGGAACCGATCTGACCCGCCACGTTCGGGCAGTTGTCCTGCGCATTGCAGATCCCATCGCCATCCGTGTCCGGGGAAGGCGTCCCCACGCACTGGCAGTTCGCGTTCAGCACGTCATTGATCGTGCACGCGTTCCCATCGTTGCAGGGCGATCCGATCTGGCCCGCCACATTGGGGCAGTTGTCCTGCGCGTTGCAGATCCCGTCACCGTCCGTGTCGGGGGAGGGAGTACCCACGCACTGGCAGTTCGCGTTCAGCACGTCGTTGATCGTGCACGCGTTCCCGTCGTTACATGACGAACCGATCTGGCCTGCCACATTGGGGCAGTTGTCCTGCGCGTTGCACACCCCGTCGCCGTCCGTGTCGGGGGAGGGCGTACCCACGCACTGGCCGTTCGCGCTCAGCACGTCGTTGATCGTGCAGGCGTTCCCATCGTTGCAGGAGGAGCCGATCTGGCCCGCCACGTTCGGGCAATTGTCCTGTGCATTGCAGATCCCGTCTCCGTCCGTGTCCGGCGAAGGCGTCCCTGCACACTGACAGTTCGCGTTCAGCACATCGTTGATCGTGCAGGGATCACCATCATTGCAGGAAGTACCCGGTTCGGGATTGCCGCAGCCACACGTGCCCGGAGCGATCTTGCCCGGGTCGTTCGGGCAGCCATCCACGAGGTCGCACGTACCGTCGGCATCGGTATCCGGCAGCGGAGCATGCACGCACATGGCGCCATCGAAGCTGTCCGCCGTGCAGGGATCACCGTCGTTGCAGTCCACCGTACTGCCTATGCACTGGCAGTTCGCGTTCAGCACATCGTTGATCGTCATCGCGTCCCCGTCGTCGCACGCCGAGCCGATCTGGCCCGGCACGTTGGGGCAGTTGTCCACCGCATCGCAGATCCCGTCTCCGTCCGTGTCCGGCGAAGGTGTTCCCACACACTGGCAGTTCACGTTCAGCACATCATTGATCGTGCAGGCATTGCCGTCGTTGCAGGAGGAACCGATCTGACCCGCCACGTTCGGGCAGTTGTCCTGTGCATTGCAGACCCCATCACCGTCCGTGTCCGGCGAAGGCGTGCCCACGCACTGGCAGTTCGCGTTCAGTACGTCATTGATCGTGCACGCGTTCCCGTCGTTGCAGGAGGAACCGATCTGGCCTGCCACGTTCGGGCAACTGTCCTGCGCGTTGCAGACCCCGTCACCGTCCGTATCCGGACTGATCGTCCCCACGCACTGGCAGCTCGCATTCAGCACGTCGTTGATCGTGCAGGGGTTCCCGTCATTGCACGACGACCCGATCTGGCCCGCCACGTTCGGGCAACTGTCCTGCGCATCACAGACCCCATCGCCGTCCGTGTCCGCAACGGGCGTGCCCACACACTGGCAGCTCGCGTTCAGCACGTCGTTGATCGTGCAGGCATTGCCGTCGTTGCACGACGACCCGATCTGGCCCGCCACGTTCGGGCAGCTGTCCTGCGCATCGCAGACCCCATCGCCATCCGTGTCCGGGCTCACCGTCCCTACGCACTGGCAGCTCGCGTTCAGCACGTCATTGATCGTACACGCATTGCCATCGTTGCACGACGAGCCGATCTGACCCGCCACGTTCGGACAGCTGTCCTGGGCATCACAGATCCCATCGCCGTCCGTGTCCGGGCTCACCGTCCCCACGCACTGGCAGCTGGCGTTCAGCACGTCATTGATCGTGCACGCATTGCCGTCGTTGCAGGAAGAACCGATCTGGCCCGCCACGTTCGGGCAGTTGTCCTGCGCATTGCAGATCCCGTCACCGTCCGTATCCGGACCGGGCGTGCCCACGCATTGGCAGTTCGCGTTCAGCACGTCGTTGATCGTGCAGGCATTGCCGTCGTTGCACGGCGACCCGATCTGGCCCGCCACGTTCGGGCAGTTGTCCTGCGCATTGCAGATCCCATCACCGTCCGTGTCCGGACCGGGCGTGCCCACGCATTGGCAGCTCGCGTTCAGCACGTCATTGATCGTGCATGGGTTCCCATCGTTGCACGACGACCCGATCTGGCCCGCCACGTTCGGACAGTTGTCCTGGGCATCGCACACGCCGTCGCCATCGCTGTCCGGACCGGGCGTACCCACGCATTGGCAGCTCGCGTTCAGCACGTCGTTGATCGTGCAGGCGTTCCCATCGTTGCACGGCGATCCGACCTGCCCCGCCACGTTCGGGCAGTTGTCCTGCGCATTGCACACGCCGTCGCCGTCCGTGTCCGGGGAAAGCGTCCCCACGCACTGGCAGCTGGCGTTGTAGATATCGTTCGTGGTGCAGGCATTGCCATCGTTGCAGGCGCTGCCGACCACTGCGCTCCCACCGACCACGCCCAGGCAGTCGGGCGTGGAAGAGCCGCTGGCCGTGGCGCGTGCGCCGAGCGAGAGGTTCTCGTAGCTGCCGCTCGCGGTGGTCTCCATCTTCATGGCGCGCACCATGTACTGCTTGCCAGCCACGAAAGGGACCGCGGGGTTGTTGTAGGACGCCCCGTTGACCAGTTGCGGCGAGATGCGGACGACGTCCCCGGAGGTGCCGTCGACCTCGTACACGTAATAGCCCTGGACGGTGCTCGGCGAAGCGTTCCAGCTGAAGCTCGCCGTCCCCGCGTTGTTCGTCACCTGCAGGCCCGTCGGCGGGGCCACCATCACCATGCGCAAGGTGGGATCGCCCATGAGGCCGAGGTGCACCCGGCCGTAAGTGGAACCCTGCCAGCCGCTGCTCTGGGGCGTGTACACCGAGCCGTTGTTCATGCTCTGCAGCGCGCTGTACCCGATGTTGTCGCCGAGGCCCATGTTGTGGAACCACCAGTTCGGGATGGCCGCCCACACGCTGGTGAGGCCGTTCCCGCTGGCCAGCGGGGCGCGGAGGAAATTGTTCTTGTTGTCCCAATCGCCGAAGTAGCTGCCGAAGCTCATGTTGAACACGCCGCCCATGCTCACGGTGGAGGCATAGTCCTGCGTGGTGGCGATGTTGTTGGCCCCGTTGAAGGTGAGCACCCCATCGGTGGTGGCCTGCAGCCCGCCCCCGCTGCTGTAGCTCCAGAGGTAGCTCTGGCCGTTGACGAACGTGCTGAACGCCGGACCGTAGGGATAGCAGTCGGTGATGTTGGCGCTGCCCACCAGGCCCGCGATGCTCCGGTACGCGCAGCCCGCCAGCGGATTGCCCACCCACTGCAGGTTGTCGAAGATGATCCCACGCGCCTGCGGCGTGAAGCCCTTGACCTTGAAGTTGTGCGCCTTGGCGAGGTAGTTGCGGACGAGCTGCACCTCGCTCTGCCCGAAGGCCGGCATGTCGTAGAGGTCCACCCGGCCCACCTGCAGCTCCAGGGCGGAGGGGTAATCGGTCTGGTCGAACTTGCCGTCACCGGGCACGTTGCGGTTCTCCGCCCGCTGGCTGCCGCTGTTGTTGACGCTGTTGTCGGTCCAGGTGCCGTTCATCTCCCCGTAGTAGCCATCGCAGGGCCATGCCCCCAGGTGCTCGTTGTGGCCGTCGGGGTTGAGGTTGCCGGAGTACGGCACGGGGATGTGGCCGAGGAGGTAGACCGCCTTCACGCGGGTGGGATCGGCGTTGTAGTCCGCCTGGATGATCGCCCGCACGCTCGACACGGAAGCGCTGCGCGATACCGTATGCCGGAGCACGTTCCAGCCATCGGCGCGCAGGTCGTTCTCCAGGTCGTTGATCTCGGTGGTGAGCTGGGGGGCGAGCACGTCGTCGATCAGGAGCACGAGCTTGCCCATCGATTCCGTCGGCGGCACGGTGATGCCCGCCGCGACATAGCCCACGCCGCTCCCCGAGGACGCGGCACGGACCAGCTTGTATTCATAGTAGGCGCCCGCGGTGACCGCGTTGTCCACGTACTGCACATCCGCCGCCGCAGGCGTGGCGATGGCCGAGCCCCAGGAGGTGGCCGCCTTCAGCTTGCGGTACAGGGTGAGGCTCGACGTGCCGGAAAGGGCGGTCCAGGACAGCGTGATGCGGGTCGGGCTGCTCTGCACCGTGGCGGAGAGCTGGACCGCATTGATGACCGAGGGGGACTGGGCGCCCACCAGCGCCGTGAGGGAAAGAGCAAGAACAAGGAGGAGCGAACGACGGAACATAGGAACAGGCATCTTGAGCGTGCCTGAACCGATGGATCCGCAGCGGTGGGCCTACGATCCCGTTCCTTCCGGCGTGGTCCGACGGATATCGGACGGATGAACGGGCCCTCCCCCGGGTCAAGCGGCCATTTGTACCGCAGGCCGGTGCCGAGGGGTTACGTCCGGGGCAAAAAAGAGTCGACCAAAGCCAAGGATCGGCTCCCGAAGCTGTTCCGAAGTGTCGACGAAGCCCTAGTCCTTGACCAAGCGCGCACGCGCCAGGGGACGGCCGTCCCGTCCGTGCAGGACCACCGTGTAGGTCCCGGCCGCCAAGGCGCTCAGGTCCATGGTGCCCGTGAAGGCCGTGCGCAATGCGAGCGCCCCGGTGACATCGTACAGGGCCACGTCCACCGCGGGCTCACCGGACCAGCCGAAGGTGACGAGGCCGGAGGTCGGGTTCGGCCGCAGGGCCACGGCCGGGATGCCGCCCAGCTCACGGACCGAGGCCAGGTCGCAGGCATCGCCGGTGCCATTGCCGTCGGTGTCCAGCTGGTCGGGATTGGCGATCCAGGGGCAGTTGTCGCAGAGGTCGCCGAACCCGTCCCCGTCCATGTCGGCCTGCGTGGGATTGCTCAGCGAGGGGCAGTTGTCCACGCAGTCCAGCACGGTGTCCAGGTCGGCATCCGGGTCGGGCTCCACGCCCGTGGTGCCGCCGGCGCATTGGCCGCAGCCATCGATGAAGGCGGTGCCGTCGATCGTGCCCGAGCAGTCCACCGTATGCCCCAGGCAGGCGCAGGCGGCGGTCCAGGCATCGTTCACGGTCTCCGCGTTGCCATCGTCGCAGGGCGTCCCCGGCAGGGCCGTCCCGCCGGGCAGGCCGGTGCAGTCGTAGTACTGCCCGAGGCAGACGCACGCGTTCGTCCACACGTCATTGCCGGTGGCGATGTTGCCGTCATCGCAGATCGTGCCGGGAAGGGCGGTCCCGCCGGGCACCGACTGGCAATCGTAGGGCGCCCCTGCGCAGGTGCAGGCATTGTCCCAATGGTCGTCGCCCGTGGTGGGATCGCCGTCGTTGCAGGGTGTGCCGGGCAGGGCCGTGCCACCGGGCACCGAGGCGCAATCGAACGGCAGGCCGGCGCAGGTGCAGGCATTGTTCCAGCGGTCGTTGCCGGTGGTGGGATCCCCGTCATCACAGGGCGAACCCGGGAGCTGGGCCCCGCCCGGAACACCGACGCAATCGTACAGCTGGCCGATGCAGACGCAGGCATTGCTCCAGCGGTCGTTCCCGGTCAGCGGATCACCGTCGTCACAGGGCGATCCGGGCAGCGCAGGCCCGTTGGGCGTGCCGTGGCAATCGAGCACGGGCGATGGCTCCAGGCTGTAGGCGATGCACAGGCGGGCCGCACGGGTGGGGTCCATGTTCCAGCTCCAGGCCGGACGACCGCCTTCGCCGTCGATCAGCAGCACCATCGCATTGTTCGGCGCCCAACCCGGACGGGAGATGATCTCCTGGACCACGCTGGCGATGTTCGGGGAACGCTGCGCATCCCCCGCCTCGTTGGCCGTCCAGGGACCGGGCGACCAGTCGATGGCCGACGTGCGGGCGCGGTTCCCCAGGTCGTAAGGGGCCCAGCCGATGGCCGGCGCATTGTCCGTGGCCTGGGCCGCGATGTGCAGCTGGGAAGGACCGGAGCTGTTGCCGTTGGCGGTGAACTGCAGGTAGGCCGAGACGACGGTGATGCCCTGGGGCACTTCCACGCCTTCGAAGCGCAGACCGATCAGCTGGTTGCCGCGCCAGTGCGTGGGCGAGCTGTCGTACACCAGGTCCACCGGACCGACGTTGCCGTACATATTGCCATTGGTGGCCTGTTCGGCATCCGGGTCGCTGGACCAGCCGAGGCCATAGCACACCTGCTGGTCGATGCAGGCGTTGTTGCCCCCGCAGACCCCGCAGAGGTCCACCACGGCACCGCCGCCGGGCACCCCGTTGCAATCGATGGGCAGCCCCGCGCAGGTGCAGTCCGTACCCCAGGCGTCCGCGCCGGTGGCGGCGTTCCCGTCATCGCAGGGCGTGCCCGGCAGGGCCGGCCCATCGGGGATGCCGGTGCAGTCGATCGGCTGGCCGGCGCAGGTGCAGTCCGCGCCCCAGGTATCGCCCACGGTGAGCGGGTCACCATCGTTGCAGGCCGTGCCCGGCAGGGCTCCGCCACCTGGCACACCATTGCAATCCAGCACGTCGCCCGCGCAGGTGCAGTTGGCGCGCCAACGGTCGTTCGCGGTGGCGGCATTGCCGTCGTCGCAGGGGGTCCCGGGCAGGGCAGGACCGCCGGGGGCGCCCAGGCAGTCGATGGTCTCGCCCACGCAGGTGCAATCCGTGTCCCAGGTGTCGTTGCCAGTGCCCGCGTTGCCGTCGTTGCAGGGGGAACCCGGAAGGGCATCGCCGCCCAACACCCCCAGGCAGTCATAGACCACCGTGGAATCGGTGCGGTAGCTGATGCACAGGCGGGCCGAACGCTCGGGGTCCTGGTCGGCGCTCCACGCGGAGCGTCCACCGGTGCCTTCCACCTTCAGCAGCAAGGCGTTCATCGACTGCCAGCCCGGGCGGCTGATCACCTGCTGGACGATGTCCGACAGGTCCGGAGTGCGCTGGGCCAGGCCGGCCTGGTTGGCCGTGGTCCATACCGCCGGCGACCAATCGATGGGGGCGGTGTACGAACGGCCCGTGATGCTGCCCGGGGCGAAGCCGATCGGGGCGGCGTTGTTGGCGCGCTGCGCGGAGACCTGCAGCACGCAGGGGCTCACGTTCACGCTGTTGCGCGCGGTGAACTGCACATAGGCCTGCACGATCTGCGCCCCCTGTGGCACGGCGATGCCGGGGAACCACAGGCCCACGCGCTGGTTCCCGCGCCAGTTGCCCGGCTCACTGTCGTACACCAGGTCCAGCGCGCCGGCATTGCCGTAGATATCGCCGTCGTCCGACTCCTCGGCATCGCCGTTCGGCTGGGCGGGCACGTTCATGCACACCGTGACCGCGCCTTCCAGGCAGGCATTGTTGCCACCGCAGACGCCGCAGGCATCGAGCACCGCGGAGCCGCCCGGGACGCCCGCACAATCGATCACCTGGCCCACGCACTGGCAGTTGACGTTCCACGTGTCGTTCCCCGTGCCGGGATCGCCATCATCGCAGGAAGTGCCCGGCAGCACCGGGCCATTGGGCTGGCCCAGGCAGTCCACGTTCAGGCCCACGCACTGGCAGTTCGCGTTCAGCACGTCATTGATCGTGAGTGGGTCGCCGTCGTTGCACGGGGAACCGATCTGGCCCGGCACGTTGGGGCAGTTGTCCTGCGCGTTGCAGATCCCGTCGCCGTCGCTGTCGGGAAGCGGCGTGAAGATGCAGGCCCCGTTCACGCAGGCGTCGGTGGTGCAGGGGTTGTTGTCGTTGCACGACACCGGTGTGCCCACGCACTGGCAGCTGCTGTTCCAGGTATCGCCGCTGGTACAGGGGTTGCCATCGTTGCAGGGGGAACCCGGTTGGGCGGGACCGCCCAGCACGCCCTGGCAGTCGGGCAGCAGGCCCACGCACACGCACGAGGTGTTCCAGGTATCGTTCTGCGTCTGGGCGTTGCCGTCGTTGCAGGGGGTCCCCGGCAGGGCGGGACCGCCCAGCACGCCCTGGCAATCGGTGGTCTGCGTAGCCATGTTCACCGAAGCGGTGATGCCCAGGCTCAGGTTGTAGTAGCTGCCGCTGGGGGTGGTCTCCAGCTTCAGCGCGCGCACCATGTAGCGCACAGTGCCGGTGAGGCCGGTGACGTTGTCGGTATAGGTGGTGCCCGTGACCGCGTTGGTGGTGAGGCGCACCCAGCTCTGCCCGGCGGTGTTGAAGCGGTAGACGTGGTAGCCCAGGACCGCATCGCTGCTCGCCGTCCAGGTGAGCGTGGCGTTGGATCCCGCGACCGCACCGGCCAGGTTGGAGGGCGGCCGCACCATGTTCATCCGCAGGGTGGGGTCGCCCAGCAGCGCGATGTGCACGCGGCCCGCGCTGGGGTTGGCCGGCTCATAATGGCCGTTGCCGTTGTTCTGCGTGAGCGTGGTGGAATAGCCGATGGTCTCGCCCATGCCCATGTGGTGGAAGAACCAGTTGGGATAGCCGGCCCAGAAGCAGGTGAGCGTGGTGCCGCTGGCGAGCGAGGCACGCATGAAGTCGTTCGGCGCGTCGAAGTCGCCGAAGTAGCTGCCGAAGAGGATGGTGAAGACCCCCTGCGGGGCGCTGCTGGCGAACTGGGCCGCGGTGCCCACGCCGTTGGCATTGTCCCACCAGCCGCCACCGCAACCGTAGCTCCAGAGGTAGCTGCCGCCGTTGAGGCTGCTGAAGTAGTCGCCGGCCGCCACGTTGGAGGGGCTCACCAAGGGGGCGAAACCGCGCCAGGCGTTCTGCGAGAAGGCGTCGCTGTAGCCGGTGAAGTTGTCGTCCACCACCCCGCGGGCCTGGGCCGTGAAGGTCTTCACCTTCCAGTTGTGCAGCTTGGTCAGGTAGGCCCCCAGCAGGGTGGTCTCCCCTTGGGAGAAGACCGACATGTTCGCGAAGTCCACCCGGCCCACGGCCAGCTCCACCGTGCTGGGGATGGCCGACTGGTCGTACTTGCCATCACCCACCACATTGTAGTTGCGGGGGTCCATGGTGCCGGTGGTGTTCACCGAGTTGTCCGTCCAGGTGCCGTTGACATCGCCGTAGAACACGTCGGCGCTCCAGGCCCCGTAGTGCTCCCCATGCCCGTCGGGCGCCATGTAGCCGGAATAGGGCACCGGCACGTGGCCCACGATGAACACGGCCTTCACATTGGCCGGGTCGCTGTTGTAGTCCGCCACCACCAGGTTCTTGATGCTGACCACCGATGCCGTGCGGCTCACATCATGGCGCAGCACCCGCCAGCCGTCGGCCTCCAGGTCGCCTTCCAGCTGGGTCAGTTGCGTACTGAGCGATGAACTGAAGGTGTTGTCCACCAGCAGCACCAGCTTGCCGCGCGACTCCACCATGGCCAGCTGGATGCCCGCGTTCACATAGCCGAAGCCCTGGCCCACGCTGGAGGTGTTGCGGATGATCTTGTACTCGTAGGAGGTGTTGGTCTGTACCGTGTTGTCGTCCCACGACGTCAGCGAGCCGGAGACGGACGCCAGGGCGGAGCCCCAGCTGGTGCCCCCCTTCAGCTTGCGGTAGATCTGGTAGCCGGTGGTGTTGGCATAGCCCGCCCAATTGAGGGTGATGCGCGCGGGGCTGCTCTGCACCACCGCCCAGGCCTGGACACTGCGATCCTGTCCGTAGGTCTGCGCTTTCGCCTCCACGCCCGGCCACACCAGGGGCAGGCCGAGCAGCAGGAGGAGGGAGCACAGGAGCCGCATAGGGGGAAAGGGCCGCGAAGGTAGGGGGTCGCGCGTACATGCGCCCGCGTACATGTCAAGCCTTGGACCGTGGGATCCTACCGCATCCATCGACCGTATCCCGGCACTGGACGGAGCCACCGCCCCGATCGAAGGCCATGAAGGTGGACCGGCGATCGGGATCCGTTTCGACAAAGAAGGCTATTTTCACGACGAATAACTTCACCGGAAGGCCGACCCGATGCACGCCCGTATCCCTCCCGCCTGGCCCGGACGCTCGAAACGGGCTGAACCTTCGGCCATCGATCGCGTTGAACCGCCTTCGCGCAGGAACCCCTTCCCTGCCGATTACCTTGTCACACCTCCCCACCCTGCTCCCAAGCATCCCTGAATGGACCGCGTTCCCGTCCCGAACACCCCCGTAACCGCCTCGTTCGAACGCACCTCTGCACGCCTCCCCCATGCCGCCGCGCTCCAGGCGGGGGAACAGGTCCTCTCCTATGCCCAGCTGGACCGGAGCGCCGCGATCCTCGCCGCGAAGCTGAGCGCCCAGGGCGCCGGGCCCGGCCGCACCGTCGGCCTCTGCCTGGAGCGCTCCCCGGAACTGATCATCAGCGTCCTCGGCATCCTGAAGGCCGGGAGCGCCTACGTCCCCATCGACCCGAGCTACCCCGCGGACCGGATCGCCCTGATGCTGGAGGATGCCCGCCCCCCGGTGGTGATCACCGACCGGGCCCACCGGCACCTGTTCCAAGGTTCCCCCGCCACGGTGCTGCTGATCGAGGAGGTGGACCTGGCCACGGGCCCGGCCCTTGAAGGCCCCTCGCCCGCCGGGCCCGACGACCTCTGCTACGTCCTGTTCACCAGCGGCAGCACCGGGCGCCCCAAGGGTGTGGCCATGCACCACGCGCCGCTGGCCAACCTGCTCGCCTGGCAATGCCGCACCTCGGTGCTCGGCGAAGGCGACCGCACGCTGCAGTTCGCGCCCATCAGCTTCGACGTGAGCTTCCAGGAGCTCTTCACCACGTTCGCCCAGGGCGGCACGCTGGTGCTGATCACCGATGAGGACCGCCTGAACAGCACCCAGCTCCTGCGCAAGATCATCGCGCAGGGCATCCACCGCATCATCGTGCCCTTCGTGGCGCTGCAATACCTCGCGGAAGCCGTGGAGCGCACCGGCGAGGTGCCCACCAGCCTGAAGGAGGTCTTCACCAGCGGGGAACAGCTGCGGATCACCCCGGCCATCGCGAACCTCTTCCGGCACCTGCCCGGCTGCCGCTTCTGCAACCAGTACGGCCCCACCGAAGGCCACGTGGTGAGCGAGCTGGAGCTGAAGGGCGACCCCGCCGCCTGGCCCGCGCTGCCCAACATCGGCACCGCCATCGACCACGTGGCGCTCTACGTGCTCGATGAGGGGATGCGGCCGGTGAAGCCGGGCGAGGAGGGCGAGCTCTACCTCGGCGGCGCCTGCGTGGCCAAGGGCTACATCGGCCGCGACGACCTGACGGCCGAACGCTTCCTCCCCGATCCGTTCGCTCCCGGCGGGCGGATGTACCGGACCGGCGACCGGGCCGTGGAGCTGCCCAACGGCGAGATCGACTACAAGGGCCGCATCGACGGCCAGGTGAAGGTGCGCGGCTACCGCATCGAGCTGGGCGAGGTGGAAGTGGCGATGGAGAAGCACCCCGCCGTGGAACAGGCCGTGGCCAGCGTGCGCGAGGACCGGCCGGGGCTGAAGCGGCTGATCGGCTATTACGTGGCCAAGGGCGACGACCCGGGCACGAACGCGCTGCGCAAGCACCTCGCCGCCCTCCTGCCCGACTACATGCAGCCGTCGGCCTTCGTGGCCGTGAAGGAGCTGCCGCGTACGCCGAGCGGCAAGATCGACCGCAAGGCCCTGCCCGCGCCCGACGTGAAGCGCCCCGACCTCGACGTGGCCTTCGCCGCGCCGCGCACCGCCGTGGAACGGACGCTCGCCGACGTGTGGGCCGACCTCCTCGGCATCGACCGCGCCGGCATCGACGACAACTTCTTCGACCTCGGCGGCAACTCGCTGCTCAGCATCCAGTGCGTCGCACAGCTCGAAGGCCACGGCCTGAAGCTGCCCATCGTGAAGTTGTACCAGCACCCGACCATCCGCGCGTGCGCCGCGTTCCTGGAAGGAAGTGCCGACACCGTATCCCCCGCCGCCATGGCCGCCGCACGCCGCATGACGGTGGACGGACGTCCGCGGCCCGATGTCGCCATCATCGGCATGAGCGGCCGTTTCCCGGGCGCCCCCGACGTGGATACGCTCTGGCGGAACCTGCTCGACAAGAAGGACGGCATCAGCCGCTGGACCGCCGAGGAGATCGACCCGAGCGTGCCGGCCGAGCTGCGCAACGACCCCGACTACGTGAAGGCGCGCGGCGTGATCGCCGACGCCGACAAGTTCGACGCGGGCTTCTTCGGCGTGAACCCGAAAGTGGCCGCGCTGATGGACCCGCAGCAACGCGTGTTCCTGGAGACGGCCTGGGCGGCGCTGGAGGATGCCGCGTACGACCCCGCACAGTTCAACGGGCTCATCGGCGTGTACGCCGGCATGGGCAACAACACCTACTTCACGCGCAACGTCATCGGCCATCCCGAGCTCATCGAACAGGTGGGCGACTTCCAGGTGATGACCGCCAACGAGAAGGACTACATCGCCACGCGGCTCGCCTTCGAGTTCGACCTGCGCGGTCCCGCGCTGAGCATCCACACCGCGTGCAGCACCTCGCTGGTGGCCATCGCCCAGGCCTTCAAGGCGCTGCGCGACGGCGAGTGCGACATGGCGCTGGCCGGCGGCGTCGCCATCACCGCGCCGATCAACAGCGGCATCGTGTACAACGAAGGCGGCATGTACAGCCCCGACGGCGGCACGCGCACCTTCGACGCCGACGGCAAGGGCACCAGCTTCAGCGACGGCGCCGGCATCGTGGTGCTGAAGCGCCTCGATGACGCGGTCCGCGACAAGGACCACATCTATGCCGTGGTGAAGGGTGCCGCGCTGAACAACGACGGCAGCGACAAGGCCAGCTTCACCGCGCCCAGCGTGCGCGGCCAGGCCGAGGTGATCGCCATGGCCCAGGCCGACGCGGGCGTGACACCGGAGCAGATCACCTACGTGGAAGCGCACGGCACGGCCACGCCGCTCGGCGACCCGATCGAGGTGGAGGCGCTGACGCTGGCCTTCGGCGGACAGCACAACGGCCAGCACTGCGCCATCGGCTCCATCAAGAGCAACATCGGCCACCTCACCGCCGCCGCCGGCGCCGCGGGCGTGATCAAGACCGCGCTCGCGCTGCAGCAGGAGAAGATCCCCGCGAGCATCGGCTTCACGAAGCCCAACCCCGCGATCGACTTCGCACGCTCGCCGTTCCGCGTGGTGCAGGGAACGACCCCCTGGCCGCGTACGGGCACGCCGCGCATCGCAGGCGTCTCCTCGTTCGGCGTGGGCGGCACGAACGCGCACGTCATCCTGGCGGAGCCCCCCGTTGCTGCGGCCTCCGGTCCTTCACGCACCAGGCAGCTCTTCCTGCTCAGCGCGAAGAGCAAGGCTTCCCTGGAGGCCATGACGGACGGCTTCCGTGCCTGGCTCGAGGCGCACCCGGGCGCCTCGCTCGCCGACGCCGCCTATACGCTGCAAGTAGGCCGCCGCTCCTTCAAGCACCGCCGCCTGATCGTGGGGGGCTCGCACGGCGAGGTGATCGAAGCGATCGCCAACAAGGACCCCAACCTCATCGGCACACGCGAGCTGCACGGGACCGCGCCCGGCGTGGTGTTCATGTTCCCCGGCCAGGGTTCGCAGTACGTGAACATGGGGCGCGACCTGTGCGAAAGCGAACCCGTGTTCAAGGAGCATTTCGATCGCTGCTGCGCACTGTTCTCGGCAGCGTTCGGCACCGATCTCAAGGCCATCATCTTCCCGAAAGCCGGTGACGAGGACAAGGCCGCCGAGCAACTGAAGCAGACCGTCCACACGCAGGCGGCGCTGTTCACCATGCACTACAGCCTCGCGAAGCTGTGGATGCACTGGGGCGTCACGCCCGATGCGATGATGGGCCACAGCATCGGCGAGTTCGCCGCGGCTTGTCTGGCCGGTGTGTTCTCACTGGAAGATGCCGTGAAGCTCGTCGCCGCACGCGGCCGCCTGATGCAGGACCTGCCGGGCGGCGGTATGCTGAGCGTGCGCGCCGCGGAAGAGGACGTGGCGAAGCGCCTCCCCGCAGGCTGCTCCATCGCGGCGAACAATGGACCGCAACTGTGCGTGGCCAGCGGTCCGCACGAAGCGATCGCGAAGCTGCAAGCGGAGCTGGAGGCCGACGGGATCACCTGCAAGCTGCTCGTGACCAGCCACGCCTTCCACAGTCCGATGATGGACCCCATCGTGGCGCCGTACCGCAAGGTGGTGGAAGGCGTGCGGCTGAGCGCCCCGCGCATCCCCATCGTGAGCACGGTGACCGCCCAGTGGCTCAAGGACGAGGAAGCGACCTCGCCGGCCTACTGGAGCGACCACCTGCGCGCCACCGTGCGCTTCGCGCAAGCGGTGAAGTTCGCCTGGAGCGACGCGGACCGCGTGATGCTGGAAGTGGGCCCGCGCACCACCGCCACCACGCTCGCGCGCCAGCAAAGCACCGACCCGAAGAAACAGGTGGCCGTGCCCTCCCTCGGCGACGCCGCCGGCAGCGGCAATGAGCTCGCGCAGCTGCTGAAGGCCGTCGGCGGCCTGTGGCAGAACGGCATCACCATCGACCGGCAACGGTTCTACGAGCGCGAGGAGCGCCGCCGCATCGCCCTGCCGACGTACGCGTTCGAGCGCGTGCGCCATTGGGTGGACCCCGTGGCCCTGGTGGCCGACGGCGGCCGCATCGCCGCGAGCACCACCATCGAAGCGCCGGTGCCGGACGGCAGTGATGCGCACCGCACACCCAAGGACGCGCTGATCGCGCAGATCAAGCATTTGCTGGAAGAGAGCTCCGGCCTGGAGCTGGCGGAGGCCGGCAACGAGGAGACCTTCCTCGAGATGGGCCTCGACTCGCTCTTCCTCACCCAGGTGGCGACCTCGCTCAGCAAGAAGTTGGGGGTGAAGATCAGTTTCCGCCAGCTGAACGAGGAGCTGGCGAACCTCGACAAGCTGGCCGACCATTTCCTGGCGCATGGGGCGGGCTCCGTCGCCGGCGCTCCGTCGCCGGCCGCCACCGGCACCCGGGCGACCGACCATGGACAGCCGACAGCGGCTTCGGCCCTGGAGGATGCCCCCGAGCTCAAGAAAGCCTTCGGCGCGCAGGCCCGCATCAGCAAGGAGAGGACCGACGACCTGACGCCGCAGCAGCGCGCCTGGTTCGACGACTTCGTGCGACGCTACACCGCGAAGACCGCGAAGAGCAAGGCCTTCACGCAGGAGAACCGCCGGCCGATGGCCGACCCGCGCGTGGTGACCGGCTTCAAGCCGCAGACGAAGGAGCTGGTGTACCAGGTGGTGGTGGACAAGAGCCAGGGCTGCCACCTGTGGGACATCGACGGTAACGAGTACATCGACATCCTCAGCGGCTTCGGCAGCTCGATGTTCGGCTACATGCCCGACTTCATCAAGGAAGCCTGCCACCGGCAATTGGACACGGGCGTGGAGATCGGCCCGATGCATCCGCTCGCGGCGGAGGTGTCGCGCCTGCTGTGCGAGCTTACCGGCGCCGAGCGCGCAGCGGTGTGCAACACGGGATCGGAAGCGGTGCTCGGCGCCATGCGCATGGCCCGCACGGTGACCGGCCGCAGCCTCATCATCTCCTTCAGCGGCAGCTACCACGGCATCAACGACGAGGTGATCATCCGCGGCAGCAAGAGCCGGAAAAGCTATCCCGGCGCCCCCGGCATCATGCCCGAAGCGGTGCACAACATGCTGGTGCTGGACTACGGCACGCCGGAGAGCCTGGAGATCATCCGGCAGCGCTGCCACGAAGCGGCGGCCGTGCTGGTGGAGCCCGTGCAGAGCCGCCGCATGGAGTTCCGCCCGGTGGACTTCCTCCGCGAGGTCCGCCGCATCACCCAGGAGAACGGCACGGCGCTGATCTTCGACGAGGTCATCACCGGTTTCCGCACGCACCCGAACGGCACGCAGGGCCTCTTCGGCATCCAGGCCGATATCGGCACGTACGGGAAGGTCATCGGCGGCGGCATGCCCGTGGGCGCCATGATCGGCAAGAGCGAATGGATGGACGCGCTGGACGGCGGCTACTGGCAGTTCGGTGATGAGAGCGTCCCGCCCGCGGGCGTGACCTACTTCGCCGGCACCTTCGTGCGCCACCCGTTGACGCTCGCCGCGATGAAGGCCGCGCTGGTGTACATGAAGAACGAAGGCCCCGCGCTGCAGGAACGCCTGAACACGATCACCGAGGACCTGGTGACGCGCGTGAACGGCCTGTTCGACCAGTACCGGCTCCCCTACCGCTGGGTCAACTTCGGCAGCGCGTTCAAGACGAAGTACGACGAGAGCGTCAACTACACCGAGCTCTTCTTCCTGCTGATGCGCTACCACGGCGTGCATGTGCTGGACTTCCCGCACTTCATCACCACGGCGCACACCGCGGCCGATATCGGGTCCATCATCGCCGCGGTGGAGAAGACCTGCATCGAGCTGCGCGCGAGCGGCTTCATGCCCGAGCGCACCTACCCGATCGAGACCGTGAACCGCGTGCTGAACGGACAGGTACGGAAGCTGGAGGAGCGCGTGGTGCGCGCGAGCGAGCCGCCGGTGCCGGGCGCACGCCTGGGCCGCACGCCGAAAGGCGAGCCCGCGTGGTTCCTCCCCGACCCGCAGCGCACCGGCAGATACATGATGATCACCGAGAACGAGGACCGATAGCCTCTCCCCCCGCTTTGGAACGCTTCACCCCGGACATCCACCTCAGACCCGTCGATTTCGACCCCTTCGCCGAGGGGGCCATCGCCTGCACCGTGCCCAGCACGGAACCCCAGCGCGAGGTGTTCATCGCCTCCAGCATGGACAGTGAGGCCTCCTGCGCGTACAACGAATCGGTCTCGCTGGAGCTCACCGGTCCCCTGGACCGCCCGGCGATGGAAGGCGCCATCCGCCTGCTGGTGGAGCGCCACGAGGGCCTGCGCAGCGTGATGGCCGCGAACGGCACGCGGGCCATCGTGCTGGAGCACCTGGACATCCCCCTGGCCTTCACCGACCTCTCCGCCCTGGGCGAAGGGGAGCGCGCGGGGCGCCTGGCCGCGATCGCCGAGGCGGACATGACGACGCCCTTCGACGTGCTGCACGGCCCGCTCTTCCGCGCGCAGCTCATCCGCACCACGAACGACACGCACCTGCTGCGCCTCACCGGCCACCACGTGATCTGCGACGGCTGGAGCCTGGGCATCGTGATGGCCGACATCAGCCGCCTGTACTCCGCGCTGGCCACGGGCACGGCACCGCAACTGCCGCCCGCGGTACCCTTCAGCGCCTACGCGCTGGCCACCATCGACTTCGCGAAGAGCGAGGAGCACGCCCGCGTGGAGCGCTTCTGGCTCGACCGCTTCAGCGGCTCCCTGCCGCGCCTCGACCTGCCCACGGACCGCCCGCGCCCGAAGCAGAAGACCTACCCGGGCCACCGCCTGGACGTGCCGCTGGACCCGCAGCTGGTGCGGGGGCTGAAGGAAGTGGCCACCCGCAGCGGCAGCAGCTTCGTGACCACCCTGCTCACCACCTTCGAGCTGCTGCTGCACAAGCTCACCGGCGCCACCGACCTGGTGGTGGGCCTGCCCGCCGCCGGCCAGAGCGACCTGGGCATGAAGGACCTGGTGGGCCACTGCGTGAACCTGCTCGCCCTGCGCAGCCAGGTGGACGGCGCCGTGCCCTTCATCGAGCACCTGAAAGCGCGCCGCTCCGCCGTGCTCGACGCCTTCGACCACCAGAAGTACACCTTCGGCACGCTGGTGCGCCGCCTGAACGTGCCGCGCGAGCCGGGCCGCATCCCATTGGTGCCCGTGGTGTTCAACATCGACATGAACATGGACGATGGGGTGCGCTTCACCGGGCTGCAGCACCGCTTCGTCAGCAACCCGCGCCGGTACGAGCAGTTCGAGCTGTTCCTGAACGCCACCGGCCATGACGAGCACCTGGTACTGGAGTGGAGCTACAACACCGACCTCTTCGATGCGGCCACCGTGCGCGGCTGGGCCGATGAGCTCGCGCGCCTGATCGCCCGCATCCAGGAGCGGCCGGCCGCCCCCATCCGCGACCTGCTGGCCGGCGGCGGCGATGCTTCCACTGAGCACCTGCCGCCCGACACCTGGCTGGGGCAGGCGCCCGCCTATCCCCGCGGATCGGGCATCGGCGCGCTCTTCGCGGAGGTGGTCGCGCAGCACGGCGACCGCGTCGCAGTGGAGATCAACGACCGCACCCTGCGCTACAGCGAGCTCCAGCAGCGCGTGCACGCCCTGGCCGAACAGTTGGTCGCGGCGGGCGTGAAGCCCGGCGATCCCGTGGGCCTGTGCGTGGACCGCGGCTTCGAGATGGTGACGGCGATGCTGGCCATCCTGCACTGCGGCGGATGCTTCGTGCCGCTGGACCCGGCCTATCCGGAGGACCGCCTGCAGTTCATGTTCGACGACACGCGCGTGCGCGTGCTGCTCACCCAGCGCCACCTGAAGGACACGCTCCCCGCGCACCAGGCGAAGACCCTGCTGCTGGAGGACAGCTCGGCGCGGGCCCGCACGGTCCCGCCTCCCGCCGGCGGACCGGACGACGCGGCGTACATCATGTACACCTCGGGCAGCACCGGGCGCCCCAAGGGCGTGGTGGTGCCGCACCGCGCCATCGTGCGGCTGGTGCGCGAGCAGGACTTCCTGCCCTTCGGGCCGGAGCTCGTCTTCCTCCAGCTGTCCAACATCTCGTTCGACGCCAGCACGCTGGAGATCTGGGGCGCGCTGCTCAACGGCGGCCGCCTGGTGCTGCAGCCGCAGCAGAAGCCCACGCTGCAGGAGATCACCACCACGCTCCACGAGAAGGGCGTGACCACGGTGTGGTTCACCGCCGGCGTGTTCAACCTGCTGGTGGACGACCACCTGGAGCGGCTGCGCGGCCTGCGGCACATCCTGACCGGCGGTGACGTGCTGAGCGTGCCGCACGTGAAGAAGGCCCTGCAGGCGCTGGGGCCCGGCGTGCTCATCAACGGCTATGGCCCCACGGAGAACACCACCTTCACCTGCTGCCACGCCATCGACGACGCGGCGGGGATCAAGGGCAGCGTTCCCATCGGGCGGCCGATCCACAACACGCGGGTGCACGTGCTGGACGAGGCCCTGCGCCCCGTGCCCATCGGCCGCACGGGCGAGCTCTATGCCGGCGGCGATGGCGTGGCCCTGGGCTACTGGGACCGGCCCGACCTCACGGCGGAGCGCTTCCTGCCCGACCCGTTCAGCAACACCCCCGGTGCCCTGCTCTACCGCACGGGCGACCTGGTGCGCTGGACGGAGGACGGCCTCATCGAGTTCATCGGCCGCGCCGACGGACAGGTGAAGGTGCGCGGCTTCCGCATCGAGCCGGGCGAGATCGAGAACGCGCTGAACGGCCATCCGCTGGTGAAGGACCGCGTGGTGATCGCGCGCAGCGACATGGGCGCGGAGAAGCAGCTGGTGTGCTATGTGGTGCCCGGCGACACGCACCACCTGGACGACCCCGCCGAGCAGGAGCGCCTGATCGCCGCGGTGCGCGAGCACCTGCGCGCGGAGCTGCCGGAATACATGGTGCCCACGGCCTTCGTGGTGATGGCCGGGTTCCCGCTGAACCCCAACGGCAAGGTGGACAAGAAGGCCCTGCCCGCGCCGGAGTTCCGCGCGCAGACCACGCAGACGCAGTTCACGGCGCCGCGCACGCACCTGGAGCGCATGCTCGCCGGCATCTGGAGCCACCTCCTCGGCGTGGAGAAGATCGGCGTGCACGACAACTTCTTCGACCTCGGCGGGCACTCGCTCATCGGCATCCAGCTGCTGGCGCAGGTGGACGACCAGCTGAAGAAGAGCCATTCCCTGAAGGCGCTCTTCCAAGCCCCGACGATCGCCGAGTTCGCCAAGCTGCTCGAGGACGAGGGCGCCGCGATGGAATGGGAGAACCTGTCGCCGATCCAGCCCGAAGGCACCAAGGTGCCCTTCTTCTGCGTGCACGGCGACGAGGCGAACTACTTCATCCCCCGCTACCTCGGCAATGACCAGCCTTTCTATGCCTTCTTCCACCAGGGCGAGGACGGCAAGCCGATCCGCCACACGCAGGTGGAGCTGATCGCCGAGCACTTCATCCGCGAGATGCGCACGGTGCGCCCCGAGGGGCCGTACCTGCTGAGCGGCTATTCGTTCGGCGGCATCGTGGCCTTCGAGATGGCGCAGCAGCTGATGGCCGCCGGGCACGAGGTGGCCCTGCTGGCCCTGCTGGACACGTACGAGCCCACCGCCTTCATCCGCACCATGCGCGAGGAGGCGAAGTGGTACGATGGCCTGAAGAAGAAGGCGCTGCGCTGGATGGTGCGCCGGTACATGCGGCGCGGCCAGCCCCTGCCGCCGAAGCTGCGCCACTTCTACATCATCGATACGTACGACTTCGCCATCCGCGATTACCGCCCCCGGCCCTATGCCGGCACGGTGACGCTCTTCCGCGCCCAGGATTCCACCGGGCCCGAGGAGATGGGCTGGGGCGCCCTGGGCCGCGTGCGCGTGCACATCATCCCGGGCGACCACTACAGCATGGTGAAGGAGCCGCAGGTGCGCGTCCTCGCGAACGAGCTCGGGCTGGTCATCGACAAGGCGATCGCCACGCAGGCCGTGGAGGCCGTTTGACCGATGGCAACGGGTGGACCTCGCTCGCTGGTCACGTTCTGCCACGGACCGGAGACCGCCGTGGTGGCCACCGACCTCCCCGCGTTCACGCCGCCCCCGCCGGGCAGCATCGATGCCTGGTACGCGCCGCTGGCCCGCCTGCTGCCGCACCTCGACCGCTTCGCCGCCCTGCTCGATCCCGTGGAGAACGACCGCGCGGAACGCTTCCGCTTCGCGCACGACCGCGAGCGTTTCATCCTGGGCCATGGCCTGCTCCGTGAACTGCTGGGCCGCTACCTGAAGCGCGACGGATCGCTGGTCCGCACCGCGCGCGGGCCGTTCGGCAAGCCCTACCTGGAGCGCAAGGACCTGCGCTTCAACCTGAGCGACACGAAGGACGCCGTGCTGGTCGCCTTCACCACGAAGCAGGAGGTGGGCGCGGACATCGAGACCATGACGCGCGAGGTGGACCACCACGCGGTGAGCACGCATTACTTCACCCCCACCGAGGTGCACAGCATCGCCGAGGCCGGCGACGGCAAGCGCCGCTTCCTGGAGCTGTGGACGCGCAAGGAGGCCGTGCTGAAGGCGAGCGGCGTGGGCATCATGGACGACCTGAAGGCCCTGCGCGTGGACGCCCCCCGCAACACGATGGTGATCGCCCACGAGGCCTTCGCCCGCATGGCCGCACCGGAATACCACGTGCACACCTACCAGGTCGGCACGGACCACTTGATCAGCCTGGCCAGCCCTGTTCCGCTGGCGCGGTTGTCCTTGCGGGACGCGGCCGTCGTTTGATCGGGGGCAGCAGGCCCACGGCTTCTCGCTGCCTACGGCTCCTCGCCCCAGAACCGCGGGTGGAAGTTGAGCAGCCGCAGCTCCTCGCTCGCGCGGGTGACCGCCGTGTAGAGCCAGCGCACGTACTCGCGATCGATCATCTCCTCGGTGACGTAGCCCTGGTCCACGAACACGCTCTTCCACTGCCCGCCCTGCGCCTTGTGGCACGTGACGGCATAGGCGTATTTCACCTGGAGCGCGTTGGCGTACGGGTCCTGCTTGAGCTGGCGGTACTGCGCGCCCTTGGTACGCACGTCGAAGGTGGCCATGACGTCGAGGCTGAGCTGCCGCAGGCGCGGGCCGGGCAGGGACGGGCTGTCGGCCGCCAGCGTATCGAGCATCACCTTCACGTCGAGCTCGCGGTCCTCCTGGCCGTTCCACCAGCCCGCGGTGATGTCCGCGAAGCGCAGGCCGAAGCGTTCCTCGATGCCGTGAACGCGCTTCACCACGATGGGCTCGCCGTTGGCGATGAGCTCCGCCTTGCCGTTCCGGCCGGCCCAGAAGTAGTTGTTCTTCACCACCATCAGGCGGTCGTTGGCCACCAGCTCGTCCTCGAAGCCATGGATGCGCGCCCGCACCTGCTGGCTGTACTGGTAGGCGCGCTTGTTGGAGCGGCAGATCAGGCACACCTCATCGTCGCCGTGCAGCGCGAACGCGCGCTCCAGCTCGTCCTGCAGGTCGTTCCCCTCGATGCGCACCACGTCGGGGAACCCGGAAAGGAAGCGGGGCATGGGCTTCTCCTCCTCGTTCAATACCGCGCGCAAGGACGTGGCGTTCACGAGGATGCCCGAAGCCTCGGCCTGGCGCACCACGTCGGTGAGCTCGATGCTGCCCGCGGTGAGGCCGAGGCCCGCCAGGTCCTTCACGTCCAGCGCCGGGCTGTGATCACTGCCCACGGGCGGCAGCTGCGCAGGGTCGCCGATGAGCAGCAGCTTGCAGCCGGCCGCGCTGAAGACGTGGTCGAACAGGTCGGTCAGCAGGTCGCGGTCGCCGAACGGCCCATCGCTGCCCCCGCCCCGGCCGATCATGCTGGCCTCGTCCACCACGAAGAGCGCATCCTTGTCGCGGTTGGCCGCCACGGACATGCCACCATAGCCGCTGTCGTCGTCGCCGCCCATGCGGTAGATGCGCCGGTGCACGGTGCTCGCGGGGGCCTTCGCATAGGCGCTGAGCACCTTGGCCGCCCGCCCGGTGGGCGCCAGCAGCACCACGCGCCGCCCTTCCTGCGCGAGCACCTTCACCAGGGCGCCCACCAAGGTGGTCTTCCCGGTGCCGGCATAGCCCTTCAGCACCAGGGTGGCGTGCTCGCGCCCGGTGGCGAGCAGCCGTTCCAGCGCGTGGGCGGCCTTGCGCTGCCCATCGGTGGGCACGTGCCCCAGCGTGTGCAGCAGCCGCCCGGAAAGCCCGGTGGCCGTAGTGGGGGAAGGCTCGCTCATGCCGAAGGGCGCGTCCGGCGCGCGGTGCGGAAATTAGTTCCTTTGCCTCCGCATGCTCGTCGACCACCACAGCGCTTCCTACGATCCCGGACGGGAACGGGCCTGGCACCTGAGCGTGTGGATGGCGCCGGACCTGAACGCCTGGTGCGTGCACGACCGCGACACGGGCGCCGTGGTGGCCCTGCACGCGGACAAGGGCGAGCGCCTGCCCGCCGAGGACGCCCTGCCGAAGCGGCCGGCCTCGGTCTCGTTCACCGCCCTGCCCGAGATCAGCACGCTGGTGCCCGAAAGCGCCCTGACGCCCGGCAGCGAGGTGCAGCACCTGAAGATGGTGCACGGCACGCTGCCCACGGGCCTGCTGCGCGACGAGCCCATCGGCGTACTGGGCGCACGCTGCGTCTACCTCCACGACGAGCAGGCCGAGCACCGGCTGCTCACCCGCTTCCCACATGCGCGGCCGCTGCCGCTGCAGGCCATCCTGGTGCAGGGCGCGCTGGCGCGCTCCGGCAAGGAGGCGCTGGTGTGGATGCACCGCTCGGCGCAGCGCCTCGACCTGGCGATCGCACAGGACAAGCGCCTGCTGCTGAGCAATACCTTCCACGCGGTAGGGGCCGAGGACCTGCTCTACTATGCGCTCTTCGCGCTGGAGCAATGCGGGCTGGCCCCGCAGAACACCCTGCTGCTCGGCTCCGGCACCCACCTGGCGGCGATCGAAGAGGCCCTGCTGGCCCGGTATTTCCCACGGCTCACGCCCATGCCCGCGCCGGACGACGGCCCCATCGCCGGGCTGCGCATCGCCGCACCGCACCGCTGGGCCGCCCTGCTGGAACAGTTCGCATGCGCATCGTAGGCGGCCGGTACAAGGGGCGCCGCATCCAGCCCCCGAAAAGCACGGTGGCCCGCCCCACCACGGACTTCGCGAAGGAGGGCCTGTTCAACATCCTCCAGCATTCGGTGCCGCTCGAGGGCATCCGCGTGCTCGACCTCTTCGCCGGCACCGGCAGCATCTCGCTGGAGTTCCTGAGCCGCGAGGCCGAAGAAGTGATCAGCGTGGAGCAGGACCGTGAGCTCTTCGCCCACCTGCAGCGCACGGCCCGCGAGCTGAACGCGACGAACTGGCACCTGGTGAAGTCCGACGTGTTCACCTTCCTCCAGGGGCACCGCAGCACCTTCGACGTGGTGTTCGCCGACCCGCCGTTCCACCTGGAAGGCATCGAGCGGATCCCTACCTTGGTACGGGAGGCCGGCCTGCTCGCCCCCGACGGCCTGCTGATCGTGGAGCACCCGAAGGACGTGGACATGCGCACCGACCCCTGGTTCGACCGGCACCGTCCCTACGGCAACGTGCACTTCAGCTTCTTCAAACCCACCGCCGCCACCGCGACGGACCCCGCATGAGCGCACGCATCGCCGTCTTCCCCGGCTCCTTCGATCCCGTGACCGTCGGCCACGTGTCCATCGTGCTCCGCGCCCTGCCGCTGTTCGACCGCCTGGTGGTGGCCATGGGCGAGAACACCACGAAGCGCTACCTCTTCCCGCTGGAACAGCGGCTCGCCTGGCTGAAGGCCACCTTCGCGGACCGGCCGACGGTGGAGGTGATGACCTACCAGGGCCTCACGGCCGACCTGTGCGAGCGCATCGGCGCCCGCTACATCGTGCGCGGCCTGCGCAACAGCACCGACCACGGCTATGAGCGCAGCATCGCGCTGATGAACCATGCCCTGCGCGGCGTGGAGACGATCTTCCTGCCCGCCCTGGCCGAGCACGCCCACATCAGCAGCACCATCGTGCGGGAGCTCATCGCCAATAAGGCCGACGTATCCGCGTTCGTACCTCCAGCGGTGCGCATCGCATGAGGTCCATCCTCTTCCTCCTCTCCTCGCTCGTCCTGTCCCTCGCCGCCTCCGCGGCGCCCGTGACCGTGCGCGTGAGCGCGCCCACCTATGCCGGGGAGCGGATCCTGCTGTACCGCTACCTCGACCTGTTCACCCTGCGCACCGAACTGCTGGCCAACGGCCGGCTGGACGACCGGGGCAGCGCGACGATCGATGCGGACGTGACGGGAACGGTGAAGGCGATGGTGCGGATCGGCACCGTGACGGCCGACCTGCTGCTGCGTCCCGGCACCTACAGCGTGGAGATGCCCGCGCCCGACGCCGCGCGCCCGCGCAGCATCAACGGCACCACGCGCGTGGACCTCGTGTTCAACGACCTCGACCCGCTGGACATCAATGCCCTGGTGAGCGACCTGAACGAGCGCCTGGACGCCTTCGTGGCCGAGGACCTCGCCACCGATGAGGCCGCTGGGATGCAGGCCCTGGACGTGGTGCGGAAGGGCACAGCCCCCCTGCACCCGGATTCCGTGAAGCGCCCCAGCACGCTGTTCATCACCCCGAGCTGGAGCGAAGCCCGCGTGGATTCGTTCGAACGGAAGCTGCGCCGCTTCTATGCCGAGGTGCAGGACCCCTGGTTCTGGAACGACCTGGACTATGGCGTGGCCGGCCTGCGCTTCGGCCCGCGCGCCAACGACCGTGTCCTGTTCGAGCGCTACCTGAAGGGCCGGCCGGTGCTGTACGACGTGCCCGAATACGTGCGCTTCCTCACCTCCTTCTTCGCCGAGCACCTGATGCGCCAGCCGTTCCGCCGCGACCCGGAGCGCCTGACGGCCTTCATCGCCCGGGCGGAGATCGACAGCGTGGGCGCGATGCTGGCGCAGAACGACTTCCTCCGCGACGACGCCCGCCTGCGCGAGCTGGTGCTGATGGACGAGCTGTACGCGGCCCACGGCGGGCAGACCTTCGACCGCGCGGGCATCCGGCGGATGCTGGAGCAGCTGAGCACGGGATCCGCCTTCGCGGAGCACCGCACCATCGCCGCGGACATGGTGTGGGACCTCACGGCGATGCGGCCCGGCGCCACCTTCCCCCCGCTGGCGCTGCGCAGCCCCGAAGGGCCCGTGGTGCAGCTGACCGACCTGCTCGAAGGCCCCGTGTGCGTGATGGTGACGGCCGGCTGGTGCGCCTACTGCGAACAGGAGATGATCGCCGTGGAGAAGCTGCGGAAGGAGTACGGCCCCTACGTGCGCTTCATCGGCATCGGCCTGGACCGCTCCATGGAGGACCTGAAGGCCTATGCGAAGGCGCATCCCGGCCGGGCGGACACCTGGCTCTTCGGCGGCGATGATCCCGTGCTGATGGACGCGCTGCGCATCCGCAGCATCCCCTCGTTCTTCCTGCTGAACGGCCCGGTGCTGGCCCAGGCACCGGCCCCGCCGCCGAGCGACGGCATGGCCGCCGTGCTGCACCGCATCAAGGTGACCACGGAGCAGGAGCACCGCATCACCCCCGATCGCGGTACGCGGCCTCCCAGGCGCTGATCACGGGGCGCAGCGACGGGTACGTCCCCCGCTGCATGTCGGCCACGCCCGCCGCGTCCATCCAGCGCACTTCCTGGATGTCCTCCTCGTGCTGGGCCACCAGTTCCTCCTTCGACGATGCGCGCATGAGGAACCAGTCCGTGCGCTTCAGGTGCTGCTGTCCGTTGCGTTCGTACGTATGCCACGTGGCGCACAGCGGGGCTTCGAGCGCCACCCGCTTCAGGCCGCACTCCTCCTCCACCTCGCGCACGGCGGCGGCCGGGATGTCCTCGCCCTTCTCCACCTTGCCCTTGGGCAGGTCCCACACGCCCAGGCGGTGGATGGCGAGCAGCCGGCCGCGCTCATCGGTGACCGTGCCGCCGGCGGCCTGCACGAAGCGGTAGCCGCTCCGGAACCAGGCCCACAGCTCTTCCACGTCCTCGTTGAACACGTGGACGCCCTGGACGGTGCGGCTGTGCAACAGCTCCCCGCTGAGGTGGGGGAGCTCCGCGGCGGCATGCACCTGCACCGCCAGCCAGTGGTCGGGAACGGCGCGCGGATCCGGGCGTTCGCCGATGACGAACGGTTTCCCGTCGATGTAGACTTCATACTTTCGTGCCATGGACGCACGCCTCGATCCGGCGCTGAAGATCGCCGAATTCCTCTTACAGATCAAGGCCGTCAAGCTCAGCCCCAAGAAGCCCTTCACCTGGGCCAGCGGCTGGAAGAGCCCGATCTACTGCGACAACCGGAAGACCCTGAGCTATCCGACGGTGCGCACCTACATCCGGCAGCAGTTCGTGCAGGCGATCGACCACGAGTTCGGCCGCCCGGACATGATCGCGGGCGTGGCCACCGGCGGCATCGCGCACGGCGCGCTGGTGGCGCACGACATGGGCCTGCCCTTCATCTACGTCCGCAGTTCCGCCAAGGAGCACGGCATGAAGAACCAGGTGGAAGGCGACCTGACCACCGGCCGCAGCGTGGTGGTGGTGGAGGACCTGGTGAGCACCGGCAAGAGCAGCCTGAACGCCGTGCACTCGCTGCGTGATGCGGGCTGCGAGGTGAAAGGCATGGTGAGCATCTTCACCTACGGCTTCGACGAGGCCCTGAGGGCCTTCGAACAGGAGAAGGTGAAGCTGCACGCGCTCACCAGCTACAGCATCCTGCTCGACCAGGCCATGCACGACAAATACATCACGGAGCAGGACCTGATCAGCCTGAACGAGTGGCGCAAGGATCCCGCCAACTGGAACAAACCCGTGACGGAGACCGCCAAGGGATGACGCGCATCGAAAGCAAAGAAGTGACCATCCCGCGCCCCGTGCAGGAGGTCGAGTCCTTCCTGGGGGACATGAACAACTTCCTGCAGCTGCTGCCGCAGGACCGCATCAGCGAATGGAAGAGCGACGGCCGCTCCTGCTCCTTCAAGGTGCAGGGCGCCGCCACCATCGGCCTGCAGCTGGACGGCGGCACGCCGGGGAAGCTGGTGCGCATGAAGAGCACCGAGCGCTCCCCCTTCCCCTTCTCGCTGGACGTGCACCTGGACGACCAGGGCGCCGCCACCAAGGCCCACCAGGTGTTCGAGGCCGACCTGAACCCCATCCTGAAGATGATGGTGGCCGGGCCGCTGAAGAACCTCTTCGACCACATCGCGGACAAGATGGTGGCGATCCATTCCTGATCGGTCGACCGACCGACCAGTCCCTTCCATGGCCTCCCGACGACGATCCCGCGCTGCCGACGATGAGGGCGCCAAGCCCGCCAAGCTGGACAAGGCCACGCTGCGCAAGGCGGTCCGCATCTTCCGCTACCTCAGGCCGCACCGCTTCGCCTTCGGCCTGGGCCTGCTGTGCCTGCTGGTCACCAGCCTGCTGAGCCTGGCCTTCCCGCTGCTGCTGGGCCGGCTGGTGGACGCACAGGCGCGGACGGGGTTCTGGGAGGCCCCACTGCAGGACCTCACGAACATCGACTCGATCGCCAAGCTGCTGCTGCTGGTCTTCGCGCTGCAATCGTTCTTCGGGTACTTCCGCATCTACCTGTTCGGCCTGGTGTCGGAGAACGCGCTGGCCGGCATCCGCCAGGACACCTACGCGCACCTGGTGCGCATGCCGATGACCTTCTTCGCGCAGCGGCGGGTGGGCGAGCTGAACAGCCGCATCAGCGCCGACGTGGCGCTGCTCCAGGAGGGGATGACCACGGTGCTCGCCGAGTTCCTGCGGCAGTTCGTCACCATCGGCATCGGCATCACGCTGCTCACGCTGGTGAGCGTGGACCTGACGCTGACGATGCTGGCCTCGCTGCCCGTGGTGGCGCTGTGCGCGGTGTTCTTCGGGCGCTACATCCGCAAGCTGAGCAAGCAGGTGCAGGACCGCGTGGCCGACACGAACGTGATCGTGGACGAGACGCTGCAGGGCATCCAGAACGTGAAGGCCTTCAGCAACGAGGGCTTCGAGGTGGCGCGCTACCGCAATAGCGTGCTCCAGGCGCGCGACCTCGCGCTGAAGGGCGTGCGCTGGCGCGGCGCCTTCGTGTCGTTCATCATCTTCGCGATGTTCGGGGTGGTGGTGTTCATCGTGTGGCGGGCGAAACACCTCGAGGCCCAGGGCGTGCTGGACGTGGGCGACATCACCTCGTTCATCGGCCTGTCGATCATGATCGGGGCGAGCATCGGCAGCATCCCTGAGCTGATCACCACCCTGCTGAAGGCCATCGGCGCCACGGAACGCCTGATGGACCTGCAGGACGAGCGGCCCGAGGCGATCGACCTGGCCCCTGCCACGGAACACCTGCCGCTACAAGGCGCCATCGCCTTCGAGCACGTGTCGTTCCACTACACCACCCGCCCCGACGTGCCCGTGCTGCAGGACGTCAGCTTCGCCGTGCGGCCGGGCGAGCGGGTGGCCCTGGTGGGCCCGAGCGGCGCCGGCAAGAGCACCATCGCCTCGCTCGTGCTGCGCTTCTACGATCCCGTGGGCGGCCGCATCACCATCGACGGGAAGGACGCCCATACCTACGCGCTCACCCCGCTGCGCGACCGCATGAGCATCGTGCCGCAGGAGGTGCTGCTCTTCGGCGGCACCATCCGCGAGAACATCGCCTACGGCAAGCCGGGCGCCACTGCGGCGGAGATCGAGGCCGCCGCACGCCAGGCCAACGCGCACGAGTTCATCGCCCGCTTCCCCGAGGGCTATGACACCATCGTGGGCGAACGGGGCATCCAGCTCAGCGGCGGCCAGCGCCAGCGCATCGCCATCGCCCGTGCCGTGCTGAAGGACCCGGCCATCCTCATCCTCGACGAGGCCACCAGCGCGCTCGACACCACCAGCGAAAAGCTCGTGCAGGACGCCCTGGACAAGCTGATGAAGGGCCGCACCAGCCTGGTGATCGCGCACCGCCTAAGCACCGTGCGCAACGCCGACCGCATCCTGGTGCTGGACAAGGGCCATGTGGTGCAGAGCGGCCCGCACGACGAGCTGATCGCCGAGGTGGAAGGGCTGTACCACTCGCTGAGCAAGCTGCAGCTGGAGGCCTGACGGGAACGTGTACGGTGCGCGGGCTCCTCAAAGCGCCACCTCCACCACCTTCTTCGTCGCGAAGAACTCCTCGGTGAAGAAGTCGCTGAGCTGGTGCACCCGCACCGGCTGGTGCACCGGCAGGATCTCGTCGGCCAGCTCGCCGCCCTTCAGGTAGAGCATGCGGCCCTGGCCCTTGCGCACCAGGTGCTTCGTGGCCCGGATGAACTCGGGCAGCGTGGTGACGGCACGGCTCACGATGGCATCGTAGGTCTTCTTGTGGTCCTCGCTGCGGACCTGCTCGGCGGTGACGTTGGTGAGGCCCAGCCCCGCGATCACACCTTTCACGGCCATGATCTTCTTGCCGATGCCGTCGATGCCGTGGAAGCGGCTCCCGGGGAACAGGATCGCCAGGGGGATGAGCGGGAACCCGCCGCCGGTGCCCACGTCGATGACCGCGGTGCCGGGCGCGAACGCGTGGACCTTGGCGATGCCCAGGGAATGCAGGATGTGCCGCTCATAGAGGTGCACGATGTCCTTGCGCGAGATGAGGTTGACGCGCTCGTTCCATTCCCCATAGAGCGGCCCCAGGCGCTCCAGGTGGGCGCGTTGGTCCGGGCTGAGGTCCGGGAAGTACTTGGTCAGGAGGTCCAGGCCTTCTTGCATAGGCTCATCGGCTCAGGTGCCCGTGACCGTGATGGAGGGGCACAGAAGCACATGCCCGCAGGGGCACAGGGTCAGATCGTGTCCTTGCGGTGGTCGAGGAGGTTCATGAGGAACTCGCGGGCGCGGAAGAGCTGCGCCTTCACGGTGCCGAGCGGCAGGTCGAGCTCATCGGCGATCTCTTCGTAGCTGTACTCCTTGTAGTAACGCAGCTCCACCAGGGTGCGGTAGCGCGGCTTCAGCTTCTCCACCACCTCGCGCATCACCTCGCTCTTCTGGTCCTTGATGACGCTCTCGGCCGGGTCGAGGCCGTGGCCCTTCAGCTCGATGTGCATCTCGTCCCCGTCCTCGGTGCCGATGGGGTTGTCGATGCTGAGCATCTTCTTCTTCTGTTTCCGGATCCAGTCGATGCAGTTGTTCGACGCGATCTTGAACAGCCAGGTGCTGAACGCGTAGTTGGGCGTGTACTGGTGCAGGCGGTTGAAGGCCTTGCCGAAGGCCTCGATGGTGAGGTCCTCCGCGTCGTCCTTGTTGTTGATCATCTTCAACAACATGAAGTAGATGGAGTCGCGGTAGCGCCCCATCAGCTCGGCGTAGGCCTTCTGGTCCTTCTTGTCCACCGCACGGCGCACGAGGGCCAGGTCGTACAGCGCCTTTTCGGAGAGGTTCTCGCTTACTTCCATCGTTGCGGCTTGATGATGAGCGTGCTGAGGTACAGGCACGGATCCAAAAGTAGGAAGAGCCATTCCAGTGGGAGTGTCAGCCAGATGATGCGGCCGGCCCCGAGCTTGCGCATGGCCAGCATGTTGATGGGGAGGAAGACCGCCAGTTCGACGAACAGGCCCGCCAGGGCGGCGAGCACGTGCCCGGTGAAGAGGAGGTAGAGGATGGTGGCCCACAGCAGCATGCGCGCCCCGGGCAGGAGGGTGAGCAGCACCTTGTGCCCGAACCGGTAGAACCGCGCCGTGGTGTAGTGGCGGCGCTTGCGGTGGATCCAGGTCACCAGGTCGGGCGTGGCGCGCGTGGTCATGTACGAGCGCCCGTCGGCGATGGCGGTGGTGTTCTTCGCCCGGGCCACCTCGTTGATGAACAGGTCGTCGTCGCCGCTCATCAGCTGCTGGTGGCGGCGGGGGCCCTTGGCGCTGAAGAAGACCTCGTGCGTGTACCCCAGGTTGCGCCCCACGCCCATGTAGGGGAAGCCCGCCTGCGCGAAGCTGATGTACTGCATCGCCTTGGTGAAGCCGTCGTAGCGCTCGAGCAGGTTGGTGAAGCCGTCGTGCCGCTCATACGGGCTGTGGGCGATGACGATCTGCTTGCCGTCCTTGAAGCCGGCCGCCATGGTGCTGATCCAGTCGCGGCCCACCGGCATGCAGTCCGCATCGGTGAGGACGATGTGCGGGTATTTCGCGCTGCGGACCCCGACGCCCAGGGCGATCTTCTTGCCGTAGCTGAACTTCTCGTCGGCCTGGATGTTCACCGGCCGCATGCGCGGGTACTCGGGCTTCATCCATTGCAGCACGTCCCAGGTGTCGTCCTCGCTGCGGTCGTTCACCACCACCACCTCGAACTCCTGGTGGTCCTGGTCCATCAGCAGGGGGATGAGCTGCTGGAGGGAGGCGCTCTCGTTGCGGCCGCACACCACCACGCTCACGGGCAGGCTGCGGTCGGGCTCCACCTGCTGCTCGCGGAAGGCCAGGCGGCTGAAGATGACCAGGTGGAAGAAGGCCAGCACCACGAGGGCGACGACCATGAGGTACAGGACGTAGGTGGCGATCAAGCGAACGGGTGCCGCGCCCGGCGCGGCGGTGGTACGGAGGGCGAAGCTATCCGCCCCCCCTGGGCGGGGAGGCCGGGAAGGGGGGCAGTTATGAACAGGGGCGGCGTGGATGGATGCACCGGACGGAAAGGCCCGCCATCTTCGACCCGTGTCCGCCCCGTCGCCCCAGGAGATCATGGAACTTGCCGCAAGCCAGGCCGGCCGGCCTGGCACGTCATTCCTGCCCGCTCTGGTGCTGGTGCTGCTGTCGGTGATCGTGCTGATCGTCCGCAAGCGACGGAACGAAGACAGAATGGACCGGACACTACGTGAACGGCAAATACGGTCAGGGCGGCACGGGGTCACCTCTGCGGAAGTCGATGAGGCGAAAGCAACACATGGGCAACGCTTCGAGGAACTGACCCGGCTGTTCATCCTTTATGACCCGGCACGGGTCCTTCAAGGCCCCCCTGTTCGGCTGATCGAGGACGCCGATGTCATCCTGCTGGTCACCGACCGCTGGGAACAGGTGCTGCCCCACCTCTCCAAAGGCCCCTTGACGGTGAGCATGGCCAAGTACCGGTACGAGCCATTGGTCTGCAGCCTCATCCAGGACCTTCGATCATCCACGGATATCGGTCCCCTGGCCTCCAGGATCAACGTGGAAATGCTGTCGCTCTTCGGCGCGGGCGGATACGAACGCTGTACTCCGGATGAACGTGGACTGGCCCACGCGGTCCACCTATGGCGGATGCGGTTCCTTTTCCGTTGACCCGCTTCGCATCTTCGCGCCCCGATGGACTTCACCCTCCTCACCACCGACCCGAAGAGCAAGGCCCGCGCGGGCGAGCTGCACACCGGCCATGGCACCGTGCCCACCCCGGTGTTCATGCCCGTGGGCACGCTGGGCGCGGTGAAGGCCGTGCATGTGCGCGAGCTGCGCAACGACGTGGGCGCCCTCATCATGCTCAGCAACACCTACCACCTCTACCTGCGCCCGGGCACGGAGGTGCTGGAGCACGCCGGCGGCCTGCACCGGTTCAACGGATGGGACCGCCCCATCCTCACCGACAGCGGCGGCTTCCAGGTGCACTCGCTCAGCGACATCCGCAAGATCACCGAGGAGGGCGTGCGCTTCAGCAGCCACATCGATGGCAGCAAGCACCTGTTCACGCCCGAGAACGTGATGGACATCCAGCGCAGCATCGGCGCCGACATCGTGATGGCCTTCGACGAGTGCACGCCCTGGCCGTGCGACCTGGCGTACGCCACCGACAGCATGCACCGCACCCACCGCTGGCTCGACCGCTGCTTCGCGCGCTTCGCGGCCACGGCGCCCAAGTACGGGTACGAGCAGGCCCTCTTCCCCATCGTGCAGGGCAGCACCTTCCCCGAGCTGCGCCGGCAGAGCGCGGAATACATCGCCCGCAAGGGCGCCTACGGCAATGCCATCGGCGGGCTGAGCGTGGGCGAGCCCGAGGAGGAGATGTACGCCATGGCCGAGCTGTGCTGCGACATCCTCCCGGCCGACCGGCCGCGCTACCTGATGGGCGTGGGCACACCCTGGAACCTGCTGGAGAACATGGCCCTGGGCGTCGACATGTTCGACTGCGTGATGCCCACCCGCAACGGCCGCAACGGCATGCTCTTCACCCGCGAGGGCATCCTGCAGATCAAGAACAAGGCCTGGGCCGACGACCACGGCCCCCTCGACCCCCACGGCACCTGCTGGGTGGACACGTTCTACAGCAAGGCCGTGGTGCGCCACCTCTTCGTCACCAACGAGATCCTCGCCCTGCAGATCGCCAGCCTGCACAACCTCGCCTTCTATGTGTCGTTGATGAACGAGGCCCGGCAGCACATCCTCGACGGCACGTTCGCTGCTTGGAAGAGCGCGCTCCTCCCGAAGCTGAAGCAACGGATCACCGGTTGAACCCAAGCCCCTAGCTTCGAGCCTCGGGCCCGATACTGCGCAAGAACGCACGATGCTCAAGACCCTCGACCGGTACATCATCCGCCAGTTCCTGGGCACCTTCTTCTTCATCCTGGTGCTCATCATGGCCATCGCCGTGGTGTTCGACATCAGCGAGAAGACGGAGGATTTCGCCAAGACCTCGGCCTCGGTGCTGGAGATCGTGGTGGACTATTACGTGAACTTCATCCTGTACTACAGCAACCTCTTCAGCGGGCTGCTGATCTTCATCGCCGTGCTGCTCTTCACCAGCCGCATGGCCGGGCGGAGCGAGGTAATCGCCTCGCTGAGCAGCGGGGTGAGCTTCCCGCGCTTCATGCGCCCCTTCTTCATCGCGGCCACCATCCTCACCGCGATCTCGCTCTACGTGAACGTGTTCCTCCTCCCCCACGCCAACCGCACCCGCCTCGCCTTCGAGAAAGCGCACATCTGGAGCACCTACAAGCTGGAGGAGAACCACGTGCTGCGCGAGATCGCGCCCGGGGAGATCGTGTACTTCGAGACCTTCGACATGCCGAAGCTCACCGGCTACCGGTTCAGCCTGGAACGCTGGGAGAACGGCGCCCTGCGCGCCAAGCTGCTCAGCGACCGCGCGGTGTACGACAGCACGACGAACCGGTGGACGGTACATGACTACATGATCCGCGAGATCCCTGCGGACCGCGACAGCCTGGCCCAGGGCGCCGAGCTCGACACGGTGAAAGGCACCATCGTGGCGCAGGAGCGCATCCGCAAGGGCGCGGTGCTGGACACGACGATCGCGCTGAAGCCCTCGGACCTGGGGCAGCGCCTGGCGATCGCCGCCGCGCTGGACCGCACGGAGATCGCCGACTTCATCCGGGCCGAGAAGGCGCGCGGCGGCAGCACGGTGGCCTATTACGAGGTGGAGAAGGAGCAGCGGACGGCCTACCCCTTCGCCACCTACGTGTTCACCCTGATCGGCGTGAGCATCGCCAGCCGCAAGGTGCGGGGCGGCACCGGCGTGCACCTGGTGCTCGGCGTGGTGCTCTGCCTGCTCTATGTGTTCGCCATGAAGATGACCACCGTGGCCGCGACCAACTCGAACTTCGACCCTACCCTCGCCGTGTGGCTGCCCAATGTGCTCTTCGGCATCGTGGGCCTCTGGATCTACGCGAAGGCCCCGAAGTGACGCCCGGACGATGAACGCCCTCCACCGCCCGAAGCGCCCGTGGACCCGCGGCCTGTGGAGCCTGATCGTGTGCCTGCTGTTCGGCTACGCCACCCTGCACGAGGTGGAGCGCCTGCGCTTCTGGGAGCAACTGCGCATCCTCACCTGGGACGTGGAGGGCTACCACCACTACCTGCCCGCGGCGATCATCCACCACGACCTGCGCGACCTGTCCTACGTGCAGGCGCTGGACTCGGCGGTGCTGCACCCGGGCGATCCCGGCCAGCGCCGCTTCGGCATCACGCGCCTGCCTGCCACGGGCCACGACCTGATCAAGTACCCCTGCGGCACGGCCCTCTTCCAGCTGCCGCTTTTCCTCGTGGCCCATGCCTACGCCCACCTGCCGGGCACGGCCTATGCGGCCGACGGCTATTCGGTGCCCTACCAGCTGGCCATCGGCGTATCCACGGCCCTCTTCGTCACCTTCGGCCTCTTCCTGCTCCGGCGCCTGCTGTTGCGCCACGGCGATGACCGCGCCGCCGCCCTGGCCCTGATCGCGATCGGCTTCGGCACCAACCTGTTCTTCTACGCCACGGCGCAGCCCGGCATGAGCCATGGCTACCTCTTCTTCCTCTTCGCCCTGGTGCTGGAGCGGACGGACCAGTGGCACCGCACGCCGAGGCCCGGCACCGCGGCCGTCATCGGGCTGGCGCTGGGGCTCACGGTAATCACCCGCCCGGTGGACGGGCTCGTCCTCCTGGTGCCCCTCTGCTGGAACGCCTGGCCCGGCCCCGCCCTCGCAGCGAAGAAGGCCCTGGTGCGCGCCCACCCGGGCCACCTGCTGGTGCTGGCCGCCTGCGGGCTGGCGGCCGTGCTGCCGCAGCTGGCCTACTGGAAGGCCACCACCGGCCATTTCGTGTTCTTCTCCTACGTCAACGAGGGGTTCGATTTCCGGGACCCGCACGTGCTCGACGGCCTCTTCAGCTACCGCAAGGGCTGGTTCGTGTACTCGCCGTTGGTGGCGCTGGGCGCCATCGGCCTGGTGGTGATGCTCGCCGACCGCCGCCTCCGCCCGCTCGCCATTCCGGTGCTGGCCTACTTCGTCCCCGCGGTGTACGTGATCTTCTGCTGGCACGATTGGGCCTACGGCGGCTCCTTCGGCTGCCGGGCCCTGGTGCCCGCGCTGGCCCTGCTGGCCCTGCCCATCGCGACGCTGTCCGCGCGCGTCCTCGCCCTCCCGAAGGCCGCCGGGCTGCTCTATGCCACGGTGATCCTCGCCGGCGTGCACCTCAACCTCTTCCAGCAGGGGCAATACCTGGCCACCATCATCCGCTGGGACGGCATGACGAAGGCGCGCTATTGGGAGGTGTTCGGCGTGGATTCCTGGGACCGATTGACACCCTTCGAGCCCTGATGCTGGACGACCGCCTGATCGCCCTCATCGAAAAGGTGTCGCTGAAGGGCGTGCCGCTTCCCCCGGACGTGCAGGTGCTGGACCCGTTGCGCGGGGAACATGCCGCGGAGGTCGGCCGCATCGTCCGAGCCTTCCACCACCGCTTCTTCCACGACGACGCGCCGCGCACGCTGATGCTCGGCATCAACCCGGGGCGGCTGGGGGCGGGCAGCACCGGCATCTGCTTCACCGACACGAAGCGGTGCGAGAGCGACCTCGGCATCCCCGTGAAGGGCCTCCGCACGCACGAGCCCAGCAGCGACTTCATCTACCGTGTGGTGCGGGCCGCCGGCGGCGCGGAGGCCTTCTACCGCGACGTCTACATCCAGGCCATCTGCCCGCTCGGCTTCACGCGCACCGGCCCGAAGGGTACGCCCGTCAACCTGAACTATTACGACGATCCCGCGCTGCAACGCGCCATCACGCCCTTCGTGGAGCACTGGCTGCGCACGTTGATCGGCTGCGGCATGCGCACGGGCACGGTGCTCTGCATCGGCACGGGCAAGAACGCGCAGTACCTGCAGCGACTGAACGACCGGCTTGCGCTCTTCGGCCGCATCATCACCCTGGAGCATCCGCGCTTCGTGATGCAGTACAAGGCCAGGCACATCGACACGTACATCGAGCGTTACCTCGCCGCGCTGGAAGCGGCCAAGGGCTGAACCCGTTCTTTTTCCGACCGCCGTGTAACCTTTCGGGGACTTCCGCGACTATCCTTTCCAAAGCCCAGGGGACCGTGTCACCGGACGACGCACGCACCGAGTTCATGAAGGCCTACGCGCCTTGCCACGAGCCCTTCGCCCGGTACTGCTCGGCATTGGCCTATGGACGCATGGACGCACAGGACCTGATGCAGGATGTCCTGCTGAGCGCCTTCCAGCGGTTCGAGCGCATCCGTCGGAAGGACGAACTGCTGCACTACCTGCTGCGCGCCGCACGCAACCGGGCCGTAAGCGCATGGCGGCTGGACCGCCGCAATGCCGACCGTTTCGAGAAGCGGTCCGAACGGCTGAAGGAACGCGGGGCCAGTGCGGAGATGTTGGTGGATGTCGGCATCCTCTACGGTGCCTTGGACAAGCTGCCTTCCGCGCAACGCGATGCGCTGGTGCTCTTCGAGGTGTCCGGCCTGTCCATGGCCGAGATCGCTGCGATCCAGGGCACCAACGAGAACGCGGTGAAGACCCGCGTGAGCCGTGCCCGGACCACGTTGCGGAGCATGCTCGAAGGACGTGCCCGCCCGGTGCGTGCCGACCTGCTGAACACCTTGACCGGCCTGATGCTATGAGCCACCCGGACGACGATGCACCGCTGCTGGACCAGCTCCGTGAGCTGCCCACCGAGGTGAGCCTGGAGCAGGTCGACCGCATGGTGGCGGCCTTCCCCATCGCCACGGGCCTCACCCTGTGGCTGGCCACGCTCAGAACGAACCTCAACACCATTCTCATGTCCATCACAGGCACCTTGCTCGTCGGAGCCGGCATCCACCTGTTCAGCGGTGGCGATCCCGCAACGACCACGACCCGGTCGCCGCTGGCCGGAATAGGACCCGAGCTGGAAGCTCCGTTGCCCGCGGCACCCGAAGAGGCACCCGCCGTGGTGCTGACCATACCGACCAGGGGATCGGCGGGCCAAGTGCAGCCTGCCCCGTCCGTAGCGGCCCCGTCCCCTCCGCCGAACGCCATCCCGCCCGTTGAGCCACCGACCGTTCCCATGGCCGTGCTGCCCCCACCGGCCGTATCCCATGCCCCAACCCTGCCGGATGCACCGGTCCGCCAGCCGAAAGCAGCGAACGAGCGCCGGTTCGACCTGCGTGACTTCACCGGGATCAAGGTCGTCAGTGCCATGAACGTGACGCTGGAGGTCGGTGATTTCTCCGTGACCGCCACCGGTCCGGAAGAAGCGCTGCAACAACTCGACGTGCAGGTGAAGAACGGCGTGCTCGAGCTGGACTACCTCATCGTGGGACGTTCCCGGCGCACCTGCGGGCCCATGGATTTCACCGTGCGCATGCCCCTGGTGCATCTCCTCGATGTGATGGGGTCCGGCTCGTTGCACGGTACCGACCTCCCGACCACGGCCAAGCTCGACCTCAACGTCATGGGGTCGGGCAACATCACCCTGGAGCGCGTTCCGGATGCCACGGCCCTGAAGATGTCGGTGCGGGGATCGGGCAGCATCCGGATCGAGGACGTAGGGACCACCGAAGCCGCCGAAGTGAACGTGGTGGGATCGGGCGTCGCCGAAGTGGGGCGTATGGCCCAGGCCGGCTCGTTGAAGGTGCTGGTGGCCGGTTCCGGCGTGGCGACCTGCGAACGCGTGAACGTCACAGGCACCTCCACCCTGTGGGTCACGGGCAGTGGCGACCTCACCGCGAGCGGCACCACCGGCAGGGTGGACGTGACGGTGACCGGATCGGGCAACGTGCGCGCCAGCGAGTTGAACGCCAATGGGGGCAAGGTGGCCGTCATCGGCTCGGGCGATGCCTTCGTGCACAGCGAAGGGCCGCTCCAGCTCCAGACCCAGGGGTCGGGTACCATACACACCACGGGGAGCGCTGGCGGCCTTGCGCCACAAGGGGTCGGAAGCGGCGCCCACTGAGGGTCGCTCGGACAGGTACGGGCCGCTGCGCTCCCGGTGTTGCATCAACGCAGAAGCCCCTTGGCGATGGCCAAGGGGCTTCCGCACGTGCATCGGCCGTCGGATCCCGATCGTCAGAGCCCGACAACGGACGCTCCTAGGACGGCTTCCGGAAGAGGTACCGGGTCATGAAGATGCCGTTGCCGCCCTTGTCGCTGGGGCTTTGCACACCGGCGGTCACCGTGTAGAGCTCCCAGCCCTCGGCGGTGTACTGGTTGATGTTGTCCACGATGAGCTTGTCGTTGTTGGCGACGTTCTTGAAGTTGATGCCGGTGAGGCTGTAGAAGTTCATCAGGTCCTTGCCGACCTCCTGCTGCGCATCGTCGCTGATGATGATGCGGGAGCGGCCCAGGCCGCCGGGCACCACGCTCTCGATGGTGGAGAACTGGCGGTAGGTGTAGCTGGCTGCCTGCGGGGCGGGGCGGAAGCTGTAGCCGATCAGGAGGGACGCGGCGATGGCGGCGCCGATCAGCATGGAACGGAAGTTGGTGTTCATGGCGGAACGTTATTTTGGGTGGTCGGACGGCGAAATTGCCGCTTTGCCACCTTTGACCCAAATCCGCCCCATGCTACGCCACCTTGCATTCTCCCTCGCCCTCGCCGCCTCCACCGCGCTGATGGCCCAGACGCAGATCGTCATCACCAACGTGAAGGCCGTCGAGAAGGACAACACCGTCACCGGCCAGGACGTGACCATCCAGTTGGACAAGGCCGAAGGGGCGGACCGCGCCGTGATCCTCGCCTCGGGCGACCTGCAGGCCAAGATCTGGGCGAAGGTGAACACGCACAACTCCGCCCGCAGCAGCCTGAAGGACTCCGCCGTGAACCTGATCTTCGAGATCGACCTGAAGGCCGGCAAGGACAAGGACAACAAGCGCGTGGAGAAGATCTTCTACCTCGACCAGAGCCGCACCACCACCGTGACCCAGCGCTTCAACTTCAAGAACGGCATCACCATGCGCGGCGTCACGCTGTCGTTCGACTGCGAGATCAAATGACGGACGTCCAGCGGCTGTTCGACATCGCCGATCACCAGCTCGCGGCCTACCCGCAGCCCATGTGCGTGGCCTCGCTGGAAGGCGGCGTGCTCCGCACGTACAGCACGCAAGAGTTCATCGATACCGCCACCTCGCTGGCGCTCGGCCTGATGTCCATCGGCATCGGCCCCGGCGACCGCGTGGCCGTGGCCAGCGGCAACCGCGCCGAATGGGCCCTGCTCGACCAGGCCATCCTGCGCATCGGGGCCATCAGCGTGCCCATCTACCCCACCAGCAGCGCGGAGGATTACGCGTACGTGCTGCACCACTCGGAGACGAAGGCGTTCTTCGTGAGCAACCCGGACATCCTGGCCAAGGCCCTCGCCGCCCGCCCCCAGGTGCCTTCGCTCGCGCACCTGTTCACCTTCGACCCCGTACCCGGCACGCCGCATTGGAAGGAACTGCTCGGGAAGGGCGCCGAGGGGCGCGCCACGCTGGAGGCCCACATGGCCCGGGTGGAACGCATGGACCTGGCCACCATCATCTACACCAGCGGCACCACCGGCCGGCCCAAGGGGGTGATGCTGAGCCACGACAACATCCTGAGCAACGTGGAGGCCAGCATGCACCGCCTGCCGGTGAGCAGCGGCGCGCGCGCCATCAGCTTCCTCCCGCTGTGCCACATCTACGAGCGCATGCTGATGTACCTCTACATGCGGGCCGGCATGCAGGTGCGCTTCCAGGAGACGCTGGACGAGCTGGGCGCGCGCATCAAGGAGGTGCGCCCCGAGGTGTTCACCGCCGTGCCGCGCCTGCTGGAGAAGATCTACGACGCCATCCTGGCCAAGGGCGAGCAGCTCACCGGCCTCAAGCGGAAGCTCTTCTTCTGGTCGCTCGACCTGGGCGAGCGCTACGAGGTGAAGGGCCGCGGCCCGTGGTACGACCTGCAGCTGGCCGTGGCCCGCAAGCTGGTGTTCAGCAAGTGGCGCGAGGCCCTCGGCGGCCAGGTGCGCTGCGTGGCCAGCGGCAGCGCCGCCCTGCAGCCGCGCCTGGCGCGCATCTTCAACGCCGCCGGCGTGCCCCTGATGGAAGGCTATGGCCTCACCGAGACCTCGCCCGTGGTGAGCGTGAACGACGCCCGCAACGACGGCCTCCGCTTCGGCACCGTGGGCAGGCCCCTGGAGAACGTGCAGGTGCGCATCGCGCCCGACGGCGAGGTGCTGGTGAAGGCGCCCAGCGTGATGATGGGCTACTACCGCGAGCCGGAGCTCACCGCCGAGGTGCTCGATGCCGACGGCTGGCTCCACACCGGCGACATCGGCGAGCTCACCGCCGAAGGCTTCCTGCGCATCACCGACCGCAAGAAGGAGATGTTCAAGACCAGCGGCGGCAAGTACGTGGCCCCGCAGCTGATCGAGAACAAGCTGAAGGGCTCGCGCTTCATCGAGCAGGCCATGGTGATCGGCGAGAACCGCAAGTTCCCCGCCGCCCTGGTGGTGCCCAGCTTCCCCTTCCTCAAGGACTACTGCGCACTGAAGGGCATCCCCTACACCAGCAACGAGCAGGTGGTGAAGGAGCCGCGCATCGTGGAGCGCATCTTCGCCGAGGTGCAGCGGGTGAACGAGGGCCTGGGCCACTGGGAGCAGGTGAAGAAGATCGCCCTGCTGCCCACGGAATGGTCGGTGGACGGCGGGGAGATGACCCCCAAGCTGAGCCTCCGCAGGAAACCCATCCTCGCCAAATATGCCGCGGTGGTGGAGGGGCTCTATGCCGGCAACTGAGGGCCGCTTCACCTTATTTTCACACCGCACTAACCTGCGGAACATGCGGACCACCCTGTACGGCCTCCTGGCCGCTGCGCTGCTTTTCCCCGCCTGCAAGAAGGAACCCGGCGAAGGGGGTAAGGCCGAGATCCGCGGCATCGTGCTGCGGCAGGACGTGAACGCCGCCGGCCAGCCGGTGGGCGACCCCTACCCCTACCAGGAAGCGCGCGTCTACATCGCCTATGGCGACCACGACTTCCACGACGACGACGTGCGCACGGGGCCCGATGGCCTCTTCGTGTTCTCCTGGCTGCGCAAGGGCGACTACCGCGTATACACCTTCGGCGAGTGCGACTGCCCCGGCGGCTCCGTGGCCGTGGAACGCACGGTGACCATCAGCGACAAGAAGGACGTGGTGACCGTGCCCACCATCACCGTGGAGAACTGGTGACCCGCGGCCCGCGCATCGTGCTGCTGGGGCTGCTGCTGGGCGCAGCGGCGTGCGTGCACGCACAGGAGCGGCCCATGCTGCGGCATTCCACCGATGCGGAGCTCTGGCTGAGCGCCGGCCTGGAATGGAAGCCCTTCGCCAAGAAGAGCGGGCAGGTGTACGAGCGCAAGTTCTACCGCCGCTTCCGCGTCCTCGGCGAGGTGGGCTACCGCGGCAACGAGAACCTCACCTCGAGCAAGCTGGTGTACACCATGGCCGGCCTGCGCTACCGCCTCACCGACTTCCTGCGGGTGGGCGCCGAATACCGCTACAACTTCCGCGACCGCTACACCAGCAATTCGCACCGCGTGGACGTGCAGGCCCTCGTCACCGTGAAGAAGGGCCGCTTCGACCTCGACTACCGGCCGTCCTTCCAGCACGACTTCGTGGCGCCCGTGCGCTACCGCACCCTGTTCCGCAACCGCCTCGCGGTGGAGTACGACGTGCCGAGGTGCCGGTTCGATCCGCACGTGAGCGTGGAGAGCTTCACGGCGCTGCACCACACCGGGAACCGCCTCATCGGCCTCCGCTACGAAGTGGGCACGGGCACCGCCCTGGACAAGAAGAAGCGGCACCGAGTGGAGCTGGCCGTGCGCTACGACCGCGAACTGGGGCTGCCCTCGCCGAAGCACCGCTGGATCTTCGCGATCGCCTACCAGCACGAGGTGAAGAAACGCTGAGCGGGGTTCCGCGCGATCGGCGGACCTTTGTCCCACCGTGCGCTCCCCCCTCCTCGTCCGTGCCCTGCTCTTCGCAGCATTGTTCCTCGTCGCCGTCGTCATCGGCTACACCTTGTTGCGTCCCTCCGGGCGGCTGCCGGTGTACCACCCTTCGCAGCTCGACCCGCGGCTGGTGGACGCCTCGGTGCGCGGGGAACAGGGCGAGCACCACATCAGCGACTTCCACCTCACCGACCAGGCGGGCGACAGCGTCACCCTGGCCACGGTGAAGGGCAAGGTGCTGCTGGTGGACTTCTTCTTCACCACCTGCGGCAGCATCTGCCCGAAGATGAGCACCCAGATGGTGCGCGTCCAGGATGCCTTCCGTACCGACGACCGCGTGCTGCTGCTCTCGCATTCGGTCACCCCGGAGATCGACTCCACCGCGACGCTGAAGGCCTATGCCGAGCAGTACGGCGCGGACCATGCGCGCTGGCGCCTGCTCACCGGCGACCGCAAGCAGATCTACGCCCTGGCCCGCACCAGCTATTTCGCCGCCCTCGACCACGGCGACGGCGGGCCGCAGGATTTCGTGCACACCGAGAACTTCGTGCTCGTCGATCCGCAGGGGCGCCTCCGCGGCTTCTACGACGGTACCTCGGCGAAGCAGGTGGACCAGGCGATCGCGGACATCCGGACGCTGCTGGACGAGCGGGACTGACACGGACCGAACGGTCCTGCCCCCGTTCGCGTTCTTTGCAGGACATGCACCACGACGAGGCCGGTACCGGCACCCCGCTCCTCCTGATCCACGGCTTTCCCCACGACCGCACGCTGTGGGCACCCCAGCTGGCCGGACTGGCCGATGCGGCCCGCGTGATCGCCCCGGACCTGCGCGGCTTCGGTGCATGGGCGGACGACCGCCCGGTGTGCACCATGGAGGACCATGCGCGGGACCTGTGCGACCTGCTGGACGCGCTGCACATCGAGCAGGCCGTGATCGCCGGGCTCTCGATGGGCGGCTACGTGGCGCTCGCCTTCCTGGCCGCTTTCCCCGAGCGGGTCCGCGGGCTGGTGCTCTGCAGCACCCGCGCGGGCGCCGACACGGAGGAAGGGCGCAAGGGCCGCCAGGCGACGGCGGACCGGGTGCTGCGTGAAGGGACGGCCGGACTGGCGGAGGAGCTGGCGCCCAAGATGTTCTCGGCCGCCACCCGGGCGGCGCGACCGGGACTGATCGCCGACATGCGCACGATGATCGCGCGGCAGCGCCCCGCCGCCGTGGCCGCCGCCGCGCTCGGCATGGCCCGGCGCACGGACCGGCGACCGATGCTCCCCGGCATCCGCGTACCCACGCTCGTCCTCACCGGGGATGCCGACGAGATGATCCCGGACACGGAAAGCCGCGCGATGGCCGCGGCCGTTCCCGGAAGCCGGCTCGTGGTGGTGCCCGGCGCCGGACACCTCGTGGGCCTGGAAACGCCGGAAGCGTTCGACCGGGCGGTCCGCTCCTTCCTGGAGCAGGTATGAGCTAGCGGGGCGACGCGTCCTCCTCCTGCCGATCGAGCACCAGCGCGATGGTCTCCAGGTCGCACGTCTCGGCCTGCAGCATCGCATGCAGCAGGGCGTTCATCTCGTCGTTGCCGGTGGTGTCGTGGGCATACAGGGTCATGGTCGGTCGGAAAGGGTGCCCCCTGACCAGCGATCCCCTTGCCACGCGTTCGCCGTGCGGGCAGGGCACAGGGGACAGGGGCGGATGGGCAATCCCCACCCCATCGACCGGGCGATCCGCTCCCCGATCGCTCACACCTCGGGCCCCACCGGGCGGATGCTCCGCACGCTTCCCGTGGCCTGTTCCTTGTGGGCCCACGAACATCATACCGACCCCCATGGACACGCCCGAACGAACCTCTCCGCGGACGCCGATCCGCCCGGTGGATCCTTACGTGGCCGCGGAAGGGATCCCCGGCTTCCACCCGCACCCTTCAACGGCCGAAGCACCGGCCGCCGACGCCACGGGCGCATCCTCCGGCGCCGGGGGCGATGCCGCCTATGAGCTGGACCCCGACGTGAAGGGCCGCGTGGACACCGGAACGGGCGACCAGCCCGGCAACACGCGCGGCGCCCGCACGGGCACACCACCACCGGACGACCCGCAGTAGGCCCGGGATCCCCGGACAGCGCTCCCCGGTCCCTGCCCCCAGCGGTCCGGGCGCTACCTTGCGGCCCCATGCGCAAGTGGCTCGACCGCTATTACGGAAGCCTCCGGAAGGTGAAGTTCAACTATGTGCTGCTGAACCTCTTCAACCTGCGGAAGTTGCGGCATGCGCGCCGGATGTACCGCAAGTACGGCATCACCCGCAGCGTGCTGTTGCCCATCAGCAGCGCGGACCTTCCGCGCACCTCCGCCGACGTCCCCTGGCTCGACCGGCCCGACGGCGCGCAGGCGATGGCCTCCGCCCCCGCCTTCCAGCGCTTCGACGCCGCCACGCGGGAAGCCCTTTCCCACTGGCCCGAACGCGGCTACGTGATCCTCCGCGGCCTCTTCTCCCCCGAGGAGGTGGCCGCGATCAACGCCGAAGTGGACCGGCTGATCCGCGAGAAGGTGGTCGACTTCAACTTCACCGGGCGCAAGGTGATGTTCGCCTTCCACCACAGCCAGCTGCTGCGCACCGCGGTGCACGACCGCCGCATCCTCGACGTGATGGACTTCCTGCTGGGCAAGCGCATGCAGGTGTTCCAGAGCATCAACTTCCTCACCGGCAGCGAGCAGGCGGCGCACAGCGATTCGATCCACATGACCACCTACCCGCTCGGCTACATGAGCGCCGCGTGGATCGCCCTGGAGCGGATGACCCCGGACAACGGGCCGCTGATCTACCACCCCGGAAGCCACAAGCTGCCCTACCTCCTCAACGGCTCATACGACCACGGGGGCAACCGCTTCGTGATCGGCGAGGATGCCTATGCGCGCTATGAGGAAGCCGTGGACAAGGCGGTGGCCGAGGGCCGCTTCGATCGGGTGGAGTTCCTGGCGCAGCCCGGTGACGTGCTGATCTGGCACGCGAACCTGCTGCACGGCGGCAAGCGGATGACCGTGCCCAACGCCAGCCGCAAGAGCATGGTGATCCACTGCTTCGCCGACGACGTGCTCTGCTACCACGAGCTGACCCAGCGCGCCGCGCTGATGGACGACCACGACTGAGCCTGCACGCAGGGGCCTGAGGACGTACTTTCGCGCGCCCAGCGCGCACCCCGAACCTCCGCATGAACTGCCTTTCCGTCGAACGCGTCTCGAAAAGCTTCGGTCCGCGCCAGCTCTTCAGCGACATCTCCTTCGGCTTGGAGAAGGGGCAGAAGACCGCCATCGTGGCGCGCAACGGCACCGGCAAGAGCACCCTGCTGAAATGCATCGCCGGGCTGGAGAGGCCGGACACGGGCAACATCACCTTCAACAAGGGGCTGCGCGTGGGCTACCTCGATCAGAGCGTGTCGATGAGCGCCGCGCATTCGCTGGTGGACGAGATGCTGGACCGCGACGACCCGGTGACGAACGCGATCCGGGCCTATGAGCACGCGGTGGCGCGGCACGCCGAAGGCGCCGTGATGCAGCAGGCGATCGACCGCATGGAGGAGCTGAAGGCCTGGGACCATGAGGCCCGTGTGAAGCGCCTGCTCTTCCAGTTCGGCCTGCGCGACCTGGAACAGCCGGTGAACACCCTCAGCGGCGGCCAGCAGAAGCGCGTGGCCATGGCCAAGGTGCTGATCGACATGCCCGACGTGCTGATCCTCGACGAGCCCACCAACCACCTCGACCTGAACATGATCGAGCAGCTGGAGGACGAGCTGGGCGCGCCCAACGTGACGCTGCTGCTGGTGACGCACGACCGCTACTTCCTCGACAATGTCTGCGACGAGATCATCGAGATGGAGTTCGGGGAGTTCACCCGCTTCAAGGGCAACTACAGCTACTACGTGGAGAAGAAGGCGCTGGCCGACGAGGTGCGCGCCGCCACGCAGCAGCACCTGAGGACGCTGATGCGCAGCGAGCTGGAGTGGGTGCGCAAGATGCCCCGCGCCCGCGGCACCAAGAGCAAGAGCCGCCTGCAGGCCTTCGACGAGCTGAAGGAGCAGGCCACGCGCCGCTTCGACCGCGGGCAGGTGGACCTGGAGGTGAACACCTCGCGCCTCGGCGGCAAGGTGATCGAGGCGCGCAACCTCACCAAGAGCTTCGGCGACAAGCCCATCGTGAAGGGCTTCAGCTATTCCCTGAAGCGCGGCGACCGCATCGGCATCGTGGGGCCCAACGGCATCGGCAAGAGCACCTTCCTCGACCTGCTCACGGCGCAGGCCCCGCCCGACGCGGGCACGGTATCCATCGGCGATACGGTGGTGCTGGGCGTCTTCGACCAGAAGGGGCTGCGGCTGAAGGAGGACAAGCGCATCATCGAGGTGGTGCGCGACATCGCCGAGGTGATCCCCCTGACGAAGGGCCGCACCCTCTCCGCATCGCAGCTGCTCGAGCGCTTCCTCTTCGACAAGGAGCAGCAGTACCAGTACGCGAGCACCCTCAGCGGCGGCGAGCGCCGGCGCCTGCACCTGTGCACGGTGCTGATGAAGAACCCCAACGTGCTCATCCTCGACGAGCCGACGAACGACCTCGACATCGCCACCCTGAACGCGCTGGAGGACTTCCTCACCGACCTGGACGTGTGCCTGCTGGTGGTGAGCCACGATCGCTTCTTCATGGACAAGCTGTGCTCCAAGCTGCTGGTGTTCGAGGGCGAGGGCCGCATCAAGGAGTGGGTGGGCAGCTACACCGAGCTGCGCGAGGAGCAGAAGCGCAAGGCCGTCGCCGCGAAGGAGGCGCTCGCACCGAAGAAAGCGGAGCCCGTTCCGGACACGCCCGTGGCCACGTCCAAGCCGAAGGCCAGGAAGCTCACCTACGGCGAGCGCCTGGAGCTGGAGCGCATCGACAAGGAGCTGCCCCAGCTGGAGAAACGCAAGGAAGAGCTGCTGGCGATCATGGCCCAAGGCGGTACCGACCACCACGCCATGATGGAACGGTCCATCGAGCTCGAACGCACCGTGCACCAGCTGGACCGCATGGGCGAGCGCTGGCTGGAGCTGATGGAGCGCGCCGAGGGGCAGGCCTCCTGAGACCGCCCGCTCCTTGCCATATTCGCGCATGGCCGCCACCACACGCCCGGACCAGGTGACCTTGCCGCGGCTGGACGTGATCCGCGCCTTGTGCTTTCTGGCGGTCTTCGGGAGCCATGCCCTGTTCTCCCACCGGGCCGACCTCACCTCCACGGCGTTCTGGCAGCTGTTCGTGGTGCCCGTCTTCTACAATGGCGCACTGGGGGTGAACGCGTTCTTCGTCTTGAGCGGCTTCCTCATCACGTTCCTCCTTATCCGCGAGGAGCGGATGAACGGACGCATCGACGTGCCCCGCTTCTGGCTGCGTCGTGTCCTGCGCATCTGGCCGCTGTACTTCTTCGTCGTCCTCCTCGGGTTCGGACCTCTGCAATGGGTGAAGACCTGGATGGGCATGGCCGGGCAGGAGATCGCGGATCCCTGGCACTATGTGTTCTTCTGCAGCAATTTCGACCTCGCCCGCGGTGCCTTTCCGGACTCCACCGTCCTGACGGTGCTTTGGAGCATCGCCGTGGAGGAGCAATTCTACCTGGTATGGCCGCTGTTGATGCTGCTCATCCCCTCGGGCCGGTCGCCGCTCCTTTTCGGGGCCATCGTGGCCGCGTCCATCGTATTCCGGTGGACGCATCCGACGGTGGCCATGCACCTGTGGCACACGTTCTCCTGCATGGGGGACCTGGCCATCGGCGCGGCAGCCGCGTGGTATGCCTCGCTTCCGGGCGGACCGGAGCGTATCCGTGACTGGCCGTTGTGGGTGATCATCGGAGCACACCTGATGGTGCCTTTGCTGTACATGGGCATACTGCCCTGCAATGGGGTGCTGTTCCGGTGCGTCTTCGCGACGTTCGTCGCCATGGTCATCCTCTACCAGGCCTTCGGCCGGCGGACGTTCCTCCGATTGCCCACGCCCCCCTGGCTCGTCCGCATGGGGCGCATCTCCTACGGCCTGTACTGCCTGCATCAAGTGGCCATGCTGATCACCCTGCGTGTGCTGGGGTACCTGCACTGGGACGAGCACCTTTGGGAATTGGTCGTGCTCCGGCCGCTCATGGCACTGCCCCTGAGCCTGCTGCTGGCCAGCCTCAGCTATCGCTTCATCGAGCAGCCCTTCCTGCGGCTGAAGGATCGCTTCAGCTACATCAAGCGCGCGGACTGACCGCTCACACTACTTGATCTTCGCCGCCGCGTCGGCGTCGAAAGCCTCGCCCTTGTCCTCGAAGGGCCGCGAGGCCACGTAGGTCCGCCACTTCTTCAGCACGGCCTCCATGTCGGCCGGCACCGGGCTCTCGAACCGCAGGCGCTCTCCCGTCACCGGATGCTCGATCTCCAGCAGGCGGGCGTGCAGCGCCTGGCGCGGCAGCAGCTCGAAGCAGTTCTCCACGAACTGGCGGTACTTGGTGAAGACCGTGCCCTTGAGGATGCGGTCGCCCCCGTAGGTCGCGTCGTTGAAGAGCGGATGGCCGATGTGCCGCATGTGCGCCCGGATCTGGTGCGTGCGGCCGGTCTCCAGCTTGCACTCCACCAGCGTGAGGTAGGTGAAGCGCTCCACCACGCTCCAGTGCGTGATGGCCGTCTTGCCCTGGTCGCCCTCGGGGAACACCTGCATCACCGTGCGGTCCTTCGGCGAACGGCCCAGGTTGCCCTCGATGGTGCCCGCCTCGGCGTCGAAGTCGCCCCACACCAGGGCGAGGTAGCGGCGGTCGTTGGTGCGGTCGTAGAACTGGCGGGCGAGGTGGGTGAGCGCCTCCTCGGTCTTGCCGATCACCATCACGCCGCTCGTGTTCTTGTCCAGCCGGTGCACCAGGCCGGGGCGCGGCACGGGCTGGCCCGGCGCCGACGGCAGCTTGCCGAAGTGGAACAGCAGCGCGTTCACCAAGGTGCCCGTCCAGTTGCCGTGACCGGGATGCACCACCAGGCCGGCGGGCTTGTCGATCACGAGGATGGCCTCGTCCTCGTAGAGCACGTTCAGCGGGATGTCCTCGGGCGCCAGGTCCACCTCGCGCATCGGATAGGGCAGCACCAGGCTCACCTCGTCGCGCGGCTTCACCTTGTAGCTGGGCTTCTCGGCCTTGCCGTTCACCAGCACATTGCCGCTGCGCGCGGCCGCGGCGATGCGGGAGCGCGAGGCGTTGGCGATGTGCTCGAACAGGAACTTGTCCAGGCGCATCAGGCCCTGGCCCTTGTCGGCCACGATGCGGTGGTGCTCATAGAGCTCCTGCTCGTCCGATGGTTCCGGCGCGTCGGGGAAGGGGGAGCGTTCCGTGTCCATCAGCGCTGCACCATCAAGCGGCCTTGCGCGCGCGCGGCGCCATCGCGACCGGTGGCCCGTACGATGTAAAGGCCCGGCGCCACGTCCTGCACGGACAGCGGTGACGCATCGTAGCGCCAGCGTTTCACGGTACGGCCCATGGCGTCCAGCAATTCCACCTGGGCGATGCGGTCCATCCCTTCGGCACACAGCTGGAACGCGTCACCCGCGGGGTTCGGCAGCAGCACCAGGTCGGTCGATCCGGCGGGTTCCTCGATGCCCGCGAAGGGATCGGCGTCGGCCACCATCACGGGGCGCACCATCCAGGAACCGACCTGCTGCGTGGTCTGCCAGCCATTGCCCACATTGAAGCTCATCTTGTCGTGGTTGTCCCGGTTCTTGTCGAAGCCGAGGTACATCTTCACCGCGTTGGTCTGCACCCAGCCCACGTAGAAGGTGTTCTCCACGTGGATGGTGCTGTCCAGCGGGTACTCCACGAACTTGTCCGGCCCCCAGAGGTGGTACTCCGGCTTGCTGAACGAAATGTTCTGGTGGATGATGGTCTCCGGGCTGAGGCTGCTCCACACTGTGATCAGGAAGGACCCGTTGGTGGGATCGTTCGGGATGCTGTTGAAGGTGAAGATGGGATCGAAGTAGGCCCGGATCGCGCGCAGCGAATCGCCGCCCTGCGTGTCGAAGCGGTAGGCCATCTTGGAGCCCGCCGCGTTCAGGCTGTAGCCGGCCTCCGCGCTGCCATCGTCGTAGCTGTAGTAGTTGCTCAGCTCCTGCACGAACACCACGCTGTCGTTGTAGGCACAGGCATCGGGCGTGGCGTTGGTCCAGAGCGCGTCGCGGTAGAAGGCCGCGTCCGTGGATGCCGTGGGATAGGTGTAGTTGCACGGCCCGCCGAGGACGGGATGGACCGAGGTGAAGGTGGTCCGGGCGTTGTTCGAGATGTTGCTGCCCGGGCCGTTGCAAGTGAACGTGGCCCCGCCCTCCTCCGTGCTGACATAGCCCCAGGTGATGAACTTGTCGCCAATGTCGAGGTTCTTCTGCGTGAGCGTCACGCTCTGCGCCATGTAGCTCGACGGTGCCTGCGTGAACTTCGCGTACGGCACCGAGGTGTAGGTCTGCAGCAGGCTCGTTTCGGGGTACACGAAGGCCACGTCCTGCAGCACCGTATCGGTGTAGGTGCGGTTGCGGCCCAGGCGGACGTAGTCGATGTGCCACTGGTCGATGGCGCCGCCCAATGTGGCCTTGTTGCTGAAGCGCATCCGGAACGTGCTCTTCAGGAACCGCGCATCCTTCACCGGCACCATCACCTGGCTGAAGACGATCGGCAGGGCCTGTGCCCGGCTCCACACCAGGTGCCACTGGTCCTCATCGGGCGCATAGAACTCCAGGCGGAGGCTGTCCTCAGCGTGCACCTGCGTGTCGCCGCTCTTGCCGATGGGCTCGCAGAAGAAGCTGAGGTAGATGCTGTCGCCGGCGGGGAACTGGAGATCGATGGGCACCGAGGTGAGGTGGTCGGCCAGGCCCTGCGTATTGGGCGCGGAGGGCATGTACGGCCAGCCCGTTCGGTCCATGCCGTCCAGCGTGGCCACCCCGATGGTGGGCGGGTCCTCGGGGAAGTTGCCGTTCACGTAGGCATCGTCATCGGCCCACAGCACCAGCGGCCGCGTCGTGTTGTCGGGGTTGGTGTAGGTGGCCGCGTCCGCGGTGACGGTGTACACCAGCATCGAATCCTGCAGGAGCGTGGGCTCCAGGTCCAGCGTGTCGGTGGTGGGATCGCCCACGGTGTCGATGACCGTGTAGGGCGGCCATACCTCCATGGACTGTTCGGTGACCGGGTACGCGGTGACGTTGCGCACGATGGCCACGATCGTCGGGTTGGCCGTCTCGGTGATGATGACGGTGTCGGGCTGCGTGAGGTCGACGGTGTAGTGGAAGCTCGTGTCGGTCACGAACGCCATGCCCGGGGTGCTGATGCCGCCCACCTCCAGGCGGTAGATGGTCTCCGTGAGGGTGACGTCCGGGTCGCCCGCCTGGGCGTTGAGGTGCCGGATGCGGTCGGTGGAGAAGTCGTCCACCACCGGGAGCGTCTGCGGCAGGTACTGGTACAGGAAGGTCTCGTGGAGCCCGCCGGCCTTGGCCAGGGAGGAGCGGGTGTCGGGCCGGGGCGAGGCGTGCAGGGGATCGAGGCTTTCGCCCTGTGCGTGCACCTGCTGCGCGGCCCCCACGGCCAGCGCCAGCATCCAGAGCCATCTCGTTGTTCCCATGGGCCTGTTCCTTCCGTTCAATGGTCGTCCGCGTCGTCGGGCACGGCCGTGGTGGTGCTGTCCATCGTCAGCCATACGTCGATCATGCCGCCGGGCCCGATCAGGTTGTTCTTGATGGGCTCGGGCGACTGCCGGACCACTTTCGCCAACGCGGTATCGCAGCCGCTATTGCCACAGCCCTTCACCTCCACCACCACGCCCAGGTTCAGGGACGCCATGTTGAGCACCGCCTTCACCTCGGCGAGGGTCATCCCGCGCACGTCCGGTACCTGGACGCGCTCGCCGTTCTGTCCGCTGCCCAGCACGAGCGTCACCGCTTCGCCCCGCCGGATGCGGGCTTCGGCCGCGATGGGCTGCCCGTTGTAGAGCTGGGCCACCACGCAGTCCATGCACGGGTCGGGCCGGTACTGCATCTCCTTGACCTTCAGGCCGAGGATCTCCAGCACGCTGATCGCCTGCCGCTTGCTCAGGTTCACCAGGGCGGGCATGTTCAGCATCTTCGGCTGCTGCGCGTTCATCACCAGGTAGATGGTGCGGCCGGGCTTCACCGCCTTCTCGGGGCGCGGGTCCTGGTCCACCACGGTGCCCTTGGGAGCCTCGTCGTTGTAGACCGAATCGATCACCTCGGCCTGGAGCCCCTGCTCCTCGAGACGGGCCCGGGCCTCGTCCATGGTGAGGCCCTTCAGGGAAGGCACCACGGCCTTGGCGTCGTGCCGGGTGTAGGCCCCGAGCCAGAGCCATGCGCCCAGGACAAGGAGCACGGCGATGCCGAGGGGTGCCATCACCAGGAGGACCTTTCTGCTGCCTGCCATGCGTCGTTGCGTGCCCCGGAGGCCGTCCGGTGGCGGTCGGCGAAGATAGACCGGGCCGGCACGCGGGACCGTCCACATCCCCTGGTTGGCAGAAGGTGCGCCCGCGCCCGGGCGATCCGGCTCCCCGTCCGCATTTTCGCCCATCCTCCGAACGCCATGCCCCTGCCCTTCATTGCCGTGTTCCGCGGCGGATACACCGGCGAATCCGTGATCAGCCACCAGAGCGCCCGCACGATGATGGACGCCCTGGACACCGCCCGCTTCGAGGCCGCCTACATCACCATCACCACGGAGGCCTGGACCTGCGAACGCGCCGACGGCACGCCCCTGCCGTTCGACCGCGGCGCCTGCGCCGCCGACCGCGGGCCGGGCCTGGAGCGCTTCGCCGCGGCCTTGATCGCCATCCACGGCACGCCCGGCGAGGATGGACGGCTGCAGGGCTACCTGGACCTGATGGGGGTGCCGTACCAGACCGGCGGCGTGCTCGGCATGGCCGTGTCCATGAGCAAGTTCAGCACCACGGGCCTCCTGCGGCAGCTGGGCTTCGACGTGGCCCCCTCGGTGCTGCTCCAGGGGCGCGACGCCGGCACCGAGGCGCACGTGCTGGACCGGGTGGGCCTGCCCTGCTTCGTGAAGCCCGACAACAGCGGCAGCAGCCTCGGCATCAGCAAGGTGAAGACCCCCGCCGAACTGGGGCCCGCGCTCGACAAGGCCTTCGCCGAGGACGATACGGTGATGTGCGAGGCCTTCGTGGCCGGGCGCGAGCTCACCTGCGGCGTGCTGCGCCTGGACGGTGCCGTGAAGGCGCTGCCTGTGTGCGAGATCCGCACCAGCCACGAGTTCTTCGACTACGAGGCCAAGTACCACGCCCCCGACACCCAGGAGATCATCCCCGCCCCGCTGCCCGACGAGGTGACGCGCACCGTGCAGGAGCGCTCCGCGGCCATCTATCGTGCCCTCGACCTCAGCGGCATGGTGCGCGTGGACCACATGTGGACGGGCGACCGGGTGGTGACCATCGAGGTGAACACCACGCCCGGCTTCAGTGGGGCCAGCATCTTCCCGAAGATGCTCGTGGCCGCCGGCATCGGCGTGGCCCCCGCGGTGAACGCCCTGGTGCAGGAGATGCTGGACCGCTGAGGCCTAGAGGAAGTCCAGGTCGCCGAACGCGAGCTCGAACCGCTGGCCCAGGAGCCGCTGCGTGCCGGCCTCGTCCAGGCCTTTCACCAACAGGTTGAAGCCGCTGGACACCGTGGCGCGCACCATGCCCGCGGCGGCGCGCACCATGCGCTCCTCGGCCAGCACCAGCACGGCCGCGCAGCCGTTCCGTGCCGCGATCCGCCGCGCCTGCCGCAACAGCCGCGGGGCGACGTCCGGATGCGAGGGCACCAGGTCCAGCACCAGCATCAGCGGCACGCCCTTCCGCTTCATGCGCTTCAGGAAGACCGACCCGCCCGTGCCGTCGTCGAACCGGAACGTCCGGTGCAGGTGGCCGTTCCCCGGATAGGCCAGGAAGCGCCACTGCACATGGGCCTCATCCTTCTCCATCCGCCACGTGGAGCGGTCGCCGTCCGGGGCTTCCGACGGGGCGATGAACTCCGTCACGTGCCCCCGGATGCGCCCGAACGCGGGCGGCAGCACCAGCATCCGCGGGACGGGCAGGCGCCGGTAGCCGAACTTCTCCAGGAAGATCGGCGTGCTCGCCGCATTGGTGACGGTGAGGAAGAACCCGATGCCCTGCTGGCGGCCGGCGGCCTCGGAAGCCTGGTACGCACGGCCGAAGATGCCCTGCCCGCGGAGCGAAGCGTCCGTCAGCACCTTCTGCGGCATGGCCACGAGGACGCGCCCCTCCGGGCCGCTGAACCAATGGTCGTTGGTGGTGGCCATGCCCACGATGCGCTCCGCGATGCGGGCGAGCATCACCGCGGAGCTGCCCGCCGGGTTGTGCAGGTACCAATGGCGCAGGTGGGCCTCGTCGGCACCCGCCTGGCCCTGGGCGCGCATGAACGCCGTCAGCGCAGGCAGGTCGGCCTCCTGCAAGGGAGCGATCGACAGCGCGTGCGTGCTCATGGGGCCGTGAAGTCGACCAGGCGCGCCTCCCCGAAGACGGGCCCCTGCGACAAGGCCGCATGCTCCGCCTGGCAGCGCTGCAGGAAGGGGCGCTTGCGGTCCAGCTGGTCCGCGTAGAGCGCGAGCACGTCGTCGCCGAGGATGTACGGGTGCACCATCACCTCCACCCGCTGGTCGGCGCGCGTGCCGGCGAGCAGGCCCGCGTAGGTGGCGGCGTCGTAGGGTCCGGCCTCGTCGAGGTCGTGGATGCTCACCAGCACATCGTTCGTCCGGCCGCTGAAGCGGGCGCGGTCGATGGCGGCGAAGCGCTGGTTCACCCATTGCTTGAGCGCCTTGCGGGGACGGCCCAGCGCCAGGCGCACCGCGCTTCCCGGCGGGTCCACCATCCGCACCGGGAGGCCGGCCTCCCGGAGCACCGGCAGCATCGCCTGGAAGAGGCGCGGCACCATGTGCACGTGCTGGTGGCTGTCCACGTGCGTGGGGCGGAGGCCCAGCCCGGCCATGCGGTCCAGCTGCGCCTCCAACTCCCGGCGCACCGCCGCTGCGGACACCCGCCCCTGGAACGCGCGCTTCACCAGCGTGGGGCGGTCCAGGAAGGTGCCGTCCGGGCCGGTCAGCGCGGAAGGGCCGGTGAGCGCCCGGCCTTCGGTGAGGCAGAAGTGCAGGCCGATGCCCAGCCCCGGATGGTCCTTGGCGCGCAGCACGGCATCGGCCGTGCCCGGCATGTTCACCATGAGGGTGGCCGAACTGAGGTTGCCCGCGCGGAACACGTCGAAGATGGCCGTGTTCACCGAGGGGCTCAGCCCAAGGTCGTCGGCGTTGACGGTCAGCGTGCGGCGTTGCATCGGCACCGGCGAAAGGTACTCCGGCTCAGGGCCGGTCGCGCTCCGCGAGGGAGCGGGCCAGCTTCCACAGGGCCTGCGCGCGGTGGCTGACGGCGTTCTTCAGGCGCGCGTCCATCTGGGCGAAGGTGAGGTCGGCGAACAGCGGCCGGAACACGGGGTCGTACCCGAAGCCGCCCGTGCCGTGCGGGGCCTCGGTGATGACGCCCTCGACGATGCCCTCGAACGTGCGCTCGCCCGCATCGTCCACCCAGGCGATGACGGTGCGGAACCGCGCGGCGCGATCGGCCACCCCCTGGAGCGCATGCAGGAGCTTGGCGATGTTGGCCGCCGCATCGCGGGCCTCGCCGGCATAGCGTGCGCTGTACACGCCCGGCGCGCCGCCCAGCGCGGCCACCTCCAGCCCGGTGTCGTCGGCGATGGCTGGCAGCCCGCTGTGCCGGTGGCCGAAGCGCGCCTTCTCCAGGGCATTGGCCTCCAGCGTGGTGCCGTTCTCGGGCAGGTCCAGGGGCAGGCCGAGCTCGGTGAGCCCGCGCACCACCAGGCCGGGGGGCAGCAGGGCGCGCAGCTCGGCGACCTTGCCGGGATTGCCGGTGCATAGGAGCACCTCGGTAGCGGACGGAGGGAGCATGGGCCTAAGTTCGTCCCCGCAACGATACGCGATGGAACGCATCAGGGCCTGGCTCGGCGGTTGGCGGAGCGACATCGCGAACGTGAGGCGGAAGGGCAGCTTCGCCCGGAACGCGCTGTACACCTTCAGCGATGCCTTCGCGAACATCCTCTCGCAGATCGTGCTCACCCCGCTGGTGGCCGCGCTCTATGGGCCGGTGGCGTACGGCATCTACGGCCTCTTCAGCACCATCACCACCAACCTGAGCACCCTGGCCGGGCTGGGCCTGCCGGGGGCCTTCATGCTGCCACGGGACGAGCGCGGGTTCCAGGCCCTGGCCCGCACCTCCATCGCGCTGCTGGTGCTGGTGGTGGTGGCGGTGGCGCCCATCTGCCTCTTCCCCTCGCTGCTCTATGCGGTGCTGCCCAGCTGGAGCGTGATGGGGCGCTGGTGCATGGCCGTTCCCGCGATGGTGCTCCTGCTCGGCCTCACCCAGGTGCTGGTGAACTGGTCCGCGCGTGTGAAGGCCTTCGCGCTGTATGCCCGGATCGGCCCCGCCACGAGCGTGGGCATGCGGCTCTTCAACCTGGGCTATGGCCTGCTCCGCAAGGGCACGCTGCACGGCCTCATCCTGGGCGAGCTGGTGGTGCGCACGCTCGCCGTCGCCTGGTTCTTCGCCGCCATGCGGAAGCACGGGCTGCGGCCGTTGTTGCGGGGCTATGGCCGCGCGGAGGCGGTCGGCACGCTGAAGGCCTACCGCGAATACCCGCTCTACATCTTCCCCGGCCGCTGGCTGGCGCTGTTCGCCTCGCAGCTGCCCATCCTGGGCATCATCACCTTCCTGGAACCGGGCCCGGCGAACACGGCCGCCGTGGGCCACTTCACCCTGGCCGGCAGCCTGCTGCTGATGCCGCTGCGCCTCTTCGGCTACAGCCTGTCGATGGTGTTCCTTCGGAAGATCACCGAGGCCCAGGCCGATGACCCGGCCTCCGTGGGCCCCCTCACCCAGCGCCTCTACGACCGCTTCCTCGCGCTCGGCCTGCTGCCCTTCACCTTCCTCACCTTCTTCGGCGACGAGGTGTTCCGCCTGGTCCTCGGCGAGGCCTGGCGCGAGGCCGGCGTGTATTCCGCGGCCATGGGGCTGTTCTACCTGTTCCGCCTGCTGTCGGAGCCCATCGTATCGGTGTACAACGCGCAGCGCAGCGAACGGGCCCTGTTCCGCTTCTACCTGGCGCTCTTCGTGGTGAACGCGGCCGCCGTGGCCTACGGCATCCTCCACCTGCGGAGCGCCTACGCCACCGTGATGGCCTTCGCCGCGGTGAACCTGGGCGCCTACCTGTACCTCAGCTGCCGCATCCTGCGCAACACGGGGCGGCCCTGGGCACGCGTGACGCTGCGCACCGGCGCACTGATCGCCGTGGCCTGCCTCGCCTTCGGCCTGCTGCGCCGGGCGGTGCTGGGCACCTGGACCCCGTTCTGAGCCGTGGGGCGCCGCCGGGCCGGGCCTTTACTTTCGCCGCCATGACGATGCGGCGGCTCCTGGGCAAGTGCATCACGGCCTATGCGCGCCTGCGGTGGTGGCGCGTGCCGCCGGAACAGCTCGTCTTCCTCCGCCAGGGCTGTGTGGGCCGCCTGTACCAGCTGCGCTACTGGTGGCGCGACCGCATCACGCGGGCACCCTACCGCACCATCACCTGGGACGGCGAGTTCTCGCCCGAGCTCAAGTTCGTGCTGCCGTACGCATACTGGCACCACCTCAACGGCACGCTCGACCGCACGGTGAGCAGCCGGGGCACGCGCGCGCTCTACTTCTTCAGCCCGCGGCACGAGGAGCGCTTCACCACCCGCCGCTGGAACGACTTCGACTTCCCGGCCGAGATCCCCAACGCACAGGACCATAGCTTCCGCTACGACCTGTCGAAGTGGGCCCCCGTGCCGTACAAGGCGCGGTTCGCCGGCCTGCGCCTCTTCGACCGGCCGACGGTGGTGATCGCCAACCGCTACAACTCGGAATGGGGCGGCCCGCCGGTGTCGTTCTTCTCGCTCGACGACCTGCGCACCCTGTTCACGCTGCTGGCCCCGCACTACCAGGTGATCTACAACCGGCCTTCCGCGGCGCGCATCGTGAACGACGAGAGCGCCGTGCTCGACCTGGGCGACAAGCCGATGGTCCGCGCGGAGTTCCCCGGCGTGGTGCTGCTGGAGGACCTGATGGACCACCCGGCCGTGCAGGCGGACGACCTGAACCACCTGCAGCTGCTCGTGTACGCGGAATGCGAGCGCTTCCTCTCGATCCATGGCGGCACGGCCACGCTGGCCAGCTGCTTCGGGGGAACGAACATCATCCTCTCGCGCAAGGGCCAGGAACATTTCTTCGGCGAGTTCCGCACCATCTACCCGAAGCTCTCGGGAGCCCGCATCTTCGCGCACCGCGACATGGACACCCTGCTGACCGACGTGCGCCGCCACTTCGTCCCCGCCCCATGAGCACCGCCCGCCGGAAGAAGGTGATGTACCTGCTCTCGCTGGTGGACGAGAGCAAGGAGTTCAACACCCTGGCCGACCACTGGGACGGCAGCCGCTCGGAACTGGTGGTGGTGCTGTTGCTGAACGACCCGGACAGCCCGGTGCAACGCCACATCCGGAGCCGGGGCCATGCCTGCGTCACCATCCCCTATGCGGGCAAGAAGAACGCCTGGTCGTGCCTGCGCGCGCTGATGCGCCTGATGCGCACGATGCGGCCGGACGTGGTGAACACGAACCTGCTCGACGCCTCCCTCCTGGGCCTGCTCGCGGCGCGGCTCACCGGCGTGCCGCTGGCGGTGCACACGCGCCACCACACGCTGCACAACCACAAGTACCATCCGTTCATCGGCGTGCTCTACGACCGCGTGTGCAACGCGCTGGCGCACCGCATCATGGCCGTTTCGCGCGTGGCGCAGGAGGTGCTGGTGGAACAGGAGGGCGTGCGGCCGGACAAGGTCGTCGTCGTGCACCACGGCTTCGACCTGTCGGCGCCGCACCGCCCGCATCCGGAGCGCCTGGCGCTGCTGCGCGCCCGCTATGGGCTGGACCGGCCGGGCATGGGGCCGGTGATCGGCATCATCGCGCGCCCGTTCGAATGGAAGGGTCTCGACCACGCCATCGCGGCCTTCGCCGCGCTGCTGCAAGAGCAGCCGGAAGCCTACCTGATGCTCTTCAACTGGCAGGGCTCGGGGCAGCTGGAACGCTACCAGCGGCAGCTCGACGCGCTGCCACGGAAGAACTGGCGCACCGTGGTGTTCGAACCCCTGGTGGACGAGCTTTTCCATGCTTTCGATGTGTTCGTGCACGTGCCCGAGGACCAGCGGTCGGAGGCCTTCGGCTTCGTGTACACCGAGGCCCTGGTGAGCGGGGCGCCCAGCGTGCTCACCGCGTCGGGCATCATGGCGGAGCTCGATCCGCGACAGCTCCAGGGCGTGCACCTGGTCCCGTTCAAGGACAGCGCCGCCATCCTCGAAGGCCTGCGACACTGGCTGCGCGAACGGCCGGATGCCGCGCAGCGCGCGGGCTTCGCGGAGGCGAACGTGCGCTACCTGCGGCCGCTGCTCTCCATCGAGCGCAAGATGGAGGCCCTGGAGGCGCTCTACGGCATCCCCCGCTGATGGAACTGCGCGGACGGCATATCCTGCTGATCTCCCCCGAGCCGTGGGAAGGCCTGCACATGAGCAAACACCACTTCGCCCAGGCCCTGGCCGAGCGCGGCAACACGGTGTACTTCTGCGGCCCACCACAGAGCGATGTGCGCGGCCTGTTGCGCATCGCGGGGCAGGCACCGCTGTACCACGTGCATTACCGCCACTGGTTCCGCGGGGTGAAACGCTGGCCCTGGCTGGAGCGGCACTATCATGCGGGACTGGTCCGTCACATCGAGCGCCTGGCCGCCCACCGCATGGACCTGGTCTGGTGCTTCGACACCAGCCGCCTGCTGGCCTTCCCCCGGAACGGCCGCAAGGGCGTGCTCCACCTGGTGGACCTGGACATCCTCTATGAGGGTGACCGCCTGATGCGCAGCGCCGATGTGGTGCTCACCACCACGGCCCCCATCGCGGAGCATGTGCGCAAGGCCGCCCCAGGCGTGCCGGTGCACCAGGTGGGCCATGCGCTGCACGGCCCGTGGCTGGAAGGCATCGACCGGTGCGCGGAGCCCAAGGGGCATGCCCCCCGCTCCGTGGCGTTCGCCGGCGCCATGGCCACGCACTATGTGGACTGGTGGGCCCTGCGGACGATGGCGGAAGCCCATCCCGGCCTGCGGTTCGACCTGTACGGCCCGTACGACCCGGACTTCCCCGACCCGGATTTCGCGACCCTGCGGACCCTGCCCAACGTCCGCCTCCATGGGCTGCTGCGCAAGGGGGAACTGGTCCCCGCCTTGCGCGAGGCGGATGTCCTGTTGCTTTGTTACCGCTCGGACCAGCTGCTCGAGCAGCTGGCCTATCCCCACAAGATGCTCGAATACCTGTCCACCGGCAATCCGCTCGTGTGCTCGCGCACGCTGGAGTTCGACGCGCACACCGACCTGGTGGAGATGGC
>JAFDZF010000181.1 GCA_018267055.1 Bacteroidota bacterium
CAACCGCTACCTCCCCAGCACCAGCGTGCAATTCACCCCGGTCGGCTTGCAGAGCGTACCGGTGCCGGTGAACGTGGACCTGAACATCCGTGTGCGCCCGATGGTGAACGGCTCCTACCTGGAGTTCGGCCCCGCCTGCCGCTACCGCTTCATCCCGAACGCGGCGCACCGCGACAACGATGGTCGCGTGCTGATGTTCGATGATGCCGGCGTGACCATGACCCTGTACCCGAACCCCAACCGCGGTGGCACGGTGTACCTGCGCATGGAAGGCCTGGCAGAGGCAACGACCCCGGTGGACATCACCATCTATGACGCGCTCGGCCAGCAGGTGCATGCGGAGCGGACCGTGGAGGCCGATGGCAGCCTGAACCACGCCATGGACCTCGGCCGTACCCTGGGTGCGGGCATGTACGTGGTGAACGTGACGATCGGCGACCAGCGCTTCACCCAGCGCCTGGTGATGCAGTAAGCGTCCCTTTCCGACCCGAAGCCGGAAGCCCCGCTCCATCAGGAGCGGGGCTTCCGCTTTTCCACCGCCCTGCGGTCACTCGCGCAGCCGGCTGTCGATCACGATGGTGACCGGACCGTCGTTCACCAGGGCCACGGCCATGTCCGCACCGAACTCGCCCGTCCGCACGCGGTGGGCCGTCAGCTCGCAGAGCAGCTGCTTCGCGCGGAGGTACAGCGGGATGGCCTCCTCGGGCCGCGCGGCGCGGATGTAGCTGGGGCGGTTGCCCTTCTTCGTACTGGCCTGCAAGGTGAACTGGCTCACCAGCAGGATCTCGCCCATGGCCTCGTTCACGTCGCGGTCCATCACGCCATCGGCATTGGCGAAGAGCCGCATGCGCGCCACCTTGCCGCAGAGCCAGGTCAGGTCCTCCTCCCTATCGCCCGTCTCGATGCCCAGCAGCACCAGCAGGCCGTGGTGGATCCGGGCGCGCACCGCCCCATCGATGCTCACGCTCGCCTCGCTCACCCGCTGCACCACGGCACGCATGGTCAGTAGGCATTCCCGGTGATCCAGCGCGCCTTGTTGCCCGCCTTCTCCGCTTCGTTCCTGCCCGTGATCCCGTCGAGCCACACCCCGTACATGGGGTTGGGCAGCAGCACGAAGTAGTTCGCGAGCGTGTCGGCCATCGCGTCCACGCGGGGCTTGCCGTCGCCCACGGTGCGGTCCTTCAGCGACTGATCGAAATCCGTGAGCTGATCGCCGCAGAGCAGCGCCACGTAGTGCTCCTTGCTCACGGCCGCACGGCGCGCCGTCTTGTCGCTGGTGCCCTCCATCACGAGCACGTGCGCATCGTCCACCGAGGGGAAGCCTTCGCTCCGCAGGTTCTGCACGGTGGCCGCCTTCTCCTCCGCGCTGCGGTTGGTGATATAGAACACCGCGCAGCCCTGCGACGCGGCGTACGTCAGGAACTCCACCGCACCGGGCAGGGCCTTGGCGCGGGCCATGCGGCACCAGGCGGTCCACTCCGCGGGGTCGTACGTGTGCGCGTTCTTCACGGCCGTCACCTGGTAGGGCGAGTTGTCGAGCACGGTCTCGTCGATGTCCACGATCACCGCCGGCGGCAGGGCGTGCGGGCGGTCCAAGTTGCGGTCGAGCCGCAGCCGCGCCAGCTCATAGCCCTGCTGGTACAGCCGGTGGACCTCGGCCGAGGCGCGCTGGTAGATGACGGCGTCCACGCTCTGCTGCGTGAGCACCACCCCCGGCGCGGGCACTGCCGCGATGGGGCGCTGTTCATGGCAGGCCGCCAGCATCCCGACGCCCACCAACAGGAAGAATTTCTTCGGTCCCATGTGCTGATCCCTGATCATCCGATCGTGTTCAATCCGTCCGGTACGGGCTCTCCTCGTCCACGCCCATCACCATGTCCACATAGCTGTTGTACCGGCTCGCGGCGATCGTGCCGTCCTCCACCGCCTTGATCACCGCGCAGCCCGGCTCCTTCATGTGCGTGCAATCGTTGAACCGGCAGGCCCCGCGGAGCTTGAAGAACTCGGGGAACTGGTCCACGATCTCCGCCTGCTCCATGTCCACCAGCCCGAAGCCCTTCACCCCCGGCGTGTCGATGATGAAGGTGGGGGCCATGGCGTCGCCTGCGGGGAGGTGCAGTTCGAACATCTCCGCGTAGGTGGTGGTGTGCTGCCCCTTCTCGCTGTAGCCGCTGATGGCCTCCGTTGCCAGCTCCAGCGCCGGGTCGATGGCGTTGATCAGGGTGCTCTTGCCCACGCCGCTGTGGCCGGCCACCAGGGTGACCTTCCCGGCCAGCTCGGCCTTCACCGCGTCCACGCCGATGCCCTTCACGGCCGAGGTGATGAGCGTGCGGTAGCCCGCGCTCCGGTACACGTCCTCGTATTCGGCCAGCAGGCCGAGCTCCTCGTCGTCGTAGTCGTCCACCTTGTTGAACACCACCAGGGCGGGGATGTCGTAGGCCTCGGCCGTCACCAGGAAGCGGTCGATGAAGCCGTAGGAGGTGCGCGGCCGGGCCAGGGTCACCAGCATCAAGGCCTGGTCCAGGTTGGCCGCGATCACGTGCTTGTGGTGCGACAGGTTCACCGAGCGGCGCACGATGTAGTTGCGGCGGTCGTGCAGCCGCGTGATGGTGCCGACCAGCTCGCTGCCCACCACCTCCGCGGCCGGCCCGTACTCCACGCGATCGCCCACGGCCAGGGGGTTCGTCGTCGTGTAGCCCTTGATCCGCAGATTGCCCTTGGCCACACAGGTATGCAGCGCGCCGTCCTCGCCACGGACGAGGTAGCGGCTGCCGGTGGAACGCATCAACAATCCTGTAGGCACCCTGCAAAGGTCGAGCGGATGGCCGAAAAACAAGCCGGCGGCCCCGATGGACCGATCGCGGGATCGGCTGATCTTTGCCGCATGTCCATCTCCGTCCGCAACGTCACCAAGCTCTACGGCACCCAAAAGGCGCTGGACGATGTGTCCTTCGCCATCGGCGGGAGCGAGGTGGTGGGGTTCCTGGGGCCCAATGGCGCCGGGAAGAGCACGATGATGAAGATCCTCACCTGCTTCCTGCCGCCCTCATCGGGCGACGCGGAGGTGTGCGGTTTCGACATCCGGGAGAAGAGCATGGACGTGCGCCGCAGCGTGGGCTACCTGCCCGAGCACAACCCGCTCTATACCGACATGTACGTGCGGGAGTACCTCGAGTTCGTGGCGCGCATCTTCAAGCTGAAGAACGTGGCCGCGCGCGTGAAGGAGATGATAGGCACGGTGGGACTGGAGCGCGAGCAGCACAAGAAGATCGGCCAGCTCAGCCGCGGCTACCGGCAGCGCGTGGGCCTGGCCCAGGCCCTGATCCATGAGCCGCGCGTGCTGATCCTGGACGAGCCCACCAGCGGCCTGGACCCCAACCAACTGGAAGAGGTCCGCGGGCTGATCAAGCGCATCGGCCGTGAACGGACGGTGATGCTGAGCACCCACATCATGCAGGAGGTGGAGGCCATCTGCGACCGGGTGATCATCATCGACCGCGGCCGCATCGTGGCCGACGACACCGCACGCACCCTGCGCAGCGCCACCCGCGAGCGCGAAGTGCTGGAGGTGGAGTTCGACGGCCCGGCGGACGCCGCCGCCCTGGAACGCATCGCCGGCGTGCTGAAGGCCGAGCATGCCGGTGGACACCGGTGGCGGCTGGCCGCCGACAGCACGACGGACGCGCGGCCGGCCGTGTTCCAGTTCGCGGTGGACCAGGGCCTGAAGGTGCTCACCCTGCAAAAGGCCGAGCGGGGGCTGGAGGACGTGTTCAAGGAGCTCACCCGCTCCTGACCCGGCGGCGGGAACAGCGCTCCCCACGCCCGACCGCGACGATCGGCCATCGCCGCCAGGACGGCCCTACCCGCCGGTCCTTGGCGTTCCCCGCCCAAAGGCGTTCCTTTGCCACCCGCGAAACGCGACCACCCATCCGATGCCCTACCTCTTCACTTCCGAATCCGTCAGCGAAGGCCACCCCGACAAGGTGGCGGACCAGATCAGCGATGCCCTCATCGACCATTTCCTGGCGTTCGACCCGCAGAGCAAGGTGGCCTGTGAGACCCTGGTGACCACCGGGCAGGTGGTGCTCGCCGGCGAGGTGAAGAGCAAGGCCTACCTCGACGTGCAGGAGATCGCCCGCGAGGTGATCCGCAAGATCGGCTACACCAAGAGCGAGTACATGTTCGAGGCCCACTCCTGCGGGGTGCTCAGCGCCATCCACGAGCAGAGCCCCGACATCAACCAGGGCGTGGTGCGCAAGAAGCCCGAGGACCAGGGCGCGGGCGACCAGGGCATGATGTTCGGCTATGCCTGCCGCGACACCGACAACTACATGCCGCTGCCGCTCGAGATCAGCCACCTGCTGCTGCGCGAGCTGGCCGCCATCCGCCGCGAGGGCAAGGTGATGACCTACCTCCGCCCCGACGCGAAGAGCCAGGTGACCATCGAGTACGCCGACGACCACACCCCCCTGCGCATCGACGCCATCGTGGTGAGCACCCAGCACGACGACTTCGACAAGGAGAAGGCGATGCTGGACAAGATCAAGAAGGACGTGGTGGAGATCCTGATCCCCCGCGTGAAGAAGCAGCTGCCCAAGCGGGTGCAGGCCCTCTTCGGCACCGACGTCAAGTACCACATCAACCCCACGGGCAAGTTCGTCATCGGCGGCCCCCACGGCGACACCGGCCTCACCGGCCGTAAGATCATCGTGGACACCTACGGCGGCAAAGGCGCCCACGGCGGCGGTGCCTTCAGCGGCAAGGACCCCAGCAAGGTGGACCGCAGCGCGGCCTACGCCGCCCGCCACGTGGCGAAGCACCTGGTGGCGGCCGGCGTCTGCGACGAATGCCTGGTGCAGGTGGCCTACGCCATCGGGGTGGCCAAGCCGGTGGGCTTCTACGTGAACACCTACGGCACCGCCAAGGTGAAGCTGAGCGACGGCGAGATCGCCCGCAAGGTGGCCGCCCTGCCGGAGTTCGACATGCGCCCCTGGTTCATCGAGCAGCGCTTCGCCCTGCGCACGCCCATCTACAGCGAGACCGCCGCCTATGGCCACATGGGCCGCCAGTCCCGCACGGTGACCAAGGAGTTCAAGAACGCCGGCCAGACCGCCAAGGTGAAGGTGAAGCTCTTCCCCTGGGAGGAGCTGAACGCCGTGGCGGCCGTGAAGAAGGCCTTCAAGCTCTAAGGGGACCATCGGCCCGCCGTGGGACGCATCCCGCCCGGTGGGCGGGGGCGGGCCCTTCCCCGGGCGGGACGACCGTTACCCCTTCTTGAACAAGGGTTTGTCAATTCCGCCCGATCCACTACTTTCGCAGCCCATTTTCAGGAAGACATGTACGCCATCGTTGAGATCGCCGGGCAGCAGTTCAAGGTGCAGGCCCCCCAGAAGTTGAAGGTCCACCGCCTCGAACTGGAGGAGGGCAAGCACGTGGAGCTGGGCAATGTGCTGCTGGTGAACAACAGCGGCAAAGTGAGCGTGGGCACCCCCGTGGTGGACGGCGTCCGCATCGCCGCCAAAGTGCTGGCGCACAGCCAGGGCGACAAGGTGATGGTGGGCAAGAAGAAGCGCCGCAAGGGCTACCAGAAGCTCAACGGCCACCGCCAGCAGCTCACCGAGCTCTGGATCGAGGCCATCCTGGGCAAGGGCGAGAAGTTCGACGCCAGCAAGAGCACCGCGCCCAAGGTCGTGGTGAAGGCTGCCCCCGCCAAGAAGGAGAAGGCCCCGAAAGCCGCCGCTCCCGCCACCAAGGCCGCCCCGGCGAAGAAGGCTCCGGCCAAGAAGGCCCCCGCCAAGAAAGCGGCCCCGGCCAAGAAAGCCGCCCCCGCCAAGAAGGCCGCCCCGAAAAAGGACACCAAGAAGTAAGACCGGGACAGGCCCGGCACTAGCATCCCCCAGAAGCCATGGCACACAAGAAAGGTGAAGGCAGTACCCAGAACGGCCGCGAGTCGCACTCGAAGCGCCTCGGCGTGAAGATCTACGGCGGCAGCCATGCCGTGGCCGGCAACATCATCGTGCGCCAGCGCGGCACCCAGCACCACCCCGGCCGGAACGTGGGCATCGGTGTGGACCACACCCTCTACGCCCTCGTGGACGGCGTGGTGGAGTTCAAGCGCAAGCGCGACGACAAGAGCTACGTGAGCGTGATCCCCGCGGAAGCGAAGAACTGATCCGCTCCCCTACCGCATGAAGACCCCGGACCCTGGTCCGGGGTTTTTTCTTGCCGGTCACCGGGCCGCCCGGGCCTGGGCCTTGCCGGCATAGAACCCACCCCCTTCTGCGATCCGCCGGAACAGCGGGGCCGCCGCCGCGGGGCCGTCCGCCCGCTCCGTGGTGAGCGCTAGGTACCAGGCCGCCTCCTCGTTGAAGGTGTCCACCGGGTCGGTAGCCACCCCGGCGAAGAAGCCCCGCGCCCGGGCGAACAGGCCCAGGTCGTAGCAGCAAAGACCGGCGTAGAAGCGGGCGTTCACGTCATCCGGGTATTGCCCCAGCAGGAAATAGAGGTCGTCCAGCGCGACGCGCTGCCGGCCGGACACGAAGGCCCCCAGGGCGGCGTCCATGTAGTCCAGGTAGGCCATGTCCGCCGCCGGACCGGAGGGGACGGGCACCTCCCGCCCGGCCGCATCGGCCGGTACCCCCGGGGATGGAAGGCCGGGACCCCGATCCCCATACAGCTCCCGCGGATGCACCACCTTCAGGTCGTGCAGGAAGACCAGCTGCCGCGAGGGCCGCGGGGCCGGCCGGAGGCGCACCGCCACCGTGTCCGCACCGCGCCGCAGCACCACCGGCCCGCCCGTGACGTGCTCCAGGGACTCCCGCACCACGCGCACCTGGGCCGTGTCGCGCTGCAGGAAGCGGTCATGGGCCGAGCGGTTGGTGTGCAGCGATTCCGGCAGGGCCGTGCTCCCGGCGATCTCGGCATGCACCACGTCCAGGGTGCTGTCCACGGCCGCCACCTGCTCCGGCGTGGCCGGGTCGGGAAGCGCCCCCCCGCCCAGCAGCGCCTGCACCTGCCGCTGTTCCGGCTCGGGCGCGCGCAGCACGGCCACCAGCAGGGCGATGACGCCCACGATGATGCCCAGCCCCAGCAGGCGCGGGCCCCAGCGGGCCCTGGGCCGCAGCCCGGCCAGTGCGGCCACAGCGCCCGGCGCCTGCAGCCCTTCGGCCGCTTCCCGCAGCAGGGGGTCCTGCTCCAGGTGCAGCTCCACGGCGTGCCGCTCCTCGGGGCCGAGCCCGCCGGCGGCATAGCGCTCCAGCTGCTCCTTGGAGAGCGGCGTGCGCGGGGTGAAGGGGTCAGTTCCGGTGGCCATGGCGTTCAAGGGTGAGGCGCAGGTTGCGCCGTCCGTTCTGGAGGTGGCTGCGTACCTGCTCGATGTCCAGGCCCGTGCGCTCGGCCACCTGCTGGTAGCTCAGCCGGTCCAGGTAGAAAAGCCGGATGCACGTGCGCTGCCCCTCGTTCAACGTGGCGATGGCCGCTTCCAGCTGCTGGAGCGTGGCCTCGCGCAGCAGGGCCTCCCCGGCCTCGTCCACCGGCTCCGGCGGATCGATGTCCGTGCGGACGCCCGGGTCGTGCTTGCGGAGGAGCATCAGGCACTGGTTCCGCATCACCGCGTGCACCCAGGGCCGGAAGCGCTGCACCTCATGCTGCTTCAGCTGCTGCGGCAGGGCGGTGAAGAGGTCCAGCACCGCGTCCTTGCTGCGGTCGATGTCCTTCAGGTACTTCATCGCCACGCCGAAGAGCAGGTGCGCATAGCGGTCCCACAACGCGGCGAGCGAGGCCTGGTGGCCGCCGCGGATGCGGAGCACCAGGTCCTCGTCGCTCAAGGGGCCGGAGGCCTTTCGGCGCAGGAACATGCCCGGCGAAGTTCAGCGGATCCCGGCGTTCCGTTGCTGGTAGAGGTCGAAATAGCTCTTGGTCTCGATGGCCACCACCCCGCCGGTGATGTCGCCGAACTTGGCCGGGATCCCGCCGGTGTACACCTGGATGCTGTTGATCGCGTCCGGCGGCACGCCGGGGTTCCCGCTCCCGGCCTTGACGCCGTCCACGTAGTAGCACATGGCGCCGGACCGTGCTCCGCGGAAGTACAGCTCATCGCCGTGCGGGGCCTTCGTCACCCCCGGGATCTTCTTGTCGAGCATCTTCACGAAGTCCTTGCGCGTGGCGTCGTGCTTCAGCTGCGTGTGGAAGAAACCGATCACCTCGGGCCGCTCCCGGTCGATCAGCGGCGGGGTCCAGACGTCGCGCACACGGATGATCTGCACGGAATCCAGCGCATACGCGGTGGTGAACGTGAGATCGGGCAGGAAGGTGATCTTGTCCGGATCGACGATCACCCCTTCGATCGTGCGGTCCACGTTCATCGCCACCACGCGCACCTCATAGGCTCCGGGCGGCAACGGCTTCAATACGAACCGGCCGTCCTCATCGCTCTCGGCCGTGTAGACGCGCTCGCCCTGCCGGGCGCTGACGCTGGTGAACGGGATCGGCACGTTGGCCTCATCGAGCAGCTTCCCATGGATGGCCCCCGGGCTCTGCGCCAGCAATGGCCCACCGGCGCTGAGCGCCAGCATGGCCCACATCATCCTCGTGTTCTTCATGGTCGTTGGTCTTGCCTTACGACCATGGGATGCGATCGCCGGACGGATCGCACAAACGACCCTACAGTTCCTCCGCGATCACTTCGCGGACGCCGGGCACCATCTGCCGCATCAGGTTCTCGATGCCGCCTTTCAGGGTGACCATGCTGCTGGGGCAGCCGCTGCAGCTGCCGCGCAGGGTGACGGTGACCACCCCGTCCTTGAACGAGCGGAAGGCGATGTGGCCGCCGTCGCCCTCCACCGAGGGGCGCACGTACTCCTCCAGCACCTGGATGATCTTGCGGTCCTCCTCCGTCACCGGGTCGGTGTGCGTGGTGGCGCGCTCGTTGGCATCGGCCAGGTGCTGTGCGGGCGCGTCGGCCAGCACCACGCGGCCATCGGCGTTGAGGTACTCCTGGATGTACTCGCGCAGTTCCATCTGCACCAGGTCCCAGTCGATGCTGTCGTTCTTGGTGACGGTGATGAAGTTGCCGCTGATGAAGACGCCCGTGACGAAGGGCAGGTCGAACACCTTGGCGGCGAGCGGCGACACGGTGTCGGCCTCCTCCGCCTTGCGGAACTCCAGCATGCGGCCGTCGGGCACGAGCAGGCGGCTGCTCACGAAGCGCATGGTGGCGGGGTTCGGCGTCATCTCGGCATAGACCGAGACGGGAGCGGGGCGTTCGAGGGTCTCCGTGGACATGGGCACAAAGGTAGGCCCCTGGCTTCCCAAGGCAGCGCGGCTTTCGCCGTGCGCGCCGGGACCCGCGCCTCCTACTTTTGCGGTCCATGCGTCCCCTGCGCACCCTTCGCTCCCGCGGCCTTTCCCTGCTGGCCGTGGTGGTGCTGTTGGCCGGCACCGCGGCGCCGGCACTGGCGCGCATGACCTGCTTGATGAGCGGGCGCAGCGTGGTCCACATCGGCCAGGCCGACGGCTGCTGCCCCGAGGGGACCTCCCAAGCCGCCACCGTGAAGGCCACCTGCTGCGAGCTGACGAACGCCAAGCCGCCCCGCACGGCCTTCCTCTCCAGCGCAGGGCCCGCCCTGCCGCCCCTGGAGGCTGTGATCGTCCAGGTAGCGGTCGTGCCCCCGGCAGCCGAGGCCGAAACGACGGACGTCGCCCCGCCCTGCTCACGCCCGCCGCCCGATACCGCGCGGCGCCTGGCCGTGATCGGCACCTTCCTGATCTAGACCGCCTTCTTGTTGCGGCCGCGGCATCGCCGTGGCCTGTTCCGCGTTTCCTTCACCAACAAGAAGACGTATGTCCCTATCCCGAACCGTTCTCTTCCTGATGGGCCTCTGCGCGGGGCCCGTCCTCCCGGCCCAAGGACCGCCCGTGCGCGGCCGCGTGCTGGGGGCCACCGACGGCGGGCGCCCCTCGCCCGTTCCCGACGCGCAGGTGCGCTGGAGCACCGGCGATGGCGCCACCACCGACACCGAGGGCCGCTTCGCCCTCGCCGCGCCCGCCGCATGGCCAGCCACCCTCACCGTGATCGCCTTCGGCTGGGCCACCGATACCCTCCGCCTGGACGCCGCACCCGCGACCGAGCTCGAGCTGACACTGGAGCCTTCGGTCCAGCTGGAGGAAGCGCGGATCGTGGAGCGCCAGAGCAGCACCCGGCTGAGCACACGCAGCCTGCAGGCGCTCGAGTCCATCGGCGCGAAGGAGCTCAAGCGGGCCGCCTGCTGCGACCTGAGCGAAAGCTTCGAGACCAACGCTACGGTGGACGTGAACTACAGCGACGCGGTCAGCGGCGCCAAGACCATCCGCATGCTGGGGCTCGACGGCAAGTACGCGCAGATCAGCGTGGAGAACATCCCCTTCATCCGCGGCCTCTCCTCCAGCTCGGGCCTCACCCTCATCCCCGGCCCCTGGATCAACGAGATCAACGTGAGCAAGGGCATCGGCACCGCGGTGAACGGGCCCAATGCGATGACGGGCCAGATCGACCTCTGCCTGCTGGACCCCGCCACGGCGCCCGCGCTGTTCACCAACCTGTACGTGAACGACCAGGGCCGCGCCGAGCTCAACGTGAACGCCGCGCAGCACCTGGCCCCCGGCACCGACAACCTCCTGATGGTGCAGGGCAGCCTGCTGCAGCGCGACATGGACGACAACGGCGACGGCTTCCGCGACCAGCCGCTGTCGCGCCGCTTCAACGTGATGGACCGCTGGATGCAGCGCACCGGCCGGCGCACCTCGCAGGTGATGCTCCGATACGTGTTCGACGGCCGCACCGGCGGACAGACCGACGCGCACCACAACACGGAGGGCCCCGGCGGCCGCCACTACACGGTGGGCATCGACAACGAGATGGCCGATGCGATCGTCAAGAACGGGTGGATCCTCTGCGACTCCACCAAGAGCATCGGCGTGCTCACCGCCTTCCGCAACCACACGGTGTCGTCGCGCTATGGCGACCGCGGCTACGAGGGCGCCCAGCGCAGCGTATACGCCAACGTGGTGTACCAGCAGCTGCTGGGCCGAGGCAACGACCAGCTGAAGCTGGGCGCGAGCTTCCAGTTCGACGACTACGAGGAGGCCTACCTGGACAGCGCGTTCGGCCGCACGGAGCGGATGCCCGGGGTGTTCGTGGAGTACACCCGCTCCCGCGGCCCCTTCACGCTGGTGGCCGGCCTGCGCGCGGACCACGACGACCCCTACGGCACGGCGGTGGGCCCGCGCATCCACCTGAAGTACGACCTGGGCGTGCTCACCACGGTGCGCCTCTCGTCGGGCTACGCTTTCCGCAGCGCGAACCCGCTGGTGGAGAACGCCAGCGCGCTGGCCAGCTCGCGCCGGGTGGTGGCGGAAGGCCCCCTCGGCCTGGAGCGCTCGTGGAACAGCGGGATCTCGTTCCTGCACAAGTTCAAGTGGCTCGGCCGCAAATGGGCCTTCGGGGTGGACGCCTACCGCTCGGACCTCACCGCCCAGGTGGTGGCCGACCTGGACCGCAGCCCGCGCACCCTCGCGCTGTACATGCTCGACGGGCCATCGTACGCCAACAGCGTGCTCACCGATGTCCAGGTGGCGCTCACGCGCGTGCTCGACCTGAAGCTGAGCTACCGCTGGTATGATGTGCGCACCACCTACGACGGCGTGCTGCGCGAGCGCCCGTTCATCCCCCGGCACCGCGGCCTGGTGGACCTGGCCTATACCAGCCGCAACGACCGCTGGCGCTTCGACATCACCCTCAACGGCTTCGGCACGGCGCGGCTGCCCGACACCTCCGCCAACCCCGAGGCCTACCGCCTGCCCGGCCGCTCGCCGGCCTATGCCACCCTGAACGCCCAGGTGACCTATGCGGTGAGCGTCTGGGAGCTCTACCTCGGCGGCGAGAACCTCACCAGCACCCTCCAATCCCGCCAGATCATCGCCCCCGAGGACCCGTTCGGCCCTTACTTTGATGCCTCGCTCATCTGGGGGCCCACGAACAAGGCGATGATTTATGCCGGGCTCCGTTTCACCCTGAACAAACGCACCGGGCGACAGGCCCCCTGACCATGAACAAGCTGCTGATGACGGCGCTCCTTCCGCTCTTCCTCGCGGGGGCGACAAACGCCCAGGACAAGAAGCCCCTCGCGGGCGTGGACATCCATACCAACGCGGTATGCGACATGTGCAAGAGCACGATCGAGAAGGAGCTGGTCTACGAGAAAGGCGTGAAGGGCGTGCACGTGGACCTCGCCGCGAACGTGATCCACGTGGACTACGACGCGAAGCGCACCGACCCCGACAAGCTGCGCACGGCGGTGACCAAGCTCGGCTATTCCGCCGACGGCACCGCGCCCGACGCGGAGGCCCGCAAGGCCCTGCCCGCCTGCTGCCAGAAGGAAGGATGTGGGATGCCCGCAGGAACGCACTGAGCCGTGGCCCTGATCCGGACCGTCCGTGGCCTCACGCCCGCCTTCGGGCGTGAGGCCTTTCTCGCCGAGACCGCCGTGGTGATCGGCGATGTGGTCATGGGCGACGATTGCAGCGTGTGGTACAATGCCGTGGTGCGGGGCGATGTCCACCGCATCCGCATCGGCGATCGCGTGAACATCCAGGATGGCGCTGTGCTGCACTGCACCTACCAGCGCGCCGCGCTCACCATCGGCAACGACGTGAGCATCGGGCACAACGCCATCGTGCACGGCTGCACCATTCACGACCGGGTGCTCATCGGCATGGGCGCCATCGTGATGGACGGCGCCGAGATCGGCTCCGGCAGCGTGGTGGCCGCGGGCGCCGTGGTGCTGCAGGGCACGCGGGTGGAGCCGGGCAGCCTGGTGGCCGGCGTGCCGGCGAAGCGCATCCGCGAAGCGGGGGCCGACCTGTCGGCGAACGAGATCGAGCGGATCGCGCGGAACTACCTGCTTTACGCCAGCTGGTTCAAGGAAGGAGCGTGAGCGTCCCGTCCCGCCAGGGGGCGTGGTGCACCGCCTCGCTGCGGAGCCCGATGCGGTCCAGGATCGCCTGGAACGTCCCCGGGGGGCCGCTCGTCCAGCAGGTGAGGCTCCCTTCCGCGTCCGCCGGGGCCAGGTCGCCGTCCTCGCGCAGCATGCTCTCCACCCGCCGCGCGATGGCCGGCGCGGGGTCGATCACGCGCACGCCGTCGCCCACCACGCGCTGGATCAGCGGCCGGATAAGCGGGTAGTGCGTGCAGCCGAGCACCAGGGCGTCGATGTTCTTCTCCACCATCGGGTCGAGCCAGCCGTGCAGCATGGCCTCGGTCTTCGGTGTGTCGAACTCGCCCGCCTCGATCTGCCGCACCAGGTTGGGGCAGGCCTGTTGCAGCACCGTGACGCCCTGCGCGAAGCGCTCCACGATGGAGGCGAACACCTCGCCCTGTACCGTGGCGATGGTGGCGATGACGCCCACCACGCCCGTGCGGGTGTGCTCCACGGCGGGCTTCACCGCCGGCTCCATGCCCACGAAGCGCACCTGGGGCATGCGCTCGCGCAGGGGCTTCAGCGCGGCGGCCGAGGCGGTGTTGCAGGCGATCACGATGAGCTTGCACCCCTGGGCCAGCAGCGCGTCGGTGATGGCCTGGCTGAACGCCAGGATCTCCGCGTTGGAGCGCTCCCCGTACGGGATGTGCACGTTGTCGCCGAAATAGAGCAGGCGCTCATGCGGGAGCGCCTGCCGGATGGCGGAGGCGACCGTGAGGCCGCCCAAGCCGGAGTCGAAGATGCCGATGGGAGGGGATGCGCCCTTCAGATCCATGCGGGGCTTAGGGGATGCTCAGCTTCTTCTTCACCAGCGGCATGATGTCCTCGCCCTTGTCGTAGAAGAGCACCATGCCCGTGCTGCTGTCGAAAACGTAGTTGAAGTTGTTCTCGTTGGCCACGTCCTTGATGGCCTGGTTGGTGCGGGTCACCATGGGGGCCAGCAGCTCTTCCTCCATCTTGGACAGGTCCTCCTTCGCATTGTCCTGCGCATTGGTGATGCGCTGCTCCATCTCCTGGATCTCACGCATGGCCGTCTGCTGCTCGGTCTTGGTCATGCTCTCGGCCTTGCTCTGGGCGTCGGCCACCTTGGCCTTGTATTCCTCGCCCATGGCCTTCAAGCGGTCGTCGAGGGTCTTGGCGAAGGCCTGCATCTTCTCCTCCGCACCCTTGCGCTCGGGCAGCATCAGCATCAGGGCCTGGCGGTCGATGTGGCCGAGCTTGGGGGACTGGGCGCGCACCGCCACCGAGGCGGCCATCATCACGCAAAGGGTCAAAAGGGTCTTCTTCATGGGTGGTCTTGCCTGTTCTGCTTACTTGGGTTTCACCGGGGTGTCGCTGCCGCCGCGCGGGGTGGTGGTGTTCCCCCCCGGGGTGGCGCCGCCCTTGGGCGTGACGTGCTGCTGCTGGTCGTTATCGTCCGGCTCGTCGTCCTCGTTGCCGCGGACGTTGCCCGGGTTCGTGCCGTCCTTGCCCGGCTTGATGCCCAGCTTGCGCAGCACGCTGTCGCTCTTGTCGTACTTCTCGCTGGCGTAAAGCACGTTGTTGCCCTGTCCGCCGATGTCGAACACGGCGATGTAGCTGGTGCCCGCCACCTCCTTCACCGCCTGGAAGATGCGGTCCTGGATCGGCTGCACGAGCTCCTGCCGCTTCTTGAAGAGGTCGCCGCCCACGCCGAAGCGCTTCTTCTGCATGTCGCGCGCCTCCTGCTCCTTCTTGTCGATGTCCTCCTGGCGCGAGCGCTTCATCTCCTCGGTGAGCAGGATGGCCTCGGCGTTGAACGCGTCACGCAGGCGCTTGATCTGCGCCCAGCGGTCGTCGATCTCCTTCTGCCATTGGGCGCTCTGCCGGTCCAGCTCCTTCTGGGCCGCTTGGTAGTCCGGCATCTGCTCCAGGATGTACTTGCTGTCCACGAACGCGATGCGTTGCGCGTGCAGCGCCATGACCGCGGTGCAACCGGCGGCCAGCAAGGCGGTACGGAGGATGGATCGGGTCATCTTGAAGCCGTCGAAAATAGGCGATCCCGCTCAGAGCTCGCCAAGATCTATGCCAATGGTGAAGTGGAACTGGCTCTTGGCCATGTTGGGCTGGCCGGGCACGTCGTCGAAGCGCCAGCCGTAGTCCAGGCCCATGGGACCGAACATCGGCAGGAAGAGCCGCAGGCCGATGCCCGCGCTCCGGTACACCTTGAAGGGGTCGTAGCGCTCGATGGAGTTCCACGCGTTGGCCGCCTCCACGAAGCCCAGCGCGAAGATGGTGGCCTGCGGGTTGAGCGAGACCGGGAAGCGCAGCTCGGCGGTGTACTTGTTCACGAAGAAGCTGCCGAAGCTGGGCGAGAGCGAGAGGTCGTCGTAGCCACGCAGCGCGATGATCTCGCGGCCGTCGAGCTGGAAGCCGGTGAGGCCGCTGCCGCCCAGGTAGAACCGCTCGAACGGCGAGTCGCCCTTGCGCTCGGTGTAGCGCCCCAGGAAGCCGAAGCCCGCGCGCGCCATGAACACGAAGTCGTGCTTGGTCTTGCTGCGCGTGAGCTTGGTGAACCATTGCGTGGTGAACTTCCACTTGTGGAACTCCGCCAGGTTGTAGCGGTCGGCGTTGCTCAGCAGGCGGTAGTCCGTGTGGGGGTCGAAGGCCGAGAACGGCGGGGTGGCCTTCACGGACATGCTGGTCTCGGACCCGCCGGTGATCCAGAAGGGCTCGGCGATGGAGCGGCGCGCGAAGCGCAGCTGCACGGCCAGCACGTTGCTGGTGCCGTTGCTGAAGGAGAACAGCGAGTTCCAGTTGTTCAGGCGGTACTGCTGGTAGCTGCCCGTCACGTTCACGAAGAAGTAGTCGTCGGGCCACTTCAGGCGCTTGCCCAGGCCCACCGAGGTGCCCAGGATCCCCAGCTCCTGGAAGGTGGCATCCTCCTTGCTCACGCCGTTGGTCTGGCGCGTGTAGTAGCCCGATACGCTCAGCGAGTTCGGCTTGCGGCCGCCCAGCCAGGGCTCGATGAAGGAGAGGCTGTAGCTCTGGTAGTACGCGCCGTTGGTCTGCGCGCGCAGGCTCAGCGTCTGGCCGTCGCCCGCGGGCAGCGGGGTCCAGGCCTTGCCGTCGAACATCTTGCGCACGCTGAAGTTGGTGAACGAGAGGCCCAGGGAGACGAGGATGCGGCCGCCGCCATAGCCCCCGCTCAGCTCCAGGCGGTCGCTCGGCCGCTCGGCCACGGTGTACTCCAGGTCCACCAGGCCCGTGCGCGGGTCGGGCACCGGGTTCACCCCCACGTGCTCGGGATCGAAGAAGCCCAGGCTGATGAGCTGCTGCTGCGTGCGCATCACCTCCGAGCGGTCGAACAGGTCGCCCGGCCGCGTGCGGATCTCCCGCCGGATCACGTGGTCGAAGGTCTTCGAGTTGCCCGTGACGGTGACGTTGCGCACGCGGTACTGCTTGCCCTCCCGGATGCGGATCTCCAGGTCGATGCTGTCGCCCTCCACCCGCTCCACCGGGTCGGGACTGAAGCTGAGGTAGCCGTTGTCCATGTAGAGCGAGCTGATGTCGGCCCCGCTCGGGTTCATGTACAGGCGGCTGTCCAGGCGCCGCTTGTTGTAGATGTCGCCCCGCTTGATGTTCAGCGCGCGGTGCAGCGTGTCGGTGCTGTACTTGGTGTTGCCGGTGAAGGTGATATCGCGGAAGTAGAAGCGCTGGCCCTCGTCCACCGTGATGTCCAGGCGGATCTTCCGCGGGCTCACGTAGCGCATGGTGTCGCTCACGATGCTCGCGTTGCGGAAGCCCTTCTCGTTGTACACGTCGATCACCTTCTGCTCGTCCTCGTGGAAGGTGCTGCTCTTGAACTTGCTGCCGCCGAAGATGTTGTACCAGCGCTTGCGCTTGGTCCCCTTCATCGCGCGGCGCAGGCGGGCCTGGGTGGGCAGGTCGCGCTTCTTGAAGAGCTGGTACCACCGCTTCTTCTCCAGGTCCACCGTGCGCACCTGGTGGAACACGACGTCCTTGATGCGCACGCGCGGCCCCTTGGTCACCAGCACCTTCAGCCGCACGCTGTTCTGCAGCGAGGTGTCGGCCACCTGCTCCACGCGCGCGTCGGCCTTGAGGAAGCCCTTGTCCACGAAGTAGCGCCGCACGGCGGCGCGCGCGTCCGCGACCACGGCCTCGTTCACCTGCTGGCCCCTCTGCAGCTTGATCTCGTCGCGCAGCTTGTCGCCTTCGCCCCGGCTCACCGTGCCCGCGAAGCCGTAGCTGGCCAGCTGCGGGTTCTCCGTCACGATGATGTTGAGGAAGACGGTGCCGCCGCGCACCTCGGCCGCCTCGATGCGCACGTCGGTGAACAGCTTCTGCTCCCAGATGGCCCGGATGGCCTTGCCGATGCGCTCGCCCGGGATGGTCACCTTGTCGCCCACCTGCAGGCCGCTGAAGAGCTTCACGGCGTTCGCGTCGCGGGTGACGCACCCGCTCACGGTGATGCCGCCGATGGTGTACTCCCGCTCGTAGTCCAGCGTGGGCACGGTGAGCTTCTGCGCGTGGAGCACAAGGGCGCAGCACGCGCACAGCGAGAGCAGGAGGGTGCGGATCACGCGGTGGTCAGTTGGTCGCTGGTGAGGCCGAAGCGGCGTTCGCGGCGCTGGTAGTCCAGCACGGCCTGGAAGAGGTGCTCCTTGCGGAAGTCGGGCCAGAGCACGGGGGTGAACCAGAGCTCCGCATAGGCCACTTGCCACAGCAGGAAGTTGCTGATGCGCTGCTCGCCGCTGGTGCGGATCAACAGTTCGGGATCGGGCATGCCCTGGGTGCTCAACCGCTCATCAACGAGCTTTTCGCCCACATCGTGCATCTCCAGCCGCCCGTCGCGCAGGTCCTGCCCGATGCTGCGCACCATCCGCAGGATCTCCCAGCGCGCGCTGTAGCTCAGCGCCAGGGTGAGGGTGATGCGGTCGTTCTTCGCCGTCCGCTGGATGGCCTGGAGCAGCGCCGAGCGGCATCCGGGGGGTAGGCTGTCGGTATCGCCGATGGTGTGCAGGCGCACGCCGTTCTCGTTCAGGCCTTCCAGCTCGCTCACCAGGGTGCTCACCAGCAGGTCCATCAGGGCGTCCACCTCGGCCTTGGGCCGGCTCCAGTTCTCCGTGCTGAAGGCATAGAGCGTGAGGTATTCCACGCCGATCTCCGTGGCCGCCACCAGCGTCTCGCGCACGGAGCGCACGCCGTTGGAATGGCCCACGAGCCGGTGCTCGCCCTGCTTTTGCGCCCAGCGGCCGTTGCCGTCCATGATCACGGCGATGTGGCGGGGCACGCGCGCCGGGTCGATGCGGGCACGCAGCTCAAGCTCGGAGGCGGGGCGGTGGTCGGTCACGGGGTCCGCCTCCATGCTGGTGCACTTCGGCTGAACGGGGTGCGAAGATCGCCATTCAAGGCGTTCGGCGTACACCCCTGATCCTCAGCGCTTCATCCTGTCCCAGATGGCGTCGCATTCGGTGAAGCGCGTCAGCAGGAAGGTGATGGAGAGGCCGGTGTATTGGTACCAGTCGCGGGTCTGCGCGTCGCCGCGGGCGCGCCCGGTGTTGACCTCCGTGCCGCGCAGCACGCTGGGGTCGGCCAGCAGCGCGGTCAGCGGCCCCGCCTCCTCCACCAGCGTGGCGTTGCTCACATAGGTGCCGCTCACGTCGTCGATGTAGTCGGTATAGGTGCGCCGCAGCCCCCATTCGAGCTGGATGTCCACCTTCTTGGTCACCGCGAACTTGAAGCCCGCGCCGAAGGGGATGCAGAACTGGTTCAGCTTGTAGGCGTCGCCCCCGGCGCTGGTGCCCTGCCCCTCGGTGCCCAGGGGCTGCAGGTCGTACCAGGTGTCGTCCAGCCGGTTCTGCGGGTTGATGTGGTAGTAGGCCAGCCCCGCGAACACGAACGGGGTCCAGTTGCGGCTGTCCTTCGTGAGGCCGCGGTACTTGAAGAAGTTGATCTCCAGCAGCGCCGAAGCCTCGAACAGCACCGTGCGGAAACCCAGGTTGCGCAGCAGCTGCAGGCTGTCCGGCGAATCACTGTCGTAGGCCTCCAGGCGGGTGTACAGGCCCTGGAGGCGCAGGGCGTAGCGCTGGTCGAAGTTGTAGCGGTACACCAGCCCCCCGGCCAGGTGCGTGTTCCTGGGATAATGCCGGTAGGGATTGATGTCGCCGATGTAGTACGAGACGCCTCCCGTGAGGCCCAGCTCGCTCACCTGCGCGCCGGCCGGCAGGGCCGCCCCGATCCCGATGGACACCGGGAGCAGGAGGAGGAGGAGGGATCGCACCATGGCCCTGTAGGAACGGACCGCGCCCGCGATCCGTGTGCCGTTCGGCGCGCGAAATTACGGCCCCGCAGGGAAGCGGCACAGCCCCCTCCCCCATCCGGCCGGCCCCGCGCCCTTCCGCGGCACCGGGTCAGTCGTTGGCCTTCACCGCCATGGGCGCCGAGCGGACATCGAGGCCCCAGGCCAGCTTGGTGCGCAGCGTGTTCAGGAAGGCCTGCCCCTCCAGGTGCGCCAACTTCACGCGGTGGTCGGCGCGGCGGATGAGGAGCTCCCGCGGCCGGTCCAGGGTCACGCTCCGCGAATCGAGGTTCACCAGGTACTTGTCGCCCCGGGCGTCGGCGTTCAGGCGGATGGTGCTGGGCCCGGGCACCACGAAGGGCCGCACGTTGAGGTTGTGCGGGGAGATGGGGGTGACCACCATGGCGTCGCAGGCGGGATCGAGCAGCGGGCCGCCGCAGCTGAGCGAGTAGGCCGTGCTGCCGGTGGGCGTGGCCACGATGAGCCCGTCGGCCCAGTAGGTGTTCAGGTAGGCACCGTCCAGCTGCGCGTGTATGGCGATCATGGTCGCCGAGTCGCGCTTGTGCACGCTGACCTCGTTCAGCGCATAGGTGCGGTCGCCGAAGCCTTCGCAGCCCTCCAGGGCCAGCATGCCCCGTTCCTCGATGGTGTAGCGGCGCGCCTTCACGGCCGCCAGCGTGGCGTCCACGTCCTCCACGCGCGTGTTGCTCAGGAAGCCCAGCCGCCCCAGGTTGATGCCCAGCACCGGCACGCCCGTGCGCCCCACGAAGGCCACGGAGTCCAGGAAGCTGCCATCACCGCCCAGGCTGATCAAGAGGTCCAGGGCGCCGGCCTCCGCCGTCGCCATCACCTCGACATGCGCCGGCAGCGGATGCCCCGCTTCGCCCAGGCGGACGGCCAGCGACCGCTCCACCACGGGCACCAGGCCCATGGCTTCCATGCGTTGGAGGATGTCGAGGACGACGATGGCCGACTCCGGAAGGAACAGGCGGCCGTGCGTTCCGATGCGCATCGGGAGGTCAGAAGGGTTGGCTGAAATGTAGATAGAAACCGGTCTCCGACAGGCGGTTGACGGCGTACTCCAGGCGCAGCACCTGGTCGTAGCTGCTCACGATGTCCACGCCCAGGCCCGTTCCCTGCTGCCACTCGTTGGAGAGGGGGTTGGCGGCGGCGTACCGGTCGTCCCACACGCGGCCCACGTCGACGAAGGCATTGAGGTACACGGCCAGGTAGAGCGTGCGGAACGGCTCCAGGGGCATCGCTTCCATGCGGTACTCGCGGGGCTGCACCAGCGCGAAGAGCACGTTGGCCTTGCCCAGGGCGTAGTGCTGCCCGTCCATGATGTAGTACTCGTAGCCCCGCAGGTAGTCGTCGTAGCCGAGGCCCTCCTGCACGTAATAGGGGATGCCGTCGCCCAGGGAGGCCTTGCCGCGCAGGCTCCCTCCCACGCTCCAGCGCTTGCCGTAGCGCCAGGCCCGCTGCACCGTGCCGTACACCGTGGTGACGTCCGGCTCGCCCCTGCCCGCGAAGCCGAGGCCGTAGCGGTCCAGGCTGAGCTCGCTGTAGGTCCCGCTCAGCGGGTAGGCCCGCGAGTCCCGCTGGTCCAGCACCACCGAATAGCCCAGGGTGAAGTAGGTCATCCGGCGCCCGGTCCCGGCGAAGTAGCCCGGCGCCCGCTCCACCACGGTGTCCTGTATGCGGGCATCGGTCCACGCGAGGCGCCAGTGGTGGCGGATGTCATGGGCGGGCCGCAGGGTCACCTGCACATCGGCCTTCCGCACGGTGCGGATGTCGCGCTGCGGGGTCTTCAGCAGGATGCGCTTGTTCCCCTCCGTGCCGATGGTGATCTCGTCCTGCTCGGCATAGCCGCCGCCCACGCTCAGCCCCCAGCGCTGCCGCCTGTCGATGAAGGGGAAGCGGTAGCGCAGGGCGAACTCCTTGGCGTAGCCGAACTGCACCTTGGCGTACAGGGTCTCGTTCATGCCGCGCACGTTGTAGCGGTAGATGTAGGCCCCGAAGTTGACCCGCCGGAAGTCGCGCGTGAGCCACCACGTGTTGAAGTTGGGGTCGGCGAACTGGAAGATGGGCGTGGGCCACCAGAACCAGCGCTCGTTCACCGTGATGGTGAGGAAGACCTCGTGCTCGCTCAGGAAGGTGGGCAGCAGCGACACCGTGTTGAAGAGCCCGAGGTTCATCAGGTTCTGGCGGCTGCGCTCGATGCGGGCGTAGAGGCCCTTCACGTCCACCGTGTCGCCCTCGTGCAGGGTGAGCTCGCGCAGGAGGATGCGCTCCTTGGTCACCCGGTTGCCCTCCACCACGAGGCCGCTGACCACGAGGGGGCCGCTGAGGTCCATCACCTGGGCCCGGAGCGGCGCGCCCCACAATGGGAGCGCGACGAGCGCCGCACGCGACCACGCCCGCAGCGCCCCGGCACGGGTGGGACCAACGCGCACGCCGGTCACATTTTGATGATGCGCATCACCTCGTCGTACCGCCCGCGCAGGTCCTCATGGAACCGCGACCCCTGATAGGTGGTGCTCACCTGGTACTCATAGCGCTCGAAGGTCTGCAGGATGCCGCTGATGTCCTCGCGGTTGATCTTCAGGGTCACCTCCAGGCGGGTACTGTCGGGCAGCGAATGGCAGTAGACGCTGAGCACCTTGGCGTCGTTCCCCTCCACGATGCGGGCGATCTCCTGCAGGGAATAGTCGTTGAAGTTCATCTCCAGCACCACCACGCTCCCCGGCTCGCGCACGTTGGCCACCTCGGAGAGGCGGCGCAGGGCCTCGTGCTCGTTCACCAGGCCCAGGTAGCGGCCGTTCATGTCGAGCACCGGCACCACGGTGAGGGCGCGCTCCACGAAGAGCTTCATCACGTCGTAGATGTGCTGGCGGTCGCGCACGAAGGGCACTTCCACCTGCTCCATCATCCGCCCCACGGTGGCCTTGGGGTCGTTGCCGTCCACCAGGTCGCTGTCCTTCACCAGGCCCACCAGGCGCTCGTCCGACACCACGGGCAGGTGCGCCACCTTGAACTCCTCCATCCAGTCCAGCGCGCGCGACACGGTATCCTCGGGCTTCAGCGCGGGGATGTCGTCGGTGATCAGGTCGGATGCGTGCATCGTCCGGTGGAGGTGGTGCGGCTACTTTTGTGGCCCGCCTTGCCTGGGCAACGCGTCCAGTGGGGCCCAAGGTATGCAGACCCCGCGATGACCAGGCTCAGCGTCAATATCAACAAGCTCGCCACGCTCCGGAACGCCCGGGGCGGCAACAACCCCGACGTGGTGGCCGCCGCGGTGGAGATCCAGCGCTTCGGCGCCCAGGGCATCACCGTGCACCCGCGGCCCGATGAGCGCCACATCCGATACAGCGACGTGCGCGCCCTGCGGCCGGTGGTGACCACCGAGTTCAACATCGAGGGCTATCCCGACGCGGCGTTCATCGAGCTGGTGCTGGCCGTGCGGCCCGAGCAGGTGACCCTGGTGCCCGACCCGCCCGGCGTGCTCACGAGCAACGCCGGCTGGGACACGCGCACACACCGCACGCTGCTCACCGGCCTCGTCGCGCGCTTCCGGTCCGCCGGCATCCGCACCTCGCTCTTCCTCGGCACCGACACCGAGCTGATCGCGCACGCGGCCGACACCGGCACCGACCGCATCGAGCTGTACACCGA
>JAFDZF010000182.1 GCA_018267055.1 Bacteroidota bacterium
CCTGGTCGACCACCACATTGGTGTTGGCGTCCTTCAGGTTCCAGGTGGTCTGGCTGCCGAAGGCGTCCAGCTTGATGGCCAGCGTCAGGTTCTCCGTGCAGGTCGGGGTGCCGGCGCACACGCAGTTGGCGTTCACCACATCATTGATCGTCGTGGCGTTGCCGTCGTCGCAGGCATCGCCGATGTTGGCGTGCAGGGTCGGGCAATCATAGATCGAGGTGCCTATGCACACGCAATCGGCGTCCACCACATCGTTGACCGTCGTGGCATCACCGTCGTCGCAGGCATCGCCGATGTTGGCCTGCAGGGCCGGGCAGTCGTACACGACCGTACCCACGCACTCGCAGTTGCCGTTCACCACGTCGTTGATCGTGGAGGCGTTGCCGTCGTCGCAGGCGTCACCGATGTTGGCTTCCAGCTCGGGGCAGTCGTACACGATCGGGGTGCCCATGCACACGCACTCCGCGTTCACCACATCGTTCTCGGTGCTCGCGTCGCCGTCATTGCAGGGGTCGCCGATGTTGGCCTGCAGGGCCGGGCAATCGAACTCCTCGATCGGCGTGCCCACGCAGGTGCACTGGGGGGTCACGATGTCGTTCTCCGTCATCGCGTTGCCATCGTCGCAGGCATCACCGATGTCGGCCTGCAGGGCCGGGCAGTCGAAGATGGAGGTGCCCACGCAGACGCAGCTGTTGTTCCAGGTGTCGTTGACCGTGGTGGCGTTGTTGTCATTGCAAGGCGTACCCGGCAGGGCGGGGCCGCCCGGGACACCGAGGCAGTCCTCGGCCGGGATGGGCACGCCGGCGCATACGCAGCTCGCGTTGATCACGTCATTGATCGTCCCGGCATTGCCGTCATCGCAGGACGAGCCGATCTGGCCGGGCACGGTCGGGCAGTTGTCCAGGCAGTCGGCCACGCCGTCGCTGTCGGTATCCACATCAGGCACACCGCAGCCGCAGACGCCCGGCGCGATCTTGTTCGGATCGGTGGGGCAGCCATCGTTGCAGTTGGCCGTGCCGTCACCATCGGTATCCGTATCCGCCACGCCGCAGCCGCAGATGCCGGGCGCGATCTTGTTCGGATCGTTCGGGCAGCCGTCGTTGCAGTTGGCCGTACCGTCACCATCGCTGTCCGTATCCGCCACGCCGCAACCGCAGATGCCGGGCGCGATCTTGTTCGGATCGTTCGGGCAACCGTCGTTGCAGTTGGGCGTGCCGTCACCGTCGGTATCCGTATCCGCCACACCGCAGCCGCAGATGCCGGGTGCGATCTTGTTCGGATCGTTCGGGCAGCCATCGATCAGGTCGCAGGTGCCGTCGCTGTCCGCATCCGGCAGGGGCGCGTGCACGCAGACCGCGCCGTTGAAGCTGTCGGCCGTGCAGGGATCGTTGTCGTTGCAATCCACCGTGCTGCCCACGCACTGGCAGCTCGCGTTCAGCGCGTCATTGACGGTCTGTGCGTTGCCATCGTCGCAGGGCGAGCCCACCACGCCTGATACCGCCGGGCAGTTGTCGGTGCTGTTGTTCACATAGCCCACCGGCTGCGAGCAGCTCAGCTGCGATACGGCGGGGTCGCCGAAGCCGTCACCGTCCGCATCGGCGTACCACGTGGTGGCCGCGTTCTCCGTCACCGTCACCGTGGCGGTCGCGTTCGCACAAGGCGCGGTGCCCGTCACCGTGTAGGTATAAACGCCCGGGGCATCCACCGCGGGGTTGTACAGGTTGCTGTGCGCATTGCCGCCGAAGGTCCAGCTGCCGCCCGCAGCGGGGGAGCCGCCGAGCGAGCTGAACAGGTTCGCGGAAGCCGCGTTGCTGCAGATCGTCAGCGTGCCGTTGGAGCCCGCGTCCGGGGCGGCGTTCTCCGTCACCGTCACCGTGGCGGTCGCGTTCGCGCAGGGGGCCGTACCCGTCACCGTGTAGGTGTAGACGCCCGGGGCGTCCGCAACGGGATCATAGCTGCTGCCATGCGGATTGCCACCGAAGGTCCAGGCGCCACCCGCTTGCGGGGAACCGCCCAGGGCGGCGAAGAGGGAAGCCGCGGCCGAGTTGCTGCAGACCGTCAGCGTACCGTTGGAGCCCGCGTTCGGAGCAGCATTGATCGTCATCACGGCCGTGGTGGTGAACTGGGCGCAGCCACCGGCGGCGGCCACCGTGTAGGTCACCGTGTACGTGCCCGCCGTGCTCGTGCCCAGCGTGATGGCCCCCGTGCTGCCATTGATCGATAGACCGGCAGGAGTAGCGGTGTACGAACCGCCTGCCGTACCCGTGCGCGTCACGGAAGCCGTGCCGCCATTGCTGCAGAAGGGCGAACCGCTGTAGCCGATCGTCGCCGAAGGCGCCGCCGTCACCGTGATGCTCGCCGTGGTGGTGAACTGCGAGCAACCGCCCGCGGCCGCCACCGTGTAGGTCACCGTGTACGTGCCCGCCGTGCTCGTGCCCAAGGTCACGTCACCCGTGCTGCTGCTGATCGACAGACCGGCAGGGGCCGCGCTGTACGAACCACCCGTCGTGCCCGTACGCGTCACCGAGGCCGTGCCGCCGTTGCTGCAATAGGGCGAACCGCTGTAGCTGATCGTCGCCGAAGGCGTCGTCGTCACCGTGATGCTCGCCGTGGTGGTGAACTGGGCACAACCGCCCGCGGCCGCCACCGTGTAGGTCACTGTATAGGTACCCACCGCGCTCGTGCCCAAGGTCACATCACCCGTGCTGCCATTGATCGACAGACCGGCCGGAGAAGCGCTGTACGAACCGCCTGCCGTCCCCGTACGCGTCACCGAGGCCGTGCCGCCGCCGCTGCAATAGGGGGAGCCCGCGTAGCTGATCGTCGCCGAAGGCGCCGCCGTCACCGTGATGCTCGCCGTGGTGGTGAACTGGGCGCAGCCAGCCGCAGCGGCCACCGTATAGGTCACCGTGTACGTGCCCGCCGCGCTCGTGCCCAGCGTCACCGCACCCGTGCTGTTGTTGATCGACAGACCGGCCGGAGAAGCGCTGTACGAACCGCCCGCCGTCCCCGTACGCGTCACGTTCGCCGTGCCGCCATTGCTGCAGAAGGGCGAGCCGCTGTAGCTGATCGTCGCCGAGGGCGCCGCCGTTACCGTGATGCTCGCCGTGGTGGTGAACTGCGAGCAACCGCCCGCAGCGGCCACCGTGTACGTCACCGTGTACGTGCCCGCCGTGCTCGTGCCCAAGGTCACCGCACCCGTGCTGCTGCTGATCGACAGACCAGCCGGAGCTGCGCTGTACGAACCGCCTGCCGTCCCCGTGCGCGTCACGTTCGCCGTGCCGCCATTGCTGCAGAAGGGCGAGCCGCTGTAGCTGATCGTCGCCGAAGGCGCCGCCGTCACCGTGATGCTCGCCGTGGTGGTGAACTGCGAGCAGCCGCCCGCGGCCGCCACCGTGTAGGTCACCGTGTACGTGCCCGCCGTGCTCGTGCCCAGCGTCACCGCACCCGTGTTGCTGTCGATCGACAGGCCGGCCGGAGAGGCCGAATAGGTGCCGCCAGCGGTGCCCGTCCGGGTCACAGAGGCCGTGCCGCCGTTGCTGCAGTAGGGCGAACCCGCATAGCTGATCGTCGCCGAGGGCGCCGCCGTCACCGTGACCGAAGTGCTGCCGGAAGCGTTCCCGCAGGCGTTCGTCACCGTGCAGGAATAGGTGCCCGATGCCGCACCGGTGACGGTGGGGTTCTGGGCCGTGTTGCTGGGGCTGAAGGTGCCGGCCCCCGTCCATGCGAAGGTGGCGCCCGTGGCCGTGCCGCTGAAGGTCACGCCCAGGTTCAGGGTGCCGTTGCTGCAGATCGGGCTGTTGCTGGTGACGGTCACCGCGGAAGGCGCGACGCAGGCCGGCCCGCAGTTCGGGCCGCGCTGCACCGTGCCGCTCTGGACGGTACCCGTCTTCGCTTCCCCGTTGAGGGCCACGAAGTAGTCGCCGTTGATGCTCGCGGTGAACGCGTCATTGCCCAGCGTGAAGTCCGTGCAGTTCGTGTTGGACCCCACATTGATCACCGCCGCGGTGAACCAGGTGTTCGCCGGCAGGGTCGTCTCGCAGCCGCTGTTGTCGTGCGCGCCACCGATCTGCGCGGTGCCCTGGGCGGTGTACGTGCGGTACTTGAAACCGCCGTTGGTCACCACCGGGTTCGCCTGGATGGGGAAGCCCCCACCCGTGACCGGGTCACCGAACTCGTCCGTCCAAGAGCAATACGCCACCGTGCCGGAGCTCAGCGTCGCCGTGGAGGAGTCCGGATAGCGGATCGTCGCCACGAACGAGCTGATGGTCTCCCCGAAACTGGCCCCGTTGGCCCGCAATTGGAGGAGCAGCTGGTTGTTGGTCGCGCCAGGGACGATCTGGGCGTCGACCGAGCTCGGCAACTGGGCACTGGCCGTGCCAAGACCGAGCGCAAGGCTGAAAAGGGCGCAACAAAGGCCCCTCCAACCGAGAGGGTTCAATTTCCGCATGACGGGGGGATTTGGGTCAGGGTTTTTCGGGTTGTGCAATGTAAGGCATCAGGGGCACCTCAGGTCAAGGCGCCGGAAGGTCTATGGGGTCGGCAATTGGAGCGTTCGGGTGGCGGTGGGCAGCGATCCGCCCACGCTCACCAGCACGGGATCACGGTCGTTGCTGGCACCGGTGTACTTCACGACCCCGTCCATGTTCACGTCGGTGACGAGATAGCCCGTGGCCGTCGCGGTGGGCAGGGCTCCACCCACGGAGACCAGGATGGGGTCGCGGTCGTTGCCCGATCCGGTGTATTTGATCAGGCCGTCCCCGCTGGTGTTGCCGGGCCACAGCACCATCACCGCGCCCAGGCTGCGGCGTGCATCCGTGCCCCAGGTGGCGGTGCCCGCCGATGTCAGGTCGATCGCCGTCGGCGTGGCGCCCAGGGAAAGCGCCGTGGCCGTCATGGTGCCAAGGTGGTTGCGGTGCTTCACCACCACGTTGTAGCTGCCGTTCGCCAGGCCCATGGGCACGGGCGTCCGGCCGTCCAGTTCCACCACGTCCCCGTCGCGTTGCAGCAGGGCCGGTCGTGCGCGCCGGATGGTATAGGGCGAAGCCGCATCGCGCAGTTCCAGCCACACCCAGTCCACGATGGCGTTGGGGCCGGTCACCGTGCGGACCGAGGGGGCCAGCTTGGTCAGCACATCGCCGCCCACCACGGTGTAGGCCGCCCCGCTGTATGGCGACTGGACCGGCACCAGGTCCGCGGTGCGCAAGGCGTCGCTCATCAGGCCGTCGCCGGTCTGGTAAGGTCCGCCCAGGAAGACCTTCATGGCCACCACGGTCTTTTTCGTTTCACCTTCGGTCACGTCCACCCACTGGTCCGCGGCCAGCTTGTAGAAGCGGTCCACGGCGCCCGAGGGCCACCGGACGACGGCGGAATCCGCCTCGAGCTGCGTCCCCAGGCCGAAGTGGCAGGTGAACGAGCACACGATGCCGTAGCTCTCGCCCCCCCGCACTTCGCGGATCTGCTTGCCCCAGGGTCCGTAGAGCGTCACCCTCGCCCCCACCCCATCGCGGTTGCTCTGCACCCCTTTCAGGTTGAAGTTGAGGAAGTGATTGCTGTTGCCGTTGTTCAGGTAGAGCTGGTCGTACTTCGACGAGTTGGGATCCACATAGCCCGTCCCATAGTTCGCGTAGATGTCGATCGTGCCGTTGTGATCGAGGTCACCGGTGGCGAACCCGTGCAAGGTGTATCCCGTGCCGGGCTCCGGCAGCATGTTGGGGACCTGTGTGAAGGTGCCGTTCCCGTTCCCCCTGAAATAGTACTCTCCCCCGGCGATGATCAAGTCGAGAAAGCCATCGTTGTCCAGGTCCTCCAGCTTGGACTGAAGGAAGAAGCCGCTCACGGCCAAGCCGCTGCCTGCGGTCGCATTGGTGTAATGGCCGGTCCCGTCGTTCAGGAACAGCTGGACCGTGGTGCTGTGGTTCGTGGTCACGGCATCCAGGTCGCCGTCGTTGTCGATATCCCCGAAGTCCGTGGTCCACGATTGCTCACGGTTCTGCATTCCGAACGCAGCCGCCTGGTCCGTATAGTGGTTGGTACCGTCGTTCACGAACAAGCGGTTCCAGCGCAGCACGTTACCGGGGTCGTTCACGCCCTGACGGCAGTGGGTGATGTACAGGTCCAGATCACCGTCGTTGTCGAAGTCGATCCATACGCTCCCGTAGTTCCCGCTCATGTCGCTTGCGGGGGTGGTGGCGAAGTTGATGTAGTCGTTATAGGTCAGTGCCCCACTGCCGTTGTTCAACCAGATGCGCGGAGCGGCCACATCGTGGCAGCCGAACACGTCCAACGCCCCGTCATTGTTGATATCGGCCATGTTCATGCACTGCATGAACATGCTGCCATTGTTGAGACTGCTCAGCACGCCACTGCCCCGTGCGCTGATCTCCATGAAATGGACACCGTCCTCGTTGCCTCCGCTCACGAAATCCTTGTGGCCGTCATTGTCCACATCGCCCACGGCCATCCCCCACTGGGATGCGGAAGACACGGCTCCCATGTTGTAGGACGTGAACGTGCCGGCGGCCGACTGGTAATCGATGTACAGGTTCTTGCTCAAGTTGAGCAGGATGATGTCATCATACCCATCACCGTCCATGTCGGCCACCCCAGTGCAGCCGCCCGAGCGGGCGGTCTGGTTGGACAGGAGGTCGCTTCTGCGGGTGAAGGTCTGGGCCTGGAGCAGGGCCGGGGCGGTCAACAGAACGCCCAAGAACAACGACGAACAGGCCTTTTTCATAGACGTACGCGTGTAAGGGTCGGCTAATCTAGACCGTTGGCCAGGCGCCTGTCAATGGCCGGAAGGCGCCGGGAACACTGCGTACGGACCATCCGCAGGCCGCCTTTCCTGCGGCGGGCAGGGCCTGCACCGTCCGGGCAGGCGGCCTGGGCGGCCAAGGCGTACGGGAAGGTCATCCTGATGGGCGAAGGGGCGCCAATATATCCGGGTCCCGAAGCCTTGTCCAGGCCCCTTCGACCGATGATGGGCAGCGATCGCCCAGCGGGCCGTTGCGCTCCTTCAACCCGCTATGGGAGCTGTTGCAGGCGCACGGCGGTGGGGATGGAACCGCCCACGTTCACCAAGATGGGGTCCCGGTCGTTGGCCGCTCCGGTGTATTTCACCGTGCCCGACAGGTTCACGTCCTCCTTCATGTAGCCGGTGACCACCGCCGTGGGCACCGAGCCGCCGATGGAGCTGAGGATCGGGTCGCGGTCATTGTTGGCGCCGGTGTACTTCACCAGCCCGTCGCGGTACACGTTGCCAGCCCACAGGCAGCGCACGGTGCCCGTGGTCTTGCGGGCCTCCGTGCCCCAGGTGGCGGTGGAGCCGCTCCGCAGGTCGACCGTGGCCGCCGTACCGCTCAGGGCGATGGCGGTGGCGGTCATGGCGCCCAGGTGATTGCGATGCCGCAGGGCCACGTAGTAATTGCCCGGCGTGGCCTGCATCACCACGCTGGAGGTACCGTCCAGCCCCACCACGTCGCCATCGCGCTGGATGAGGGCGCTCCGCGTGGCCACCACCACGGCCGGATCGGCGGCGCTCCGCAGCTCCACCAGCACCCAGTCCACGATGGCATCGCCGCCGGTGACCGCGAACACGCTCGGCACCACCTCCTCCCCGCCCCCACCGCCGGTGTGCGTGAAGCCCAGGGCCGTGTACGGCTCCCCTTCAGGCAGCAGGTCCTGCACCCGCAGGTCGTCGCGCATCAGGCCGGTCGAGGTCTCGTACGCCCCTTCCAGGAAGGCCTTCACGTTCAAGGCCACCGCGTTGTTCACCGTGAAGCAGCCGCCCGCCACGTGGGTGATCACCGGGTTGCCGTCCTTGTTCGCGATGTCGTGGACGGCGCTGATGCACACCTGCGCCCCGGTGAGGCTGAAATAGTGGACGCGACAGAGCGGGGCGAACGCATTGCTCTTCGCCAGCGTGGTGTCCATGTAGCTGAGGCCGATCACCTTGTGCCCTCCGAGGGTGCTGCTCCATGCGATGTCGCCCTGCAGCTGCGGGGCCAGGTTCTCCACCGATCGAATGATGAGCCCGCTGAGGTCGAACTCATAGCCCAGCGTGCGGCACGTGGGGTTCTTCAGGTGGATGTCCACGTATTTCTGGGCGGGGTTGAAGGCGCCGATCATGAGGTCGGCCGTGTCGATCGTGCTCAGGTATCCACGGGGGAAATCGCACCAGGGGTGGTAGTGGTTCACCGGGTTGCCGGCCTCGTAGATGTCGCGCTGCGAATAGCAGTCCACCAGCAGGGCCGCGTCGGTCATGCTGATGCGGCCATCGCCGTTCAGGTCGGTGCAGGGACTGCTGGTGATGTCGTCGCCCAGGATGCGCTGCACGTACTGCTGCGCATCGGGCTGGTCCTGCTCGGCATTGTTGCTGAGGTCACCGGTCTTCACCGTGCCGTTGCAGGTGCCCATGCAGTCGGTCCGCGCATCGCCGAAGGCCTGCCCTGCGCAGTCGGTGTAGGGGGCACAGCCGGAGATCACCGTGTAGCTGGGCACGTTCTGCGCATTGCGCGTGATGTTCAGGCATACCTGGGCGTAGTTGTTGGCATAGTTCACTTCATGGCGGCCCAGCGCATCGGGCTTGTGCTGCCAGTTGGTGCGTACGATGAGGGTATAGGTGCCCGCCGGCACGTCGGTGATGTCGATCCAGTTGCAGGTGGTGCCACTGCTGTATTCATCATAGCACTGCGAGCTGATGCCCATGTTGCTGCATCCGTACTTCGTGGTCCCCCCGAAGGAGCCCACGTCCATCACGCAGTAACCGTTCTTGAAGCCGACCGGCACGGCATGGCTGCTTTGGTCGAAGAGCACATAGTCGGCGTACCCGGCATAATGCGCATGGCCGTGGCAGTTGTTGGTATTGAACATCCCCGGCTGCGAGCTGGGACTGCCGATGTAGTAGTCCGTGGGCCCGATGTTGTCGATGCGCGTGGCGAAGCGGATGACGTAGCGCTGGCCGAACCCCCTCACACAGCCTTCCTGCACCGCGCATACGTCGGAGGTGGCGATGTTGACGGTGCTCAGGGAAAGCGTGCTCGCCAGCCTGGCCTGGTTGATGGTGAGGTCGGGACCGGCCGGGCAGTTGGGATCGCCGGGGGCCAGGCAGCAGTTGGAGCACGACACCGTGGCCAGGGGATCGAAGTTGCAGGAGTTGATGTCCATGCAGCCGATGGCGGGACCATTGTAATCGATGCGGAAGCTCACCGTGGAGCAGCTGCCGCCATTCGTGCCGACCCGGACATGGTAGAGCTGGCCCGCCGGCATGTTGGCGGTGATCCGCGCCTGCTGTCCGCAGCCCCCGAGGTCGTCATCCGCGAAGGTGGCCCCCTCCACCCCGCTGCTCAGCGTGATGGCGTTGCAGTTCATGTCGTACATCCACAGTTTGGTATCGCACGTGTTCAGCCCGCAGGTGGTCACGGTGTATGAGCCCGCGGCGGTCGTGGTGAAGTCGTACCAGTACTCGGTGAAGGGCGCGGTGTACACCTGTCCGGCCACGGCCGTCACGGCATTCGTGCAGCCCGCACCCGGCGGGCAGTTGAACATCGTCTGCTCCTGCGAGCCGTAAGCCCCCCCGGTCGCCACGACGGCGCCGTCGAACGTGACGGTGTATACGCCCGAACCGTAGCCACAGCAGATGCCGTCGCCGTACGAGTCGGCGATGCGGAACACCATGCACGTGTTCTCCGGCACGCACAGCGAGGTGCCCCAGCGCCCGCCGCTCGCGATCACGGCATTGGTGGTCCCGTTCCGCAGGGTCCATGAGGTCTCGCTCGGATAGCGGTCCGCCACGATGTCCACGGTGACGCGCCGCTGGCCCGCCGGACAGGTGTAGGCGCAGGTCCCGTTGTTCACGTTCGCGCCCGCATTGTAGTTGCTGGCCACCGGATCGGTGCATCCGAAAGCGGGCACCGTGCTCTTGATCGACACGTCATCGATCGCGATATCGCTCAGGTCGCCTGTGCCGGTCACCGCGCGGAAACGGAACTGCACGTTCGTCTGCCCCGCATAGGGAGAAAGGTTGAGCCATCCCTGCTTCCAGGCCGGTCCCTGGTCCCCGCTCACCGACCATACACTGGAGGTCACCGTGCCGCTCACGCTCACATCGAGGTACAAGGCGCCCATCTGCGTACCCTGCATGTGGTACCAGAACGTGAGGAAGGGGCTGGACAGCGCAGCCATGTCGTAGCAGGGCGATTGCAGCACGGCGACCTTGCCGGGCACCGCTCCTGTGGCCTCCACATACATGAACTTGCCTTCCGAGTCGTACGAGGTATGATCCCCCACGGGGCCCGTGTTCGCCGTGGGCGTACCGTTGTTCTTCACATACCAGTCCCGGTCATCGCCGCTCAGGTTCGTCCAACCGGTGACGAGGGTCCCCGGCGTGCCTACCGAGCCTCCGGTGAACGGCTCATTGTAAGGGACCTGGTCCGTGATGCTCACGCATTGCGCACGCATGGACATTGCGGAACAAGCGAATACGAGAAGGGTATATAAGCGGATCATGAGGATGGATGGGTGTCTGCAATATAGCCACCCTCGGCCACCGCATCTCCCTCCGGCTCAAGGCAATTGCTGCACGCGTATGGCGGTCGGCACGCTGCCGCCGATGTTCACCAGGATGGGGTCGCGATCATTGGCCGCACCGGTGTACTTCACCACCCCGTCCAGGTTGGCGTCCTCAATGAAATAGCCCGCAGCGGTGGCCGTGGGCACGCTGCCGCCCACACGCACCAGCATCGGGTCGCGGTCGTTGTTCGCGCCGGTGTACTTCAGCCGGTCGTCCATCACGGCATTGCCCATCCAGAGGGCCTGCCGGCCGTTGATGTCCTTCACCGGCGCGGTGCCGTAGAGCGCGAGGCTCCCGTTGCTGAGGTCGTAGGACCGTTCGGCCACGCTCACGCGGAGCGGCTGGGCGGTCATCACCGCCAGGTGGTTGCGGTGCCGCACCGCGATGTAGCGGTCGTCCACGGGCAGCGTGAACGGCACGGGCGACACGCCGTCGGTGCCCACGATGTCCCCGTCGCGCTGGATCAATGCCGCACGGCTTTCCTTCACCACATGCGGGTCGGTCGCATCGCGCAATTCCACCACCACCCAGTCCACGATGGCATTGGCGCCGGTGACGGCGAGCACACCGCTCGTGGTGGAGGCACCGGCCGCACTGCCCGTGAAGGCATAACCGAGCGCTGTGTATGGCTCCGTCAGCGGCAGCAGGCCCTGGGCCCGCAGGTCGTCGCGCATGAGGCCCGCGGCCGGGTCGTACGGCCCTTCCAGCAGGGCCTTCAGCCGGAGGCTCAGCCGCGGCCGCAGCACGAAGAGGCCGAGGTCGTAATCGCTCAGGACCACCAGGCCGCTGGCGAAGAACGGGTAGTTGCCCCAGGCCCCGTCGTAGTTCGCCGCGTTGTTCGCGGTGTACTCATCGAAGTACGCTGCCTGGGTCAGCTGGCCCGCGGACACGTTCGCCGCGTCGAGGATGCGCAGGCCGCTGCTGTAGTTGGCCTCCCATACCAGGTCCCTGTGCACGTACAGGTTGTGGTCCGTGCTCGCGTTCGGCCCGGCATAGAAGCCCACGAACGTCGGGGCGTCCAGGTCCTGGATGTTGAAGATGCGCGTGCGCGTGGTGTGCCCGAAGGCGAGCTCGTCGCCCTCGTCGTCCATCAGCAGGTACTTGTGGTCGGCCGTCACCCAGCCCTGGTGCGTGATGCTGGCGCCCGTATAGGTGGTGGTGCTCAGCCGCGTCATGTCGGTCTTGTCCGTCACGTCCACGATGGTGATCTTGTCCGGATTGCCGCTGTGGAAGTTGAAGCTGATCTGCCGCCCCTGGTGCGCCACGTCGGGCCCGTGGTAGTCGATCACCATGTTCTCGTGGATGTAGCTGTCCTGGCTGTAGGTGCCGGCCAGCACCGGCGCCAGGGGGTTCTGCACGTTCACCACGTGCAGGCCGCCCGAGGCCGTGTTGGTGCCCACGGCATAGACGTAGCCGTGCGGGTCCGCGAAGAGCGTGTGGCAATTGCTGAAGCCCGCGTAGTGCGCCGACTCCGTGAAGGTCTGCGGCGGCGAGGCCACGTTGCGCAGCCGGGTGAGGTCGAACACCTGCATGCCGTGCCCCGCGGTCTCGCTCACGATGAACGCGTAGTTGCCGATCACGTCCACATCGCGCCAGAGCGTGTTATTGCCGGCCACGTGGCTGGGCAGCACGCCGGTGAGCACGGGCGCCACGGGGTCGCTGAGGTCCACGAACGCGGTGCCGTTGCGCATCGCCACCAGCGCGTACTCCTTTCCCGTCTGCGGGTCGGTCCAGCCCCAGATGTCGGCCACGTTCACCTGCCCGCCCAGCTGCGTCACGCTCATGCGCGCCATCAGGTCCACGTTCTGGCAGGGATAGGTCCCCGCCATGCCGTTCACGCAGGGCGTCTGCGCCATCGCCGCGGGGGCGGCGAGCAGCAGGAAGGCGGTGAGACCTGCACCGCGCATGCCTACGGCAGTTGTTCGGTGCGCGTCGCCGTGGGCACCGAGCCGCCCACGTTGGAGAGGATGGGGTCGCGGTCGTTGGACGCTCCGGTGTACTTCACCGTGCCGTCGAGGTTCGTGTCCTCCAGGTAGTAGCCGCCGGTGATGGTGGCCGTGGGGATGGCCCCGCCGATCCGTACCAGGATGGGATCGCGATCGTTGTTCGCGCCGGTGTACTTGAGCGTGGCATCGCGGAACACATTGCCGCACCACAGCACCATGGCCGCACCCACCGCCTTGCGGGCCTCGGTGCCGTAGGTCGCCGTGGCATTGCTGCGCAGGTCCACCGTGGTGGCGGAGGACGTCAAGGCCACCGCTGCGGCCGTCATCGCCCCCAGGTGGTTCCGATGGCGCACCGCCACGTAATAGGAGCCGCTGGCGACGCTGAAGGACACGGGCGAGGTGCCATCGGTGTCCACGATGTCCCCATCGCGCTGGAGCAGTGCCTGGCGCGAGCAGACCAGCGTGGACGGCACGGCCGAGGAACGCAGCTCCAGCCGCACCCAGTCCACCACCGCATTGCCGCCGGTGACGGCGAGCACACCGGCGGAGCAGGTCTCCCCGCCCCCGTTGCCCACCTGCGCGAAGCCCAGGGCCGTGTACGGCTCACCGGTGGGCACCAGGCCGGCCGCGCGCAGGTCATCGCGCATCTGGCCGCTGCCGCTGTCGTACGCACCGTCCAGCCAGGCCTTCGCGCTCACGCGCACCTGGGGCGCCGCCGTGATGGTGAAGTTCACGTTGCTGATGTCGAAGAAGATGTTGCCGTTGGCTTTCACCATCATGCGGGCCGTGGTGCTGGCCACGTCCGGCAAGGTCACCGCCTGGGTGCCGTCGTTCGGCGTGCCGGTGAGCAGCGTGTAGGGATAGGTGAGGCCGCCGTCGAGGCTGAGAAGGATGTCCACGTTGGCGCAGCTCACCGGCGAAGCGGTGGTGCCGGCCACGTTCCAGGTCACCGTCTGCGTGCTCAGGCCGGCCCAGCTCAGCGCGGTATTCGGCTGGGTCACCACGAAGGGGCCCGCGGTGCCGTTCACCGTCACCTGCATGTCGTCCTGCGTGATGCATCCGCCGCCCGTCGCATTGTCGCGCACGGTGAAGCGGAAGGCATAGGTGCGGGCCACGCTGCTGAGCACCTCCCAGTTCGGGGACGGTGTGACGCCGGAAGCCAACGTGGCCAGGTTGGGGATGTAGCGCGACGGCGAGGTCACCGGCAGGAAAGGCCGGAAGTTGGGGCCGCCGGTGCTGGTGGCCACCGGAGGCTGGGTGGTGAATGTGCTGTTCATCTGCTCCCAGCTGTAGGTGAGCACGTTGGACGCGTTCACGTCCGTGGCCGACCCGGTGAGCACGAACGGCGTGCTCTTGGGGATGGTGTAGTCCGCGCCGGCGTTGGCGGTCGGCGGGCTGTTCACCAGGCTGACGGTCTGCGGGCAGCCGCTGCTGTTGCCCGACACGATGTTGGCATGGATCTCCACCAGGCTGTAGCCGCCGAACATCGCGTCGCTGTGCGGGGCCACGTCGGTGGGGCACACGCCCGCATAGCCCATGATGGTGATGCCGCTGCCCACTTCCACCGAGGCCCCGGCCACGCGGTTGCAGTTGTTGTTCTGCGTGTGGTTGCCGCCGTACTGGTGCCCCATCTCGTGGGCCACATAGTCCACGTCGAAGGGATCGCCCACGGGCGCGGAGGAGCCCGTGACGCCGCCGGCCTTGATGTTGGTGCACGGGCTGTTCAGGTAGGCCACCCCACCGCCGCCCGTGCTGAACACGTGCCCGATGTCGTAGTTCGCGCTGCCGATGACGTTGTCGCACTTGGTCTGGTTCTCGCCCAGCATGGCGTCACCGTTGTTGTTGCTGTAGCCGTCGGTGGTGCTGTTGGTGAAGACGAGCTGGTCGTTGTTGGCCACGAGCACCATGGTGAGGGCCGCGTCGCGCTCGTAGAGCCCGTTCACACGGTTCAGGCTGGTCGCCATGGCAGCGATGGCCGGGGCCTTGTTGGCGGCGGTGGCCCCGAAGAAGGTGGCGTACTCCGCCGTGCAGGCCAGGGCCAGGCGGTAGGTGCGGAACCGGCAGTCGCCGGTGCGTTCCGCGCCCGCCTGCTCGATCCAGTGGCGGGTCTGCTCCCTGGCCGCGGCCAGGTCGTTCACCGCGTCATACCCGCACGTGAAGGCGGGGGCCTGGGCCCCGCGGCGGAGGTCGCTCCGGCGGTAGACCTGGTGGTCGCGGTCGTCGCCCAGCGATACGGGGTCGATGAAGACATCGCCGTCCCGGACGCCGAGCACCATGGCATGGAAGCCGGCGGGCGTGAGGTCGAACTTGAGCGTGACCGATGCGTCATCCACGGCCACCCCGGTGTAGGTGCGCACCATCGGGTAGCGGGCCTGCAGGTCGGGGTGCATCAGCGGCGTCTCCAGATACCGGAACGCCCGGAAGGTGCCATCGGGCATGGGCAGCTCGATCACCTCGGTGGCCGTGGGCAGGTCCAGGAGCGTGCCGGTGCGCGCCTGGGCCAGCCGGCCGCGCAGGGCGGCCGTGGAAAGGTCCACGTAACGCGCCTGATCGGGCACGATGTAGCGGGCGGCCGCGGCGGCGCGGGCGCTGGGGGCCTGCTGGTCGTGCCAGAGGCCGCGGTCCTGGGCCGCGGCCGGGAGGAGGCTCCCCAATGAAAGGGACAGCAAAGCTGCGGCCCACGGGGAGCCGGTGTAACGGAGGGGCATGGGAACGGGGCTGGGTGGGTGGGCTTACCGCTTGATCACGCGGCGCATGAGCACTTGGTCATCCGCCCGCAGGCGGAGGAGGTAGACGCCGGCGGCCTGGCCGCCGAGGTCGATCGTTTCCCGGCGGAGGCCATCGAGCCCGGACAGGCGACGATGCCACACCTCCTGCCCCGCTGCGTTCGTCAGGTCCAACTGCACGTCCCGGGCATGGTCCGAAGCCAGCAGGATGGTGGCCGTGGCCACCGTGGGATTGGGCTGCACGTCCAGGGTCAGCCCCAAGGCCGTGCCCGCCGTCACCCCCACCGTCTGGTCGGGATAGATGATGCCGGTGCGGTCGAAACCGCCCAGCGATACGAAGAACTCACCGTTGTTCGCCTCGGTCCAGGCGTCGTCCACGATCTCGAAGGTGCCGCTGCCACTGGCGATGTGCACGATGGCCACGGTGTATTCCTGCCCGCCTTCCCACGCGGTGGGGATCCACTGCATCGGCGAGAAGCCCACGCCCGAGAAGATCTGGTAGCGGAAGCCGTCGGCGTCCGTCTCCGTATCGCTCTTGCTGATGGGGATGTAGGAACCGGCCGGGTCGGGCTGCGAAACGCTGCCCAGGTGCGCGTCGGAGGCCGCGTCCCACCGGATGGTGAAGAGCACGGTGCTCACGATGCCGTCGAAGGGACCATCGGGCCGCAGGCGCACTTCCAGGTAGCCTTGCCAGTTGGTCACCAGCGAGATGTCCACGATGGGATCCTCGGCCCGCGTCGTGGCCACACCCAGGATGGTCGACAGGCCGAAGGCCGATGCGCGCAGAAGTGTCCTCCAGGTCATCTGACAAAAATAGCCTTCCGCCGGGGTGGAGTAAACCCCTTTTTCCCATGGGGTGGACAGGGGGCCGTGGACAGGGAAAGCCCCCCTGCTCCGACCGACGATGGTCCCTACGGCCGGGCAGCCTACAGCACGCCCTCGATGATGCGTTCCACCGTGACGCCTTCGGCCTCGGCCTTGTAGTTGCGCACCAGGCGGTGGCGGAGGATGGGCTTGGCCACGGCCTGCACGTCCTCGATGTCGGGGCTGAAGCGGCCGCGGGCCAGGGCGTGGCACTTGGCGCCGATCACCAGGTACTGGCTGGCGCGCGGGCCGGCCCCCCAGCTCACGTGGTCGGTGACGATGGCCGGCACGCCGCTCTGGCCGGGGCGGGTGCGGGTGGCCAGCTTCACGGCGTATTCCAGCACGTTGTCCGCCACGGGGATGCGGCGCACGAGGCCCTGGAAGAACTGGATCTCCTCGGCGGTGAGCACCGGCGAGAGCCGCGGGTCGGCGTCGCTCGTGGTGGCCTTCACCACGGCCAGCTCCTCCTGGTAGCTGGGGTAGTCCACCCAGATGTTGAACATGAAGCGATCGAGCTGCGCTTCGGGGAGCGGGTAGGTGCCCTCCTGCTCGATGGGGTTCTGGGTGGCCAGCACGAAGAAGGGCTCCGGCAGGCGGTAGGTGTGCCCCGCGGCGGTGACGGACCGCTCCTGCATGGCCTCGAGCAGGGCGGCCTGCGTCTTGGGCGGCGTGCGGTTGATCTCGTCCGCCAGGATGATGTTGGCGAAGAGCGGCCCCTTCACGAAGCGGAAGTGGCGGTCCTGGTCGAGGATCTCGGACCCGATGATGTCGCTGGGCATCAGGTCGGGCGTGAACTGGATGCGGTTGAAGCTGAGGCCGAGCGCGCGGCTCACCGTGTTCACCAGCAGGGTCTTCGCGAGGCCGGGCACCCCCACGAGCAGGCAGTGGCCGCGGCTGAAGATGGCGATGAGCACATCGTCCACCACGCGCTCCTGGCCCACGATCACCTTGCCGATCTCGGCTTTCAGCTCGCGGTACTTCGCACCGAAGTGCTCCACCGCCTGCACGTCACCGTTCTGTCCGCTCATGCTCGTCGTTTTGGGTCGTCGAAATTAGCTGGGGCCGTGGCTTACTCGCTGGCGGTCCGCACCCACTGGTGCTGGAAGGGACAGCTGGCGTAGTCCGGGATGATGCGCACGTAGGTGCCGTTGAGCTTCTCGCGGATCCAGGTGTCCACCACCTTCTGGCGGGTGCGGCCCTCGGCGGCCTGCTGCACCAGGGGATAGTCCTGCACCAGGTCCATCTTGTGCGGTTCGGTGCGCTTCGCCAGGCGGAACACGCGGTAGCCCTGCTTGCCGCCCGGCTCGTCGAAGGCCTGCGCCTCGCTGATCTGGCCCACCTGCAGCTTGTCCAGCACGAAGGCGGTGCGCTGGTCGAGGTCGCCGATGGCCCAGGCCGGGCTGTTGGTGTTCGGCTCGATCGCCAGGCCGTTGCTGCCGCGGGTCTCCTCGTCGTCGTTGAGGTCGGTGGCCGCCTTGCTGAAGTCGAGCTTGCCGTCGCGCACCCGGGTCATCACGCTGTCCAGGAAGTCCTTCGCGGCGCGCAGGTCGGCGGGGCTCACCTTGGGCGAGAGCAGGATATGGCGCGCGTTGTACCGCTCGCCCTTCCGGTCGATCATCTGCATCACGTGGTAGCCGTACTTCGTCTTGAAGACCGGCGAGATCTCCCCGTCCTTCAGGCTCAGGGCCACCGCGTCGAACTCCGGCACCATCACGCCCTGCGGCACCATCCCCAGCTCGCCGCATTTCGACGCGGAGCCCGGGTCCTCGCTGTAGAGCATGGCATAGGTGCAGAAGTCCTTGCCGCCCACGATGGCCTGCCGGTACTCCTCCAGCTTCTTCTTCACCCGGCGGTCCTCCTCGTCGGTGGGGACGGCGTACTTCACGACGCGGGCGAACTCCACCGAGGCGTTGATGAAGGGCAGGCTGTCCTTGGGGATCTCGCGGTAGAAGCGCTCCACCTCCTTGGGCGTCACGCGCACGTCGCCCATGATCTTCGAGCCCATCTGCTGGGTGACGAGCTGCTCGGCCACCTGGTCGTGGAAGTCGGCCTTGATCTCGGTCTCGCTCTTGCCGTAGAACTTCTCCAGGTTCTCGCGGCCGTTGAGCTGCTGCTCGAAGTAGCGGATGCGACGGTCGAGCTCGGCGCTCACCTGTCCTTCGTCGGCCACCACGCTGTCGATGCGGGCCTGGTCCAGCAGCAGCTGCTGATAGAGCAGGTCCTCCAGCTCGGTGCAGGCGTCGGCATCGGTCGCCGGTCCCCGTCCGCGCGCCTGCGCCAGGCGGCCGGTGAGGTCGCTGTAGAGGATGATGCGCCCGGCGACGTTGGCGATGACGCCGTCGATGTACTGGCCCTGGGGCTGCGCCCAGGCCGTGCCGGCCCAGAGGAAGGCCAGCGGGGCGAGCAGGTCAGTGGAAACGGACGTCCTTGTTGGCCAACGCATGGGAGTAAAGGTCTTCGCGCATGCGCTCGATGAGCTGGAGCTTGCGCTGGTTGATGAGGATGGCGCGGATGCGGTCCTGCACGATGTCGATCGGCGAGGTGCTGTCCTTCAGGCGGTGGTCCAGCAGGTCCACGAAGTACGTGCCCAGGCTGTCGCTCACCGTCACCTTGCCCTGGCGCTGCAGCCAGTCGGTGGGGTTCTCGGGACGCAACGGCACCTGCTGCTGCAGTTCCTGGAAGGCGATCCAGGTGTCGCGGGTGTCGTTGATGGCCACCCCGTGCTGGGCGAGCATCACCTCCAGGTGGTGCTGGTCGTCCTCCTTGGCGCTGCGCCAGAGCTCCTCCACTTTCTTGAGCAGGGCCTTGTCGCCGCCCCGCAGCTTGAACCAACGGGCGCGCACGATATTGTCCTTGAGCTCGAAGTTGGCGATGTTGGCGTCGTAGTAGGCCTGGACCTCGCTGCCGCTCACCGTGGTGTCCAGCTTCTGCCGCACCAGGGCCTGCTCGTAGGCATAGGTGAGCAGCGATTCGCGGTAGGCCTTCAGCTGCTGGTCCACGTTCTTCTGCGCGTCGCTGAGGTTCTCCTCGGCCATGTGCAGCACCACGCGCTCGCGGGCCCAGTTGTCGAGGAAATGGGTGGCCCGGGCCGTGCTGTCCTCCGGCGAAGCGTCGGGCGGGATCACCTGCCGCAGGTCGCTCCAGTAGAGGCGTTCGCCGTAGGCCTCGGCGATCACGCGGTCCTCCGCGGCATGGCGGTCGCCGCAGGCGCAAAGGGGAAGGGCGGCGATCGCCGCCGCCCTTCCGATGTCCTTCACGCAGCCGATGGCCATGCGATCAGTGGATGCTGTAGAGCACGTCCTGCTCCACCTTCACGGGGTACTTCGCGCGGAGCTCCTTGATCCAGTCCTTCTCCAGCTGGTCCTGATAGGCGGCCGTCACCAGCCCGCGCGCCTCGCCCAGCGGCTTGGGCTCCGGCTGCACCACCCGCTTCAGGTCGGCGAACACCACCTTGCCGTCCACCGGCATGTCGGCGGTGAGGCCCGGCAGGCCCAGGTCCTTCAGGAAGGGCTTCTCCTCCTTGCTGAACACGCCGCTCTCGATGGTGAGGGCGTCGGGCTTGGTCTTGTTCACCGCGTCGAGCAGCTCCTTGCCCTTCTTGCTCTTCTTCAGCAGCCCGCGCACCTGCTTGCTCACATCGGCGTTGGCGCAGGTGTAGATGTCCACGTCGTAGCGCACGGGGTACATGAAGTCGTACTTGTGCGCCTGGTAGTAGGTCTCGAGCCCCACGGTGTCCTTCACCGCCTTGCTCCACACCTTCTGGTCGGTGAGCTCGAACAGCAGGATGCCGTCGCGGTACTCCTTCATCAGCATCTTGAACTCGGGGTACTTCTGCTCCAGGCGGCCGTCCTCATAGGCGAGCAGCTGGTCGTCCACGAAGGAGCGGAAGCGCTCGTCGAGGTACTTGTCCATGGGCTGCCGGGCCTCCTTGCGCTGCTTGGCCTCGAGGTAGTCGAGGAAGTCCATCTGCGTGTAGGTCTTCCCGTCGATGCTGAAGACCGGCTTGGTGAGCTTGGCGTTCTTCACCTTGTCGTTGCGCCAGCCCTGCTGCACGTCGCGGACCACCACCGTGTCGGTGGGGAGCAGCTTGATGTCGTCGTGCTTGCGGCTGCGCACGTTCACCGACTTGCCTTTCTCGATGGTGCCGTTGATCTCGCGGTCGTACTTCAGGCCGCTGTGCATCACCACGGTCTCCTGCGCGTCCTTGCGCAGCAGGGTGTCGGAAAGGATTGTGCCCTTCTGGAAGATGGTGGTGTCCACCACCTTGGCCAGGGCCTTCACGTCCTTGGGGAAGTCCTTGTAGTGGTATTCGGTGCGGAGGTCGGCGAGGAACTTCTTGCGGGTGATCTCGGCGCGGCTGTCGCGGGCGATCTTGGACTTGAGCTCGCCCTTGACCTCGTCGAAGGTGGGCGGGCCCTTGTACTCGAGGCGCTTCACGATGTGCCAGCCGTAGGGGGTCTGGAAGGGCACGCTCACGTCGCCGTCGTTCTGCAGGCCGAAGGCCTTGTCCTCGAAGGACTCGATCATCTTGCCGGTGCCGAACATGGGCAGCTCGCCGCCCTTGGCGTTGGTGGCCTCGTCGTCGCTGTACTTCAGCGCGGCATCGGCGAAGCTGAGCTCACCGCTCTTCACGCGGGAATAGGCTTCCTGGACCTTCTTCTCGGCGGCGGCCTTCTTCTCGGGCGCGTCCTGGTCGGTGCTGCGGATCATGATGTGGGCCACCTTGATCTCCCCGCGGGCGGGGCGCTTGTCCACCACCTTGATGATGTGGTAGCCGAAGCGGGTGCGCACGGGCTGGCTCACCTGCCCCACGGGCGTGGCGTAGGCCACCGTCTCGAAGGGATACACCATCTGCAGCGCGGTGAAATAGCCGAGGTCGCCGCCGTTCTTGGCCGCGGAGGGGTCGTCGCTGCCGCCCTTGCCGGTGGCGACCTTCGCGAAGTCCTCGCCGCCCACCACGCGGGCGCGCAGGGCCATGATCTTCTTCCAGGCGGCCAGGGTGTCCTCCGGCGTGGGGTCGGACGGCAGCTGCACCAGGATGTGGCTGGCGCGCACCTCCTGCCCGAGGCGCTGGTACGCCTCCTGCATCAGGTTGTCGTTCAGGCTGCGGTCGATCAGGTAGGGCCGCGCCAGCTGACGGCGGTAGCCTTCGAGCTCGCTCTTGAACTTGGACACGGTGTCCAGCCCGGCCTCCTCGGCGGCGCGGACCTTGAGCTTGTAGTTGATGAAGAGGTCGAGGTACTCGTCCAGGGCCTCCTTGGTGACGGCGGCGTCCTTGTTGTTCTTCTTGTAGATGGCCTCGAACTCGCTGCGGCTGACGGGCCGTCCGTCCACGGTCATCAGGGTGGGATCGGCCGCTGGCTGTGCCATGGCACCAAGGGCGAGCGTGCACAAGGCCGCTCCGGTCAGCATCCGCTTCATCATGGGGTGGTTCGTTGCAAAAGGGCGTCAAATGTAACCGGATCGATCGGCGGGCGATAAGTGCCTTAGAATGAGGGCCGTTAAAAAGATCCAATGCTTTGTTAAGGCCGTGGCCCCGAGCCGCCGGTCCGGCCACGCCCCCGCTCCCCCCGGCTGCCGGAGGCCGGCGGCCCAGGAGTGAGCAGGCGACTGCCTACTTTGTCCCCCACCACCATGGCCAACGACCTGTTCCGCAAGAAATCCATCGCCCGCATCGTGCGGGAGCAGCAGGCCGGCGAAGGCGAGCATGGCAGCGGGATGCACCGCACCCTGAGCGTGCGCGACCTCACCTTCCTGGGCGTGGCCGCCGTGATCGGTGCGGGCATCTTCAGCACGGTGGGCACGGCGGCCTACGACGGGGGCCCCGGCGTGGTCCTCCTCTTCATCATCACGGCGGTGACCTGCGGGTTCACGGCCCTGTGCTACGCGGAGTTCGCCGGCCGCGTGCCGGTGAGCGGCAGCGCGTACACCTACAGCTACGTGAGCTTCGGCGAGGTGGTGGCCTGGGTGATCGGCTGGGCGCTGATCCTGGAGTACGCCATCGGCAACGTGGTGGTGGCCAACTCGTGGAGCAGCTACTTCAACAACATCCTGCAGGCCTTCGGCATCCACCTGCCGGCGTGGCTGGTGACGGACCCCACCGCTGCGAAGGAGGCCTTCGACCTGGCCGTGCAGAAGGGCCTGCCCACGGATGCCCTGGCCTGGGTGACGGCCCCCATGATCGGCGGCTGGCACGTGATCATGAACGTGCCCGCCTGCCTGATCGTGGTGTGCATCACGGCGCTGGTGTACATCGGCATCCACGAGAGCCGGCGCACGGCCAATGCGATGGTGCTGCTGAAGCTGCTGGTGCTGGCCGCGGTGGCCGTGGTGGGCCTCTTCTACATCGACCCCGCCAACTACGTCCCTTTCCTGCCCAACGAAATGGGCGGCGTGCTGAAGGGCGTGAGCGCGGTGTTCTTCGCCTACATCGGCTTCGACGCCATCAGCACCACGGCCGAGGAGTGCAAGGACCCGCAGCGCGACCTGCCCCGCAGCATGATCTACGCGCTCATCATCTGCACGCTGATCTACTGCGTCACCGCGCTGGTGCTCACCGGCATGGTGAACTATTCCGAGTTCAAGGGGGTGAGCGATCCGCTGGCCTTCGTGTTCGAGAAGATCGACCTGCCGACGTTCGGCTTCATCGTGAGCGTGAGCGCCGTGGTGGCGGCCACCAGCGTGCTGCTGGTGTTCCAGCTGGGCCAGCCGCGCATCTGGATGAGCATGAGCCGCGACGGCCTGCTGCCCCCGCGCTTCGGCCACCTGCACCGCCGCTACCGCACGCCGGCCTTCGCCACGGTGGTCACCGGCCTGCTCGTGGCCATCCCCGCGCTCTTCGCCCCCAGCGGCATCATGACGGACCTGACGTCCATCGGCACCCTGTTCGCCTTCACCCTGGTCTGCGGCGGCGTGCTGGTGCTCCCCCGCGAGGACGGGACCG
>JAFDZF010000183.1 GCA_018267055.1 Bacteroidota bacterium
ATGGAGAAGGAGGCCTACGCCAGCCGTGCGCAGCAGCAGGCCAACCGCGCCCAGGAAAGCCGCCTGGCCGCCAAGGAGCAGCTCGATGCCACCCCCGTCAACCAGCCGCGCTCCTTCGCCGATTACAACCGCAGCAAGCTCGCCGCCGAATACCCACAGGGGGTCACCGAGGAGAGCTATACCGAAGGCAATAAGGTGATCATCCGCCGCGTGGTGGTGCAGGGCAACAAGGCCGACGAGTACAGCAAGGTGATCGCGAAGTGGGGCATCTTCTATTTCAAGAACGGCCAGCCCATAAGCGAGCAGCTCTGGAGCCGGGACACGGAGGAGTAAGCGCTCCGCGGCCGGTCATCGGCCGTCCGCTCCCCTGGATGGGACCGGCTTAACGAACGATCGCCGACCGATGAGGCCGGCGATCGGTAATGGACGATCCGCGTCCGCGTCAGGGCTTCGCGCCCTTCCGCTTGTTCAATACCCCGATGAGGTCCGCCATCTGGTCCGGGGTCAGCTGCTTGCCCACGATCCTGCGATCGCCGTCCATCAGGAACATCTTCGGCGTGCTGTAGACGTCCCAGACATCGGCATAGTTGAGGCTCTCGATGGTGGTGAGCTTGGGGATGTACTTGTAGGAGGCCTTCTTCGCATCCTCGTACACGTGCCAGGTGAGGCCCACGTTCACCCAGTCCAGGTGGTGCTCCCGGATGAAGGCCTTCCAGTCGTTGAAGAGCACGCTGTCGGTGGCCTTGGCCACGGCGAACACCTCCACGTTCAGGCCACGCAGCTTCTCCTTGTACTGCTCGTACAGGTCGGGGAGGGCTTTCTTGCAGTGGCCGCAGTGCGGGTCCCAGAAGACGATGAGCACGTATTCCTGCGGCAGCTTGTAGTAGTCCACCCACTTCTGCTCGGTGGTGTCGGTGAGGATGATGTCCTTGCCCTTCGCGCCGATGATCAGCGGGGCCATCTTGCGGGCGCGCTCGCACATCTTGTCCAGCTTGTCCTTGGGCATCCAGGTGGCGCGGCCCTTGCTGCCGTCGGTGGGGCAGTAGTACTTCTGGGCCATGTGCACAAACACGGCGTCCATGCCCATGATGTCGCTGGTCTCGTACTTCAGGGTGATGTTGTGCACGGCGAACTTGAACAGCTCCTCGCCATGGTCCATGCGCTGGATGAGCTCGTCCCCGCACTTGTTGATGGTGTCGGGGATCTGCGGCACCACCTTGCCGATGTACTCGTCGAACTTGTTCTGGAACACCGGGGTGCGCAGGTTGCGCTCGTCGGTGAGGTCGGTGTTGTCCCAGAAGTGCGCGCGGTAGTTGTAGTAGGTGGCGGCGCTGTCCACGCTGCCGTCGGGCTTGCGCAGCTCGGTCTGGTCCGTGGCGATGCTCATCTTCACGATGGCCGCCACGTAGGTGCCGGGGTTGGCGCGCACCAACTCCTGCTGGTAATCCTTGATCTCCTTGTCCAGCGCCTCCAGCTTCTTCTTGTAGGGGGCCTTGCCGATGGGGTCGCTGATGGCCTCCAGCTGCCTGCCCACCTCGTCGGCCTCTTTCTTCCGGCTGCCCAGGAAGCGCACGTAGTCCACGAACAGCTGGTTCTCGCGCGACTTCTTCACCACCAGGTGATCGTTCAGGGCGGCGGTGTCGCTCTCCATCTGCACCTCGGGCTCGTTCACCAGGAACTCGAAGTACTTCGGTCCCGGCACCACCAGGGCGTACACCCCGGACTTGTAGCTGGTGGCCCGCTGGAACACCACGGTGCCCTTGGCGTCGGCCACGGCGGTATCGCAGTAGTACAGCTTGTTCCCGTAGTAGTTGGCCAGGTATATGGTGTCCTTGGCGGTGCCCTGCACCTGGAACTGGAGCCGCCGCTTTTCGGCGGGAGGGGCGGGGGAGGCGGTCTTCTGGGCGGTGGTGACGGAAGGGGCGGCAGCGGCCGCCAGCATGAGCAACGAAAGGAGGATCTTGCGCATGCGGCCAAAAGTAGGGCGGGCGTTTTCCAGGCCCGACGTATTAACAAACCTTTGACGCTTAACCGGTTCGCTGCCCAGCGCAGGCAACCCGGGGCATCCCCGCGCGTCACCTCCTTGGACTATATTTGACCATAGCCCTATCCTTATCCCTATGATCCGTTCCCTTGCAACGGCGGCGCTCTTCGCCGCGATCACGGCGGTGAGCGCCCAGAGCCGCGACATCCAGGTGGTGGACACCAAGGCCATGACGGACAATGCCGCCAAGCACATGGCGCTGGTGGACAAGGCCGTGGACCTGGACGACGACCAGAAGGTCCGTGTCCAGGACGTGTACATGCAGCTGGAACGGCAGCTGAGCGCCCTGGACCAGCGCTACACCACGGCGGGCCTCACCCCCGAGCAGCGCAAGGCCGAGATGGACGTGATGTGGCAGAGCCTCGATCGTTTCGTGGAGACCAACCTGACGTCCATCCTGGCGCCTTCGCAGATGGAGAAATGGCGTGCCGCCTCCCGCTAGGGGCGTGCCTGCTTGCCTGTGCCGAACGCCGCCCACCGGGCGGCGTTCCCGCTTTCAGGCCACCTCGGTCTTGAACTCGCTGGTGGTGTGGAAGACGATCTCCGGATTGTTCCGCCGCTCCAGGTCCAGCATGTACGCCGAAGGCGCCATGAACACCGGGTTGCCGTCCTTGTCCTCCACGATCTGCATCGCCTTCATGCGGATGAACGCCCGCAGGGCGGTCTCGTCGTCGCTCGTGAGCCAGCAGGCCTTGAAGGCCTGGATGGTCTGGAAGCTGCAGGCGGCCCCGTACTCGTGCTCCAGCCGGTAGCGGATCACGTCGAACTGCAGGTCGCCTACGCAGCCCACGATCTTCTTGTTGCCGGGCTGCTGGGTGAACAGCTGCGCCACGCCCTCCTCGGTGAGCTGGCGGATGCCCTTGTCCAGCTGCTTGCTCCGCATCGGGTCCAGGTTCACCAGTTCGCGGAAGAGCTCGGGCGAGAAGGAGGGGATGCCGCGGAAGTTGAAGTCGGCGCCGCTGGTGAGGGTGTCGCCGATCTTGAAGTTGCCGGTGTCGAACAGGCCGATCACATCGCCCGGCCAGGCCTCTTCGAGCAGGTTCTTCTGCGCGGCGAGGAACGAGGTGGGGTTGGCGAAGCGGAGCTCCTTGTCCAGCCGCACGTGGTGATAGAAGGTGTTGCGCTGGAAACGGCCGGAGCACACCCGCAGGAAGGCCACGCGGTCGCGGTGGTTGGGGTCCAGGTTCGCGTGGATCTTGAACACGAAGCCGCTGAAGGCCGGGTCGCTCGGTGCCACCTCGCCGTGGTCGGTGGGGCGGGGGCCGGGGGGTGGGGCGATGCGTACGAAGGTGTCCAGCACCTCCTTCACCCCGAAGTTGTTGAACGCGCTGCCGAAGAACACCGGTGCCACCTTGCCCGCGCGATAGCGGGCCACGTCCAGCGGGTCGTACACGCCGTTGATCAGTTCCACCTCCTCGCGCAGCATGGCCGCGGCATCGGTGCCCAGCTGGTCGTCCAGGCGCGGATCGGCCAGGTCGGCGATGCGCATGGATTCCCGCTCCACCTTGGTCTTGCCGGCCTCGAAGAGCCGCAGGTCATGGTCGTAGAGGTCGTACACGCCCTGGAAGGTGGCCCCGATGCCGATGGGCCAGCTCAGCGGCCGCACCCGGATCGAGAGCTTCTCCTCCAGCTCGTCCAGCAGGTCGAAGGCATCGCGCCCCTCCAGGTCCAGCTTGTTGATGAAGATGATCACCGGCGTATCGCGCATGCGGCACACCTCCATCAGCCGCTCGGTCTGCGCCTCCACGCCCTTCACGCAGTCCACCACCAGCACCACGCTGTCCACCGCGGTGAGGGTGCGGTAGGTGTCCTCGGCGAAGTCCTTGTGGCCCGGGGTGTCCAGCAGGTTCATCAAGGTGCCCTGGTACTCGAACGTCATCACCGAGGTGCTCACCGAGATGCCCCGCTGCCGCTCGATCTCCATGAAGTCGCTGGTGGCGCCCTTGCGGATCTTGTTGCTCTTCACCGCGCCGGCCGTCTGGATGGCCCCGCCATAGAGCAGGAACTTCTCCGTCAGCGTCGTTTTGCCCGCGTCGGGGTGGCTGATGATCGCGAACGTGCGGCGCCTGCCGATCTCTTCGTTGAGCCCCATGGTCTCCCTGCTGGAAAAAAGCGCGCAAAGGTAGCCTCCGGCGCGACCCGGCCGCGTGGTCGAGGTCGTGGGCGGCTTCGCGGGAAGGACCGCTGGGATGGCGGCTCCTTTCGCCCCCCGAGGCGCCGCTGGTGGAGGAGGGGACCGTCTACATTTGGTCATCCATCAGAACCTTATGGAACCCCGTATCCCCATGAAGCATCTCTTCACGGCCTTCCCGTTGGTCCTGGCCTTCGGCGCGATGGCGCAGAACGACCTGACGATGAACATGACCTGCGACCGTTATGGCGATGAGACCCGCTGGCGCCTGCGCGATGCGGCGGGTGCGCTGATCACGAGCGGCGGGCCGTACTCCGATTTCGGCACGAACGGCGCGTACCCGCAGTCGCCGGTGGCCGTTCCCGGCCTGGCGGACGGCGCCTATTCGCTCATCGTGGCCGATGCCTTCGGTGACGGCAACTGCTGCGCCTACGGCAACGGCGCGTATGCGCTGGTGCATGACCAGAGCGGCATCCTCATCTCCGGCGGGGCCATCACCGGCCACGGGGACAGCATCCCGTTCGTCCTGCCCCCGCCGCCCCCGCCTGTGGGTGAGCCCACCCCGGTGACGATCACGCTCGTGCCTTGGGCGGAGGTGAGCTCCGTGGTGGACATCGCGCACGCCGGCGATCACCGGATCTTCGTGGCGGAACAGCCGGGCGTCATCCGCATCGTGGCCGACAGCGGCAACGTGCTGGACACGCCGTTCCTCGATATCCAGGACCGCGTGAACGACAGCGGCAATGAGCAGGGCCTCCTGGGCCTGGCCTTCGATCCCGACTACGCGAACAACGGCTACTTCTACGTCTACTACATCTTCGGCGCGGGCAGCGGCACCAGCCGCATCGCGCGGTTCAGCGTCACCGACGACCCCGATGTGGCGGACCCCGCTTCGGAGGTGGTGCTCTATTCCTGGCCGCAGCCCTACACCAACCACAACGGCGGCGACCTGGCGTTCGGGCCCGATGGCTTCCTCTACTGCGGCTTCGGCGACGGCGGTAGCGGCGGCGACCCGCAGAACCACGCCCAGACCCTGACCGACCCGCTGGGCGACATGATCCGCATCGACGTGAACGGCGCGCCACCGTACACCGTGCCGGAGACCAACCCGCACGTGGGCTCCGCCGGTGGCGAGCTGCCCGAGATCTGGGCCAGCGGCCTGCGCAACCCCTGGCGTTTCGGCTTCGACGTGCTGACCGGTGACCTGTGGATCGGCGACGTGGGCCAGAACGCCGTGGAAGAGGTGGACTTCTGGCCGGCGGGCGACAACAGCGGGCCCAACTTCGGCTGGCGCTGCTACGAGGGCAATTCCGCCTACAACACCGCGGGCTGCGCGGCCCAGTCCAGCTACATCGCCCCGGTGGCGGAGCACACCCACGGCGAGGGCTGGTGCTCGGTGATCGGTGGGCGGGTGTACCGCGGCGTGGAATACCCGCGCCTCTATGGCCGTTACATCTACACGGACTATTGCCAGGGCGACTTCTGGACCCTGCGTCCCGATGGGGCAGGCGGCTTCACGGATGAGCGCGTGCTGAGCAGCGGCATGTTCGGCTGGCAGGCGCTGGCCGAGGACGTGGACAATGCGCTGTACGCCGCCAACAGCAACGGCCTGCTCTACCGGATCGAGGATCCCTGCCCGTATGCGCTGCCGGAGATTACCATGACCGAGATGGACCTCACGTCCACGCCGGCCGAGGCCTACTTCTGGTACTTCAACGGCGGCCTCATCGAGGGGGCCACCGGCCAGACCTACGTCCCGCTGGAGAGCGGCAGCTATTCCGTGGTGGCCCAGCTGGCGTCGGGTTGCCTCCTGCAGTCCGAGCCGGTCGATTTCGTGTACACGGGTATCGGCGCTTTTTCCAGGATGGACCTCCTGATCGCACCGAACCCGGCCAACGAGGCCCTGGAGGTCCGCGCCGCCCGGGAATGGCCTGCCGGGGCCCGCATCGTGCTGCTGGACGCCACCGGCCGTGAGGTGGTGCGCGCCGGCGTTCCCGCGGTCTCCACGGTGCGCCTGGCCACCGCGGCCCTGCGCCCCGGTGCATATGCCGTGCAGGTGCGTACGGCCGACGGCCATGTCCTTGCCGTGAAGCAGGTCGCCATCGTGCACTGACCGCGGCTTCCCACCGCCTTCGACGAGCCTCCGGTACCGGGGGCTCGCTCGTTCCATGCCGATCCGCGCTGAAGGTGCACCTTTGCATCCCTTTGGATCCCTCGTGATGCTCGGCCTCCGGCTCCCTACCGATCCCCGCTGGGTGCGGCTCGTGGAAGAAGACCTCCAGGCCGTGATGGTCGACCATGCCTGGTGCGAGCACAAGGCGGCCAGCAACGCCATGTCCATCATCGTGCGGTATCCGGAGCTCACCGATATGGTGGAGGAGCTGACCCGCATCGCACAGGAGGAGCTGGAGCATTTCGGCCGGGTGGTCGCCCTGATCAAGGAGCGCGGGTGGGTGCTCGGCCCGGAGCGGAAGGACCACTACGTGAACGACCTGCTGGCCTTCGTCCGGAAGGACGGCTCCCGGGAGGAGCGCCTGGTGGACCGCCTGCTCTTCTCGGCCATGATCGAGGCCCGCAGCTGCGAGCGCTTCAAGCTCCTGAGCGAGCGGGCGAGCGATGCGGGATTGCGTGCCTTCTACCGGGAGCTGATGGAGAGCGAGGCCGGGCATTACACCACCTTCATCGGCTTCGCGCGGCGCCATGGCCATGGGGTGGACGTCGAACAGCGCTGGAAAGCGTTCCTGGCCTTCGAACAGGAGGTCATCGCAGGCTATGGCCGCACCGCCACCATCCATGGCTGAGCCACGTCGCGAGATCACCGCCGAGTGCCTCTGCATCGGGGATGAGCTGCTCATCGGGCAGACCCTGAACACCAATGCGGCCTGGATGGGCGAGCAGCTGGGCCTAATCGGCATCCGCCCCGTGCTGACGCGGGTGGTGGGCGACCACCCGGACCGCATCCTGGAGGCCCTGCGGACCAGCACGGCCGACGTGGTGTTGATGACCGGTGGCCTGGGTCCCACCAAGGACGATATCACCAAGCATATGCTCTGCACCTTCTTCGGCACCCGCCTCGTGCGTCGGCCCGAGGTGGAGGCCCGCATCGTGGAGCTGTTCACCCGCATGGGCCGCGCCCCCGGTGATGTGATGGAGGTGAACCGTGCCCAGGCCGACCTGCCCGAGGACTGCACCGTGGTGCCCAACCTGCGGGGCACCGCCAGCGGCATGTGGTTCGAGCGCGCCGGCCGCGTGTTCGTGAGCATGCCCGGCGTGCCCTACGAGATGACGGGCATGATGGTCCGGGACGTCCTGCCGATGCTCCGCGACCGCTTCGAGCCGCCGGTCATCGTGCACCGCACCGTCCTCACCACGGGCCTGGGGGAGAGCCAGCTCGCCGAGCGCATCGCGGGGTGGGAAGATGCCCTGGCCGCCGATGGCATCAAGCTGGCCTACCTGCCTTCGCCCGGTCTGGTGAAGCTCCGGCTGTCGGCCTATGCGAACGCCGACGGGACCGCCGCCCGCGCGCAAGTGGACCGGCGGGTCCAGGCGCTCTATGGGCTCATTCCCGAGCTGATCTATGGGGAAGGCGAGGAGCGCCTGGAACAGGTGATCGGCCGGTTGCTGAAGGCCAAGGGCCAGACCCTGACCCTGGCGGAAAGCTGCACCGGCGGTTTCCTCAGCCACCTGGTCACGTCCATCCCGGGCAGTTCGGCCTATTACATCGGCGGGGTGGTGAGCTATGCCAACGCGGTGAAGATGGAGGAGCTCGGCATCCCCAGCGATATGCTGGAGCTGAACGGCGCCGTGAGCCAGCCTGTGGTGGAGCGTATGGCCTCCGGGGTCCGGGAGGCGCTCAAGAGCGATTGGGCCATCGCCACCTCCGGAGTGGCAGGACCCGATGGGGGCACGCCGGACAAACCCGTAGGTACCGTCTGGCTGGCCGTGGCCGGGCCGGACGGGGTGCGCTCGTCCAAGGGGGTGTTCATGGGCACCCGCGACCTCATCATCCAGCGTTCGGCCACGGCCGGCCTGAACATGCTCCGCAAGCGCTTGCTGAGCGGATAGCACCAGTTGCGGGAAAGAAGAGAAAGAAGGCTTTTTCGCTCCGTTCGAACACTTTTCCTATCTTCGCCGCCCGAATTCGTACCGTCATGTCCCGCATCTGTCAGATCACCGGCAAGCACGTCATCACGGGCAACTCGGTGAGCCACTCGAACCGCAAGACCCGGCGCACCTTCGCCCCGAACCTCCAGGACCGTCGTTACTACGTTCCGGAAGAGAAGAAATTCATCTCCCTGCGCGTCAGCGCTGCGGGCATGCGCACCATCAACAAGATCGGCATCGCCGAGGCCCTCAAGCGCGCTCGCGCCAAGGGGTACCTGAGCGTCTGATCCCGCTGAACGACCGTTGAAGCGCGTGATGCATTGGCATCACGCGCTTTCATTTTTCCCTGAGCTGGGATACCGCGGGCCGTCAGCGGACGGGCCATGCCTCACCCCTGATAGGCCGAAGGGCATCCACCCTTGGGCGGATCGCCGGGCTGCACGATGCATCGGCACCATACACTTTCGTCCTTCTCGCTCACGACCAACGGGGGATGAGGGGGGCGCGGTCCGCCCTGCACCGGAGAGATTTCCGGAACGCACGAAGCCCCGCCATGGGCGGGGCTTCGTGGTGAAGGTGTGGGTGGTCTATCGCTGGACGACGAAGCGTTCCAGGAAGGTGTGTTCCCCGTCGGTGACGCGGACCAGGTAAGTACCTGCGGCCAGCTGCTGGTCGAAGCGCAGGATGGTGTTGAGCTCACCCTGGGCGATGGGGCTGGCGGTGATCAGGACCTGCTTGCCGAAGAGGTCCATCACCTCGATGGGGACGGAGGTCCGCTGGGGATCGAGGCCGCTGCTGCGCAGGGTGATGCGGTCACCGGTGTTGGGGTTGGGCCAGAGCAGGAGGCTGGCATCAGGCTGTGCCTGCAGGCTGCGCTCCGGCCGGCTTCCTGGGCCGATGATGGTGAGCTGGCAGGTGGGCCCACAGAAGCCGCTCCAGACCCCGCTGACCAGCACTTCCACCTGGACGTCATAAGTGGCGCCCACCTGCAGGGGCAGGGCGACCCAGCTGAGCAGGCAGACATAGGAGGGTTTCTCGATGATGCGGACGAACCCTTCCCCGGCATTGGTGAAGCGGAAACGATACTGGGAGGCGCCGGTGATGGGCCTTGCCCAGATCTTGTCGCTGGCCCCGAAGCGCTTGTTGACCCCGCACGAGTGCGTAGGCAGTCCGATGTCATCGATCAGGCTGGTACAACCGGTGTTGGGATCGATGGCCATCTCGCAGCCTGGACCGAAATGGTCGTCGGCCAACCCATTAGCTCCCTGGTCGGCGCGAGCACGGGCGAAGTAGACCACTCCGGGCACGAGGGGGACAGTGACCATCTCATTGAATTTGACCCAGTTGCGGGGAACGGCGATGAAGCGTCGGAACCCGGCGTCGGGATCGGAGAACTCGAACTGGTATAATGGCGCTCCTGGGATGGGTTTACAGTAGACCTTGCTCTGAAGCGTGTTGGTGAAGATGCCGCACTCATCGGGCATGATACTGGCGGGCCCTTCGGGGAGGCAGAACTCGTGGCCATTGATGTATCCAGGGGCTTGTGGCGCGGAGGCAGGGGACTGGAAGCCGTCGGGGGCGCTCATGAAGCGATCGCGCAAGAGGATACTGCCGCTGAGGGACCTGATCTCCCAGAAGCCATTGCCATTGGCACAGCACATACCATCACCGAAGGAGTCGAAGAGGAAGAAGCTGTAGCAATTGCCGAAGGTGGTCGGCAGGCAGGCGGTGGTGTTGATGATGGTGTTGTTCTGTCCGGTATAGGGTCCGCCTTCGGCGACGACGAAGAAGAAGCCGTCATAGATCTGCCAGGAGGTCTGCTCGCCGTAGGCATCGGTGCGGATGGAGACCACGACGGATTCGCCGGAGATGTTGAGGACTACGCTCTGGGCATCATTGGCGGTCATCTCATCCGGTGCACCGTTGGGGAGCTGGGTGCGAACGTTGAGGGTATGGTTGCCTGGAGAGGCCACGATCGCCGGGAGGGTCACACTGGTGCTGGCCTGGAAGGGGAGCGAGCCGGTCCAGCTGTAGGTCAGCGGTGTGCCGCCATCGATGTCGTAGACGAACTGCACGGAGCCCAGCACGGCGTCCCCATTGTTGTAGAGGGTGACCACCGGCGCGATGGAAGTGGAGCAGAAGAGGCCGGGGGCCGGGTAGGTGATGGCCGCCAGGACGGCATCGTTCGCCGTGGGGTGCTCGAGCTTGAGCCCGAAGGTGCCTTCCTCGCCGATGCCGCCATCGTTGTAGACCAGCAGGCGATAGTCCGTGTTCGGCACCACGTTCAGCACATGGGTGCCGGCGGCATCCATCACACAGGCCGCTTCACCCGTGGCGCCCAGCCCGGAGCAAGCGCCCGTGTAGAGGGCGTAGTTGAGGGTGGTGGCGCTATAGACGGGGTTCTCGCCATTGTCGGCCAATGTGAGGAGCAGGTGGTTGTACACCCCCGAGTTGAAGCTGTACCACACGCCCTGCACCGGATCGGCGCCCGAACAGGAGGTGGGGGCATCGCCGAAGGCGCAGGTGTTGTCCTCGGTGGAGAACGAACCGGAGCCCGCCAAGGCCGGGGTGAGGGCGGTGGCCGAGGCGCACTGGTCGTTGGTGGAGGCCGGGGTGCACAAGGGGGCGCAGGTCACGGCCATCTGGTAGGTGCCTTCAGCGGCGCCGGCACCATGCACCACGATGTAGTAGGTGGCGCCGTTGGTGACGGGGAAGCTCAGCTGGGCGCTGCCGTTGGCACAACCCGGGGAGTTGTCGGCCATGGCGTAGCAAGCGAGGTCGCCGCAGCCGGTACCGGTGAACACTGAGAGGCGCAGGTCGAAGTCGGAGGCGCCGCAGGTGCTGATGGTCACTTCCTCATCGGCGGTGGCGGTATAGACCCAATAGTTCTGTCCACCCGTGGAGGGGGCGCCATTGTAGGCACAGGCGCCGGCCGGCAGGCTATGGGGCACGCCGGTGGTAAAGCCGCTGTAGAGGTTGCCGCAGGTGACCGCCATTGCGTTCGCACAGGTGTTGTTGGGCCTGAAGCAGGTGATCGATGCGGCCCAACCGGAGGGTGTGCCGCTGCCGTCCGAGGTGAAGGCGAAGGTGAGGCAGCCTGTCGGGTTGTTGGCGCGGACCACGTTCGGCGCGATGTTGTTGGGCGCCGCCGAACCCCACCAGCCACCGGTACCATAGACGTTGTTGGCTCCGGGGACACCGTTCGTGCTCGCGATCTTGGTCGCACTGGTGCTGTTCCCATCGTACACGTACAGCGGATCCCAGCTGGCTTCGGTGCTGAACTCGGAGAAGGTGACCGTCACCAGGTCGCCGGGGGTGTTCGGGCAGATCACCTGGGTATAGTTCTCGTTGTTCGCGTAACTGTTGCTCGGGCCTCCGGTATCGTAGAAGTCCCCGCCGCAGCCCAAGGCCGTGGTGAACGAGACGTTGTTGTTCTCGCTGAACCCGTCCACGCCGCAGTCCTGGCGCACGTACACGTCATATGCCGTGGTCGGCGACAGGCCGGCGATGTGCGTGGGCGACGTGGCGTTCAGGACCACCGTTCCGCCCGCACCCGCGCTGGAGCCGGTACCCGGAACGAAGCCGGACAGCCCGTATTCGAGCACGATGGAACCCGTGCAGCCGCTGCATACCCAGCTCACGTCCGCCGCCTCAGGACCCACGTTGGCGGTGGTCACGCTCGAGGGGCCGAAGCACAGCACCGGTACGCAGGCGCCCATGTTGGTCTGGCCTTCCACCCAGTTCGAGGTGGTGCCGTTCAGGGCGAAGCCGCTCAGGGTGCCGTTGTTGGCATTGGCCGTCAGATCGGTGAGCGTGGTCACGCCGGCGTTGTCGGCGTTGCGCACGCCCTGGTCGAACTTGTAGTAGGCCGCCAGGCCGGTCTCATTGCCGCAGTAGGCCGTGTTCATGTGGGCCTGCAGCGTGCTGGCGGACAGCGTCTTGTTCCAGACGCGGACCTCGTCGATCTTCCCGGGGAAGCAACGCTCGCCGGTCGAGCTCACCGCCCAGTCACCGATGATCACCGGGTTCGGCGAGCTGGCGATGGAGAAGCTGGCCGTCAGGGAGCCCACCTCCACGCCATTGATGTAGGCCCGCATGGTGGTGCCGTCATAGGTGCCGGCCACGTGCTGCCAGGTGTTCAGGGTCAGCGCACCCACCGGCGAGAACACCTCGCGCCAGTTGGTGCCGTCCCCGATGTTGAAGCTGAGCGTCCCGTTCGCACCGCAGCGGATCATGTAGCCCTGGGTGGCCGCGCCTTCCTTGTTGATGATGTTGCCGCGCCACGATTCGGTGCGCCAGGCCGTCGGGTAGATCCAGGCCTCCACGGTCACTTTGGTGCCGGTGATGTTCAGCGACGGGTTGTTGCCGCAATCCACGCGGTCGTTCGTCCCGTCGAAGCTCAGGGCGTTGTAGTTGATGGTGGCGCAGTTCATCGTGAAGCTGCCCAGGGCGAGGTCGCAGAGGCTGTTCCCCGCGTGGGTCACCGTGACGGCCACGTTCGCCAGGTCGGGGAAGGGCCCGATCTGCACCGTGCCCGTGCCTACGCTGGCCTGTCCGCCTGGATCGCCGGCGAAGTCGCTGTGCACGCCGACGCTGGCGGCATCACCCAGGTTCGCCACGTTCACGCTGATGAAGAACCGGCTGTTGGCGCAGTCCGATACCACGGTCGCCGTGGCCGCTGGCGGGGTGCACGGCAGCACATTGAGGGTGTAGTCCTCGTAGCTGCCCAGCGTACCGGTGTAGCACGGGGTCGCGGGAGCTACGGCCACGCTGCCGATGCGCATGCGGTGCTGGCCGAGCGGGTTGCTGCCGATCGCGATGGAGGCGGCCAGCGTGGTGGGGTTCGTCGCGCTCGACGTACCGGTGTACAGCTCTTCGCCCGCATCGGTGAAGTCGAGGTCGTTGTTCCAGTCCACCCAGATCTTGGTGGCATAGGCGGCACCGGTCTGGAAGGTGATGTTCACCGGCACCGTGGCGTTCTGGCCCACGTTGCCCACCAGGGCCGAATAGTCGCCGTAATTGCCCGGTTCGGGGCCCGTGGTGTTGTTCACATTGGCGAAGCTCACGTTCGTGATGCCGCTGATGCTCACGCTGGAGGGAGCGGGCACGCAGTAACCCGTGCGGAACGGGACGCCGGCGGTCCAATGGCTGAAATCACCTGCGCCGCAGTCCGAGCGGACGTAGAGCACGTAGTTCGTATTGGGCGTCAGGGTGGCGCCGGTGGCCACGCTCACCACGCCGGGGAGCGTGCTGCCGCTCAGGGCCAGTCCGGTGGCGCCGCTGCCGGCCGCACCGCTGGTGCGCACCTCCCACTGGTAGCCGTTGGCCGGGGCCTGTGCCGGTGCGGTCCACGACAGGGTGGCCGAAGTGGTGGTCTGATCGGACACCGCCATGCCCAGGGGCTCCAGGCAGGACGGCGGCGTGGTGAAGGTGATCGGCGCACTGTTCGGGCTGTAGCTGCCCAGGCCGCAATCCAGGCGGATGAAATAGCGGTACGTCGTCTCCTCGTTGAGCCCGGCGATGAGCTGCGGGGCCACGGCGTTCAGGATCACGGTGCCGTTGGGGCCCGGGTTGGCGTCGGTGCCGGGTGTGGTGAAGGTGGCCGCGGGGCCGTATTCGAGGATCCAGGTGCCGCTGCCGCCCGTGGTGGTCCAGTTGGCTTGTGCCGAGAACGCGGCCACGTTGGTGGCCGCCGTGGCCAGGGGAGCGGGGCAGGCCACGGGTGTGCAGGCACCGAGGTCCGTCTTGCCCTGCACCCAGTTGGATACCGTGCCGTTCAGGGTGAAGCCGGCGAGGGTGCCATGGTTCGCATAGATGGACTGGTCGGAAAGCGTCGTTACGCTCGTGTTGTTGTAGTTCGCGATGCCTTGGTCGAACCGGTAGTAGGCGCGCAGCCCGGGCTCGTTGCCGCACATCAGCACGTTCATGCCGCTCTGGATCTCGGCCTGGCTGCGGGTCAGGTTCCAGATGCGCACCTCATCGATGCGGCCCGGGAAGGCACGGCCGCCCGTCGCGCTCCAGTCGCCGATCCTCAGCGGGTTGGTGGAGTTGGCCAGGGAGATGGTCTGTGCCTGTGTGCCGACCGGGTTCCCGTTCACATAGATGCGCATGTTGGCGCCGTCGTAGGTGCCGGCCACGTGCTGCCAGGTATTGAGCGTCAACGCGCCGGTGGAGGACAGGACCTCGGGGATCGTCGAGCCATTGCCCAGGGCGAAGCTCAAGGTGCCGTTCGCGCCGGCCCGGAGCATGTAGCCCAGGTTCGGGCCTTCCTTGTTGATGATGGTACCCTCGAAGGAAGAGGTCCGCCAGGCGGTCGGATAGATCCAGGCCTCCAGGGTGATGTTCGCCCCGGTGATGCTCACCGCGGGGGCGGTGCCTATGTCCACGCGGTCGTTCACCCCGTCGAACGACAGGGCGTTCAGGCCCAGGGTGGCGCAGTTCAGCGTGAAGTTGCCCAGGGACAGGTTGCAGAGGCTGTTGCCGCTGTGGGTCACGGTCACGTTCGCGCTCGCCAGGTCGGGGAAGGGGCCGAGCTGCACGTTGCCCGTGCCTGCGCTGGCCTGCCCGCCCGGGTCACCGGCGAAGTCGCTGTGCACGCCCACCGAAGCGGCATCGCCCAGGCTGGAGACGTTCACATTGACGAAGAACCGGCTGTTGGCGCAGTCCGGCACCATGGTCGCCGTCACCGTGGGCGGCGTGCACGGCAGCACGTTCAGGGTATAGTCCTCGAAGGACCCGCTCGTCCCGGTATAACAGGAGGTGACCGCCGTGGTGGTCGAGCGGCCGCCGATGCGCATGCGGAACTGGCCCGCCGTCGCACCGGTCGGGATGGTCGCATTGAACGTGAAGGGGTTGCCGGCCGTCGTCCCGGTGAAGACCACCTCGCTCGGATCGCTGAAGGTCAGGTCGTTGTTCCAATCCACCCAGATCTTCATGTTATAGGCCACGGTGGTGGCGAACCGCACCTGGATGGGCACGCTGGTGTTCACGGGAACGGTGGCGACCATGCTCGAGTAGTCCCCGTAGTTGCCGGTCTCCGTACCCGTGGTGTTGTTCACATTGGCGATGGTCACGTTCGTGATGCCGCTGCCGCTTACGCTCGTGGGAGCGGGCACGCAATAGCCGGTCCGGAACGTGGTGGGTCCGGCCCATACGCTGAAGTCGCCGCCGCCGCAATCAGCGCGCACGTAGAACGAATAGTTGGTGTTCGGGGTCAGCACGGCACCGGTGCTCGTGCTCACCACGCCCGCACCGAGGGGACCGCTGGCCGCCAGCCCGGTGGCGCCGCTGCCGGCCGCACCGCTGCTACGCACCTCCCATTGGTAGGCGCATCCCGGGTTGGCCGCGGGGGCCGTCCACGAAAGGTTGGCCGAGGTCAGCGTCACGCCGCTCGCCGTCAGCGCGGTGGGCGGCAGGCAGTTGATCGGGGTGGTGAAGGTGATGGGCGAGCTGTTGAAGCTGAAGTTGCCGCCACCGCAGTCCTGGCGCACGAAATAGCGGTACTGCGTATTGCTGGTGAGCGGACCCATCAGTTGCGGTGCCACCGCATTGGTGATCACCGTGCCGCCGGTGCCGGGTGTGCTGCCGGTGCCGGGCGTGGTGAAGGTGGCCGCGAGGCCGTACTCCACGATCCAGGTGCCGCCACCGCCATTGTTCGTCCAGTTCGCCAGGGCGTCATGGGCGTTCACGCTGGTGGCCGCGGTCGACGTCGGGGTCGGGCAGGTCACCGGCACGCATGCGCCAAGGCCCGTTCGGCCCTGCACCCAGTTGGACGTTCCGCCGGTCAAGGCGAAGTTGGTGAGCGTACCGTGGTTGGCGTTCGCCGTGAGGTCCGTCAGGGTCGTCACCCCGGCATTGTTCGCCCCGGCCGTGCCTTGGTCGAACTGGTAGTAGGCCAGCAGCCCCGTCTCGTTGCCGCACATCAGGGTGCCCATGCCCCCGGCCAGTTCCGAGGGGGTGCGCACCACGTTCCAGATGCGGACCTCGTCGATCTTCCCGGGGAAGCACCGGTCGGGGAACGCGAAGGAGTTGCCGATCGCCAGCGGCGTGGTCGCGTCGCTGGTCATGTTCCCCGTCCGGGCGTTGTTCGCCACTTCCACGCCGTTCACATAGATGCGCACGAACGCGCCGTCATAGGTGGCCGCCACGTGCTGCCAGGTGTTCAGCACCACGGCGTTGTTCCCGGTCTGGAAATCGCTGGTGCCGCTGGCCGTCTTCACGGCCGCGTTCACCTGGCCGGTACCGCCCACGCGGAGGGTATAGATGGCCGTGCCTTCGCGGTTGATCACATCGCCCTGCCAGACGTTCGGGCGGAACGAGGTGGGGTATACCCACGCTTCCATGGTGAAGGTGCTTCCCGTGACGTTGATGGAGGCGTTGGTCCCGCAGTTGACCATGTCGTTCACCCCATCGAAGCTCAGGGCGTTCTGCCCCAGGTGGGCGCAGTCCGAACTGAACGCTCCCAGGCTCTTGTTGCAGATGGCGCTCCCGTTGTGGATCACCGATACGTTCACGTTCGCCAGGTCGGGGAAGGGCCCCAGCTGGTAGGTGCCCACGCCCACGCCGGCCAACCCGCCGGGGTTCCCGGCGAAGTCGCTCTGGACGTTCACACTGGGGGCGCCCCCGATGTCGGTCACGTCCACAATCACGAAGAACTGGTTGTTGGGGCAGTCGAGCTGGAGGGAAGCGCTCGCCGTGAGCGGGTTGCAGGGCGGGGTGAACGTGTACCGCTTGCCGACGATGTTCGCCGTGCTCGAGATGCTGTTGTTGGCCGTGCTGCTCGATACGGTCGAGGTCGCACCCGGCGTGACGCTGAGGTACGTGGTGCCCGGGGTCCCGTTCAGGCCGATCGAGGCGCTCAGTCCTCCGGCCTCCGTCATGGTGGGGCCGTACACGAAATCGATGGCGTTGGTGGTCTCATGCAGCCGGAGCTGGTACGAGGCCGATCCCCCCGTGCTGCCGCCACCGCCGATGCTCACGTTGTTCCAGTCGACCGTCAGCACCTGGCTGCCCGGGCTGCCGGTGGTGCTGTATGAGATCGTTCCGGCATTGCGGTGGTTGTCATCCCAGAACGGGGCGATCGCGGCCGGATAGCTGGTGCTCCCCAGCGAGTTCACCCACGGGCTGCCGGGAATGGCGCCACCCAGGCGGATCCAGCCGTTCGTGTTGATGCTGAACGTGGAATAGACCGTCCCGTTGTAGGTGAAGTTGAACCCGATATTGATGTTGTCCTGGCTCCCGTCATCGCCCGTGGCGCTCGAGTTGGTGCCTCCTGCCAGCGGCGTATAGGCCTCGGTGGTCTCTAAGAAGAGGTACTGGCTCACGGTCTGTGCCGTGGCGGTCGCCCCGATCAGGACGATCGCCGCAACGACAAGGGCCAGCTTGGGCCACCGAAGCGTAGATGGAAAGAACAAGCCATTCGTATCCATACGATCCATGTATTCGTGGGTTTTGGAAGTAACGCGTTCAAGTTCAAGAGGATGAAGAGCGGCCGCTGCGGCCAGTACGATATGGGATAGGAACGATACCGCTGCGGACCACCTCCCCATGGATATGCATGGGCGGGGCGGAGGTACGGAGCGGTCGTTGGGAAGAGGAGCAGGGAGGAGGTCAGGTTGGTCAGGGGTGGGCAAAATAGGAGGTGGTGCCATTCAGATGCAAGGATTGAATAGTTGCCTGTTGATAATTATTTCGTTCGGCTGTTCTTCGGATCGCGGAAGCGCCGAGGGTCTTCCCTGGTGATGCCTGAAGCCCGCCGGCGATGAGCGGGATCTGTTGCCGTGCCTTTATGCATGGAGTTGAATGTTCCTACATTTCCATTGATAAGATCTATCGGATGGCTCCTCGCACAGGAGCCACCCGGCCATCGGTGAAGCTCCCCGCATGAACCTCCAGCAGCTCGAATACATCGTCGCCATCGACACCCACCGCCACTTCGCGAAGGCCGCTGCCGCCTGCTCCGTCACGCAGCCCACGCTGAGCAGCATGGTGAAGAAGCTGGAGCAGGAACTCGATGTCACCCTCTTCGACCGCACGAAGTCCCCCGTGGTGCCCACGGCCATCGGCGAAGCCCTCATCGAGCAGGCCCGTGCGGTGCTGAAGGAGGTGGCCGTCTTCACCCGCCTGGCCGAAGGCACCCGCGAGCTGGAGCGGGGCGAACTGCGCATCGGCATGATCCCCACGCTGGCACCTTACCTGCTGCCGCTGTTCCTGGGCAAGCTCCTGAAGGACCATCCGCTGCTCAAGGTGGTCATCGAGGAGCTCACCACCGACGCCATCATCGACCGGCTCACGCGCGAGCAACTGGACGTGGGCATCCTGGCCACCCCGCTGAAGGTGCCGGGCCTCAAGGAGGAGCCGCTGTTCCAGGAACGGTTCCTGGTCTACGCCTCCGCCCGCGAGCCTTTGTCCCGCAAGCGCTATGTGCTGCCCGAGGACATCGATCCCGATCGCCTCTGGCTGCTGGAGGAGGGGCATTGCCTGCGCTCCCAGGTGATGGACCTCTGCGAGCTGCGGCGACGGAGCACCGCCCATGGCCACCTCCAGTACCTATCGGGCAGCATCGGTTCCCTGCAGCGCCTGGTGGACAGCCAGGGCGGCCTCACCATCCTGCCGGAGCTGGCCACCATCGACATGGGGGACGCGCAGCGCGCGCAGTTGCGCGAGTTCAAGGCGCCCGTGCCCGTGCGCGAGATCGCCACCGTCACCTACCGCCACTTCATGAAGGACCGCCTCCTCCGGCTGTTGCGGGCGGGGATCATCGCGGGCGTATCCGCGCACCTGCCCGCCGGCGGCCGGAGCCGGGTGCTCCCCATCGGTCCGCGCTAGCACGGCCCATCCCGGCATTCCCCTTGTACGGCGCGTGCGGGGTAGCTTCACGGCCCCTTCGCATGCGCTTCGTCCCGCTCTTCGCCGCCTTCTCCGCCACCCTTTCGCTGTGCGCCCAGGAGCTGCCGCGCACCACCTGGATCACCCTGCCCAAGGACACGGTGGACGCCGACAAGCTCCCCGCGGCCTTCCGCACCGGACGCCGGGAGGCCTTGCGCGCCCTGCTGCCCGAGCACGGTGTGGCGGTCCTCTCCGCGGCCACGATCAAGAACCGGAGCAACGACGTGGACTACGAGTTCCACCAGGATCCCGACTTCCATTACCTCACCGGCGTGGATGAGCCGGAGGCGCTGCTCCTCGTGTTCAAGGAGCCCCGACTTGTCCGCGGAGAGCCTGTGAACGAATTGCTGGTGGTGCGCGACCGTGATGCCAGGTCCGAGGTATGGACCGGAGAACGCCTGGGCGCGCCGGGCGCCAAGGCCGTTTCCGGGGTGTCCATGACGCTGGGGGCTCAGGCCTTCGCCGGGACCGACCTGCCCCTCGGGCCCAAGGACCGGCTCTTCGGCGGGCCCGTGCCCGCGGGCAAGGCCTATGACCAGGTGCGGCCGCTGGCCCTGGAGAAGGCCGACCTGGACCGCTGGATGGCCGAGCTCCGCGAACAGAAACTGCCCGAGGAACTGGTGCTGATGCGCAAGGCCATCGCCATCACCTGCGAGGCCGAGCGCACCCTGATGCGGGCCCTGGCCCCGGGCATGACCGAGTACCAGGCCGAGGCCGTGGTGCAATACGTGTTCACGGCGAGCGGGGCGGAGCACGAGGGCTACCCGAGCATCCTGGGGGGAGGTGCCCACAGCTGCGTGCTGCATTACGAGACCAACCGCGCGGCGCTCAAGGCCGGCGACCTGCTGGTGAGCGACGTGGGCGCCGAGTACCACGGCTACACCGCCGACGTCACCCGCACCCTGCCCGTGAGCGGGACCTTCTCGCCGGAGCAGCGGACCATCTATGAGCTTGAGCTGCAGGCCCAGGAGGCCGGCATCGCGCAGGTGAGGGCCGGCAACGCCTTCCATGCCCCGCACCTGGCGGCCACCACGGTCATTGCGGAGGGTCTGGTCCGCCTGGGCATCATCCAGGACCCGGGGGAGGTGAAGCGCTATTTCGTGCACGGCACCAGCCATTACCTGGGGCTCGACGTGCACGATGCCGGCCGCTATGGTCCGCTCCGGCCCGGGCAGGTCATCACCGTGGAGCCGGGCATCTACATCCCCGAGGGCAGTCCCTGCGACCCGAAATGGTGGAACATCGGGGTGCGGATCGAGGA
>JAFDZF010000184.1 GCA_018267055.1 Bacteroidota bacterium
CAGCGTGAAGCCTTCGCCGTAAGGCACCCCGATCAAGCGGCCCACATCGTGCGCACGGCCCTGGAGCGTGGGCAGGAACTCCGGCACGCTGATGGGCGATACCGGCTCGGTGCTGGCCGGATCGTGGAACTGCGACCGGAAGCACTGCAGGGCCTCCAATTTCCGGGGCCAGTGCGGCGTGATGTCGATCACGATCTGCGGATCGATCCAGCGGTCCTGCACCATGTGCAGTACGGTCACGGGGCGGAAGGCCTCCTGCTCCTTCCCTTCGTCGGTGGTGGCGATGCGCCGCAGCCCACTGAGGAAGCAGGCCTCGGCCACCAAGGCGGCGGCGCGGCCGTGGTCGGGATGCCGGTCGCGCACGGCATTGGTGATGACCACGCGCGGCCGGTGGCGGCGGACGGACGTCACCACGGCGCGCAGGCTCTCTTCATCGGCGCGGAAGAACCCGTCGGGCAGGCCCAGCTGATAGCGGAAGCGGGCCCCCAGCACCTGCCGGGCGGCCTCGGCCTCCTGCCGGCGGATCCCGGGGGTGCCGCGCGTGCCCAGCTCCCCGGCGGTCAGTTCCACCAGCCCCACGGCATGGCCCAGGGCGATGTGGTGCAGCACCGTGCCCGCGCAGCCGATCTCCACGTCGTCGGGATGCGCGGTGATACAGAGGAGGTCGACGTGCCCGGCCATCAGTTCTTCCCGTCGAGCCAGTTCAGCACGGGGTCGCTCAGGGGCTCGGTGGCGCTGGCGAGCACGGTGAAGAGGGTGCCGTCCTCGTTGATGAGGTACTTCTGGAAGTTCCACTGCACCTCGCTGTCCAGCCGGCCGTTCAGTTCCTTCCTGGTCAGCCACGCGTACACCGGGCTCTGGTCGGGCCCCTTGGTGCTCACCTTGCTCATCATCGGGAAGGTGACGCCGTAGTTCTTCTGGCAGAACGCCGCGATGGCCTGCTCGTTGCCGGGCTCCTGCCCGCCGAAGTCGTTGCTGGGGAAACCCACGATCACCAGGCCCTTGCCCTTGTACTGTTCGTAGAGCTCCTCGAGCTGCTTGTACTGCGGGGTGAAGCCGCATTCGCTCGCGGTGTTCACCACCATCACCTTGTGGCCCTTGAGCTGGGCCATGGGAAAGGGGTTGCCGTTGATGTCGGTGGCGGAAAGGTCGAGGAAGCTCATGGCGGGCCGGGAGGCAGGCTGTTGGGTGGGGATCTTGACCGGGCCCACGCGGACGTAGTCGCCGCAGGCGAGCAGGGCCGGTACGAGCAGGAGGGCGAAGGGGCGCATGGGATGAAAGAACGGGCGAAGGTGCGCATTGTTCGCGTGCGGGGCGAGCCTGGCCGCAGGGCATCCGCTGGAACCCAGGACCCCGGTATGCCGTTCACAACTCTTCACGGGAACGCCCGATGGGCGCCCCGCACCCGCGGATACCTTTCGACCACAGCCATCGGACCATGCGGACCCTCCTCCTTTCCCTCTGCCTCGTGACGGCCACGGTGGGCGCCTTCGCGCAGCAGCACGTGAAGATCGACGACCCCAAAGCCCTGGACGCGGCGCCGGACGTGCATAAGGTGAAGGGGGCCGTGGCAGGCCTCCAGGCGGCGGGGATCACGGGCGAGCAGCAGGACCTGGTGCTGAAGTACGGCGACCGCACCTACTGGCCCGAGGGCATCCGCAACGACAGCGCCCGCGCAGCCAATGCCCCTTATATCCGCAACTACGCCTGCTTCCGCGTATGCACCTTCCTGCAGGACAGCCTGCCCTGGGCAGTGCTGATGGTGCCGGCGCGGGAGAACATCCACATGCCGGAGGGGATGCGGCCGGTGGCCGACTTCTACCTGGCGCTGCCCGAGAGCAAGCTGACCGCCGCCAACACCGGCAAAGCACGGCCCGAGATCAGCCGGGGCCCGCGCTGGAAGGACCGGCCCACGGCCCGGATCATCAAGCCCGACGACCTCTACGCCACCTACGACCTGGCCCGCGACAGCACCGGGCTGGCCACCCTGCGGCAACGCGGCATGAGCCCGGCCGAGGTGGACGCGGTGATCTTCCGCAGCCACGAGCGCAACTGGCCCGAGGGCATCGACGGCTTCGACAAGCGCTACCCGCGCATCCAGCAATTCAAGAAGTACAAGGCCTACCTGGGCGCGCGCTGGGACGACAAGGTGCTGCTGATCGTGCCGGTGGAGAAGAACAAAAAGATGCCCGCGGCGATGCGCCCCTTCGTGGACCTTTACTTCGTGTACGCGGCCCCGGCCGTGGAGGTGAAGCAGAAGAAATAGCGGCTTCCGATGCGCGCAGGACCATCGGGGCGCCAAGGGCGCACACACCGCCCGGACGGGAACATGGGCACAGGACCATGGAGGCATCGCTGATCATCGTACCGGCCGTGGCATGTGCGGCCTCGCTGCTCACCCTGATCAGCGGTTTCGGCCTGGGCACCCTCCTGCTCCCCGTGTTCGCGCTGTTCTTCCCGCTGGAGATGGCCATCCTGCTCACCGCCGCGGTGCACCTGCTGAACAACCTCTTCAAGCTGGGCCTGCTGGCGGGCGCCATCCACTGGCCCACCGTGCTGCGCTTCGGGGTGCCGGGCATGCTCGGCGCATACGCCGGCGCGGCGGCCATGCAGGCCCTGGGCGGGCGGGCGGCCGTGTTCCAGGGGGTGCTGCATCCCGTGGACCCGTTGGACCTCGTCATCGCCGCCCTGATGGCGGTGTTCGGGGCGCTGGAACTGTCGCGCATCCTGGACCGGCTGTCCCTGCCATCGGCCTGGATGGTGCCCGGCGGGCTGGTCAGCGGCTTCTTCGGCGGGTTCAGCGGGCACCAGGGCGCGCTCCGAAGCCTGTTCCTGCTGCGGAGCGGCCTGGGCAAGGAAGCCTTCATCGCTTCGGGCGTCGCCATCGCCTGCCTGGTGGACCTTACGCGGATCCCCGCCTACGTGGCCGGCGACCGGCACATGGCCCTGACGGATCGCTGGCCGCTGCTGCTGGCCACCACGCTGGCCGCGTTCGCGGGCGCCTGGTGGGGCCGCCTGCTGATCCCCAAGGTGACGATGCGCGGCGTGCAGGCCCTGGTGGGAGCACTGATGCTGGCCATCGCCGGGATGCTCGCCACCGGGACCATCTGAGCCCCTTCCACGTGCTCCTTGCGCAGGACGAACGGGCCGAGGCGAGACCCGCCCGCGGATACCTTCGCGCCATGCGGACCGCGGAGATTGGGCACCTGCTGCGGCTGGAGTGGCAGCTGGACCGCCGGCAGAAGCATGCCTGGGGCAGCATGGCGCTCTATGTGGTGAGCACGGTGTACGTGTGCTACCAAGGCGTGCGCCACCTGTCGGACGTGCCGGTATGGAACGCGCTCTTCTGGATCGTGGTGCTCTTCGCCGCCTTCAATGCGCTGGCGCGCTCGTTCCAGCGGGAGGACGCGGGACGGCAGCTCTACCTGCACACCCTGGCCTCGCCGCGCAGCGTCATCCTGGCGCGCACGCTGTACAATGCCCTCACCATGGTGGCGCTGAGCCTGCTGAGCCTCGGGGCCTATGCGCTCTTCATCGGCGACCGGCCGCTGGAGCAAGCACAGCTGGGCACGTTCGTGGCCACGGTGCTGCTCGGCGGCATCGGCTTCGCGATGGTGCTCACCTTGATCGCCGCACTGGCCGCCCGGGCCGGCAACGGCATCGGGCTGATGGCCATCCTGGGGCTGCCGATCGTGCTGCCGATGCTGCTCAGCGTGATGAAGGCGAGCAAGCTGGCGCTGGACGGCCTGCCCCTCAGCGTCACCGGCCAGTACCTCGGCTGGCTGGTGGCGATCGATGCCATCGCGGTGGCCTTGGCCTGGTTGCTCTTCCCCTACCTTTGGCGCGACTGATGAAAGGCGGATGGTGGAAGATCGGGACCGTACTGCTGCTGCTGTACGTGGTGATCGTCGGCCTCCGCACGCCCCTCGCCCCCGCCCTCGTCCACGCCTCGGTGGACCGCATCGCCCCGGGTCCGGTCAGCTTCGACATCAAGGGGTATAACACGCACTTCACGGAAGGCTCCGTCACGGCCTGGCTGGAGAACGACGGCCAGCAGGTGTGCAGCGCCCCGGTAGAGGTCTTGGCCGATGACCGCGCCCGCGTGACCGTCACCGTACCGCAGGGCTTCCGCAAGCCGCTCACCTCGGTGTGGGTCTTCACCGCGAAGGACGGCCCGATCGCCCTGCACGACGCCTTCTTCACCGAGGGGCTCGGCGACGGCATCACCGGGACGCCCTGCCGGCCGGGCGGCAAATACCTCCGCTCCGGCCTCGCGTTCCCCGACCGCGCCATCCTGAACGAGACCATCCGCAACCTCTTCTTCCACGTGCCGATGTGGTTCGCCATGATGGCCCTGATGACCATCGCGGTGTGGCAGAGCGTGCGCGTGCTGCGTTCGGGCAGCCTGGAGGCCGACCGCTCGGCCCTGAGCGCCGTGCACACGAGCCTGCTCTTCGCCGCGCTGGGCCTGACCACCGGCAGCCTGTGGGCGCGCGTCACCTGGGGCGGCTGGTGGACCAGCGATCCCAAGCTGAACGGGTCGGCGGTGACGGTGCTGATCTATGCGGCCTACCTGGTGCTGCGCGGCTCCATCCCCGATGCGCACAAGCGCGCCCGCCTGGCCGCGGTGTACAACGTGTTCGCCTACGCCCTGATGCTCGTGTTCCTGATGGTGCTGCCGCGGCTCACCGACTCGCTGCATCCCGGCAACGGTGGCAACCCCGCCTTCAGCACCTACGACCTGGACAGCAGCCTGCGCGCCGTGTTCTACCCGGCCGTGCTGGGCTGGATCGGGCTGGCCTGCTGGGCCTACACCCTCACCGACCGCACCGAACGCCTCAACGCCCTCGCCCATGAAGCGCACGATCGCTAATGCCGCCCTGCTGGTCCTGGCGGCCGCCCTGCCCGCCCGTACCTTTGCGGAGACCAGCGCGCCGAACTGGCTGGTGGACACGATGTACGGCTCCGGGAAGATCAACACCGTGGTGGTGGTGGTGAGCGTGGTGCTCATCGGCCTCGGGGCCTGGATGTTCACCCTCGACCGCCGGCTCGGCAGGCTGGAACGCGACCAGAAGAGCAGACCATGAGCCGACCGGCCGACCCCAGCACGACATGAAACGAAGCCACCTCATCGCCCTAGTGATCATCGCCGTCGCCGTGGCCGCGCTGATCGGGTCGCTGAACGACAGCAGCAGCTATGCCGACCTCAACGAGGCCTTCGCCCAGCCGGGCGAGGAGTTCCACGTGGTGGGCACCCTGGACCGCTCGCAGCCCATCGTGTACGAGCCCAGTGTGAACGCCAGCCTCACGCGGTTCACCATGACCGACCTGAAGGGCCGGAGCTGCGAGGTGAAGCTGGCCATGGCCAAGCCGGCCGACCTGGAGCGGTCCGAGCGGCTGGTCCTCATCGGCGAAGCCTCGGCGGACGGTGCCTTCCACGCCAAGGACATGCTGCTGAAGTGCCCCAGCAAGTACAACGAGGAGAACAAGGTGACCGCCGGCATCGGATCGGACAACTAGCCCGTTCGCCCATCGGCCGACCCACCTCCCCATGACATCCCTGCTCTTCATCGTCCGGTCGGCTGATCGGTTGACCGTCGGATCGTGAGCTACATCGGCGAACACACCTGGGCGGGGCAACTGGGCCATTTCCTGGCGCTGGTCTCCTTCGCCGGGGCGCTCCTGGCGCTCGCCGGCTACGTCCTCTTCACCCGCGGCAACGACCCGGGCTGGCGCACGGTGGGCCGCATCGGCTTCCGCGCGCACTCGGTGGCGGTGGTGGGCATCGTGGTGACGCTGTTCACCATGCTGTTCAACCACTGGTTCGAGTTCGACTACGTGTGGAAGCACAGCAACACGGAGATGCCGCTGCGCTACATCGCCAGCTGCTTCTGGGAAGGCCAGGAAGGCTCGTTCCTGCTGTGGACCTTCTGGAACGTGGTGCTGGGCAACCTGCTCATCCGCCGCGCGAAGGAGTGGGAAGGCCCGGTGCTGGCGGTGTTCGCCCTGGTGCAGGGGTTCCTGGCCACCATGCTGCTGGGCGTCCACATCGGCGACGTGCGCATCGGCAGCAGCCCCTTCCTGCTGGTGCGCGAACTGCCGGAGAACATCGGCCTGCCGTGGACCCACATCACCGATTACCTGCAGAAGATCCCCCAGTTCAAGGACGGCCGCGGCCTGAACCCGCTGCTGCAGAACTACTGGATGGTGATCCACCCGCCCACGCTCTTCCTGGGCTTCGCCTGCACGCTAGTGCCCTTCGCCTACGCGATCGCCGGCCTGTGGACGCGGCGCCTGAAGGACTGGATGGCCCCCGCCCTCCCCTGGACCTTCGTCGGGGTGATGGTGCTCGGCACGGGCATCCTCATGGGCGGGGCCTGGGCCTATGAGGCCTTGAGCTTCGGCGGGTTCTGGGCGTGGGATCCCGTGGAGAACGCCTCGCTGGTGCCCTGGCTCACCCTGGTGGGCGCCGGCCACCTGATGCTGATCAACAAGCGGAAGGAGACCTCGCTCTTCACCACCTTCCTGCTGGCGCTGGGCACCTTCCTGCTGGTGCTCTACAGCACCTTCCTTACGCGCAGCGGCGTGCTGGGCGACACCAGCGTGCACAGCTTCACCGGCGAGGGCATGCTGCCGGGCCTGCTGGTGTTCATGCTCGCGTTCGTGGCGCTCAGCGTGGCGATGCTGAACACGGTAGCGTCCAACCGGCGTTTCTACCTGGGCCTGTGCGTGGTGATGCTCGCGTTGGGGGTCGGCCTCCGGGTGCAGGTGCCCGCGATCCTGCTCTTCGGCGCGGTGAGCCTGGTGATGACGGTGGCGGCCTACCGCACGGGCCCCTTCCATGTGGAGGCCGAGGAGAAGCTGATGAGCCGCGAGTTCTGGATCTTCATCGGCTCGCTGGTGCTGCTGCTCAGCGCGCTGCAGGTGAGCTTCAGCACGTCGGTGCCGGTGTTCAACCTGCTGCTGGAGCCCTTCCACGGGGTGCTGGCCCCGCTGGCGGAACGCACGGGCTGGGGCTGGCTGAACGACCTGGCGCAGGCCAAGCTGGCCCCGCCGGCCAATGCCAGGGCCCACTACAACAAGTGGCAGATCCCCTTCGCCTTCATCGTGGCGTTGCTGGTGGCCGTGGGGCAGTACTTCCGCTACAAGGACACCGACCGCCGCCGCTTCCTGCGGGAGCTCTCGCTCGCGCTGGCCGGCGCCGTGGCGCTCACCGCCCTGGGCACCTGGCTGCTGGGCTACCGCTTCACCGAGCTCGACCTCATCGCCCTCTTCTTCGCCACCACGTTCGCGGCGCTGGCCAACGCCTTCTACATCCCGAAGGTGCTGAAGGGCTCCCTGGCCAAGGCCGGGCCGTCCATCGCGCACGTGGGCTTCGCGCTGGTACTGCTGGGCGCACTGATCAGCACCTCGCGCCAGCACGAGATCAGCCGCAACACGAAGGGGCCGGTGCTGAGCCTGCTGAACGAGGACTTCAACGACAGCAAGGACATGCTCCTCTACCAGGGCGACACCCTGCCGATGGGCGAGCACTTCGTGACCTTCACCGGCAAGCGGCAGGAGGGCGTGAACCTCTACTTCGACATGGACTATCTGTCCGCCGAGCCCAACCGCTACCACGCGGGCGACACGGTGCGGGTCCGCAACAGCCTCTTCCGCGCGAAGGACGACCACACGCCCGGCCCCGAGTTCCTGGCGGACCAGCCCGCGCACTGGGAGCCGGTGGAGACCTTCTCCCGCTCCGCGCTCTGGCGCACCCCGCGCTGGACGGCCCGCAGGCCGGGCGGACGCACCTTCGCCCTGGCGCCGCTGGTGCAGCTGAACCCGCGCTTCGGCAACGTGGCCGAGCCCAGCACCAAGCACTGGCCGCAGCGCGACCTCTACACGCACATCCGCTACGCCAAGCTGGACACCCTGGGCGACGGCTTCATGCCCGCCCGCCTCTACGAGCGCAACGTGGGCGACACCATCGTGACACCGACCTGCGTGGTGCTCATCGACAGCGTGCGCGCCGTGCGCGACAGCGTGACCATCGCCCGCCTGGGCCCCGACTACACCGTGTACCTGCTGAACATGAAGGTGCGCGACCTGTACGACGACAGCCGCTGGTTCGAGGCGCGGCCGGTGGTGATCTACCGTTTCGACCAGCCGGTGGGCAGCAAGGGCTTCGCCATCCCCCAGCTGAACGTGAAGTTCGACCTGGCCACCGTGAAGGGCCGGCAGGTGGGCCTCAACGTGAGCGAGCGTGAGTTCGTGATCATGCAGGCCATCGTCTTCCCGGGCATCAACATCCTGTGGATCGGCTGCATCCTGATGGCCGCGGGCACCTTCGTCGCCATCCGGCAGCGGATGCGGGGCCGGTGAACGGATCGCCGATCGCCTGATCTTCGCTTCCATGCGCATCCTCCTCATCGGCACCGGCCGGGCGGCCTACCACCTGGGCCATGCGCTGAAGCGCAGCGGCGCGGCGATCGCCGGCGTGGCGGGGCGGAACCGGGAACATGCGGCGACGCTCGCCGCGGACCTGGGAACGGCGCCCTTCGTACCGGGCGACGACCTGCCCCCGAGCGACCTGCGGCTGGTGGCCGTGAGCGACGACGCCATCGCCGATGTGGCCGCTGCGCTCCCGATGGCGGACACCGTCACCGCCCACCTCAGCGGCGCCAAGCCCTATGCGCTTCTCGGCGCGCACGCGCACCGGGGCGTGCTATGGCCCATCCAGAGCCTGAGCCCCGGCGCGCCCATCGACCTGCGCACCGTGCCCCTGGTGATCGAAGGCGAGGACGAACGGGCACGGACCCTGCTGCGCACGGTGGCCGGTACGCTTTCCGGACAGGTGATCGAGCTGCCGCATGAACAGCGCCAGCTGGTGCACGTGGCCGCGGCGGTGGCCGGGAACCTGCCCGTGTTCCTGCTCTACGAGGCGCAGGAACTGCTCAGGAAGCACGGCCTGCCGCCGGAGCTCGTCGTGCCGCTCTGGAACGCCACCACGGCGAAGGCCGCCGCGGGCGCCGCGCAGGCGCTCACCGGTCCCGCCCGGCGCGGCGATACGGAGACCTTGCGCATGCACCTCGATCGGTTGACGGACGATGGCGATCTTCGCCGCGCCTATGCGGTCCTGAGCGAGCTCATCCTCAAGACCTGGCATCCTGAGAAGCGTGGCCCACAAGACCTATAAGGAACTCCTCGCCGGCATCGACACCTTCCTGTTCGATGTGGACGGCGTGTTCACGGACAACAAAGTGCTCCTCTTCCCCGGCGAGCACCCGGTGCGGTCCTTCCATTCGCGCGACGCCTACGCGGTGCAGCATGCGCTGAAGGAGGGCCTGCGGATCATCATCACCACGGGCGGCCGCTCGGAGGGCGTGTCGGAGAGCTTCGCGCGGCTCGGGGTGAAGGAGTTCCACAGCTCGGTGCCGGACAAGAGCGCGAAGCTGGACGAGCTGATCGCGCGGCTGGGCATCGACCCGCAGCGCACGGCCTACATGGGCGACGACATCCCCGACCTGCGCGTGATGCAGCGCGTGGGCCTGCCCTGCTGCCCCAGCGACGCCGCGGAGGAGATCAAGGCCATCAGCGCGTACGTGTCGCGGTTCCCCGGCGGGGGCGGCTGCGTGCGCGACCTGCTGGAGCAGGCCATGAAGGTGCAGGGCAAGTGGCTCACGGAGAACGCCCACACCTGGTAGCATGGCCTTCCTGCGGCTCACGCGACCGCTCAACCTGCTGATCATCATCTTCACCATGGTGGCGATGCGCTACGGCGTGATCGGCGCCTTCCTGGACGTGAGCACGGCCGAGCTGCGGCAGGGCGCGCCCGACCCCGCGGTCACCGTGTTCAGCGAGATCCCCGGCAACGTGTTCCGGCACGCCTTCAGCGCGCTGCACTTCTGGCTCCTGGTGGCCAGCACGGTGCTGATCGCGGCGGGCGGCAACGTGATCAACGACTATTTCGACACGCGCATCGACCGGGTGAACAAGCCGGAGGCCGTGATCGTGGGGCGCACCGTGAAGCGGCGCGTGGCCATGGTGGGGCACCTGGTGCTGAGCGGCCTGGGCCTCGCCATCGGCCTATTCGTGGCGTGGCGCAGCGGCGCGCTGAAATGGGCGCTGATCCCGGCCTTCGCGGTGGGCTCGCTCTGGACCTACAGCACCACGCTGAAACGCACGTTCCTCCTGGGCAACGGCCTGGTGGCCCTGCTCAGCGCGCTGGTGCCGCTCACCGTGGGGCTGTACGAGATCCCCGCGCTGGTGAAGGCCTATTCGGTGGCCACCGCCGTGGACCCGCGGGCCGGCGTGGAGCGGATCGTCTTCCACTTCGAGGTGCTCTGGCCCTGGATCCTGGGCTACGCCTTCTTCGCCTTCCTCACCACCCTGGTGCGCGAGCTACAGAAGGACATGGCCGACATCAAGGGCGACCAGGCCGACGGCTGCCGCACCGTGCCCATCGTCTGGGGCATGAAGTGGGCGCGCGCGCTGGCGCTCTTCTACCTGGCGGTGGCCGTCGTTTCGCTGCTGCTGGTGCGGGCCATCGCGCTGCGCGACCCGCTCTCCTACTGGTACATCGGCATCGCCATCATCGGCCCGCTCCTGCTTTCGGCCGGCTTCACCTACAACGCCCATACGCGCCGCGGCTTCAACACGGCGGGCAACATCCTGAAGGCCGGCATGGCCATCGCGATCGCCTTCGCCTTCCTGGTGCGCTACACGCTATGACCCCCGCTCCTCCCCTGTTCCCCTGGCGCCTGGTGCTGGCGTCGGCCTCCCCGCGCCGCCGGCAGCTGCTCCAAGGCTTCGACCTGCCCGTGGAGATCACCCAGGTGGACGTGGACGAGACCCCGCCGCCCGGCATGCCCGCTCCCGACGTCGCCGAACACCTCGCACGCCTGAAGGCCCAGGCCTGGACCGGCACGCTCGCCGACGACCAGGTGCTGGTGACCGCCGACACCACCGTGCTGCTCGGCGACCTCCTGCTGAACAAGCCCGTGGACGCCGCCGACGCCCGGCGCATGCTGCGGCTGCTGGCCGGGCGCGAGCACCGGGTGGTCACCGGCGTCTGCCTGCGCACGGCGCAAGGCCTGCACAGCTTCGCCGACACCGCCACGGTACGCTTCCGCGCGCTGAGCGATGCGGAGATCGCCTACTACGTGGAGCGCCACGCCCCGCTGGACCGCGCCGGCGCCTATGGCGTGCAGGACTGGATCGGCTACACCGCCGTGGAACGCATCGAAGGCAGCTTCTACACCGTGATGGGCCTCCCCATGCACCGGGTGTACACCGCCCTGGCCGCCCTGCCGCCTCCCCGCTGAGGGAAGCAAGTGTGAAGGCGGACGGGTGAAGGGGCCTGCCTTCCGCACCGAGCGCCTTGCACGCCGCACGTTCCACGCGGCATACCGCGGTCCTGTAACTTGAGGGGGCTCCGCCCGTCCCATGATCAAAGCCCCCTCGTCATGATCAAGGTCCACTTCCTGGCCGCCCTGCTCGCGGCATGCCCGCTCCTGGCCTCCGCCCAATCCGGTGGAACGCTGGAACGGAAGGCCCCGCCCGTGCACGACTGGTACCTCACCAGCGGCGGTGAATGGATCTTCTCCATGCCGATCCTCGACGTGAACGGCAGCGACAAAGGCGCCATCGTGCGCTTCTCGCCCTTCTTCAACCTGCAGGGACTGGCCAACTACGACCTGAGCTCCCATTTCGGCGTCTTCACCGGCCTCACGGTGCGCAACCTCGGCTTCATCTACGACGTGCCGGACAGCGAGCTGCGCTACAAGTTCCGCACCTACAACGTGGGCGTGCCCGTGGGGATCAAGGTGGGCCGCATGAACCATGCGCTCGTCTTCGTGGGCTACGAGCTGGAGCTGCCCTTCAACTACAAGGAGAAGCGCTTCGCCAACGAGAAGAAGGAGGACAAGTTCGATGCGTGGTTCAGCAGCCGCAACGAACTGCTCTTCCACTCGGTGATGCTGGGGTTGCAAGGCCCGCGGGGCACCACCATCAAGTTCAAGTACTACCTCTCCAACTTCCACAACACCGATTTCACCGAGACGGTGAACGGCGTGGAGACCAAGCCCTACGCGGGCCTGAAGGCCAACATCTTCTACGTCAGCCTTGCGTTCGACCTGTTCGATGGGGAGCGGTTCGTGTACACGCCGGCCCACCGGACCGAAGAGAAGCACGCCTGGCTGGCGCCACAGGACCGGCGCCGCGGCTGACGTTCCGGTCCTACCGGAGCAGCACGACGTGGCCCATGCGCTCGTGGCCGCGGTCCTCCACGTCGGTGACGCGCACCTTCCACACGTACACCCCTGCCGGCACACCGTCCCCGTCCCAGGTGCGGTCCACCTCGCCGGAGCTGAACCGCACCTGGCCCCAGCGGTCGAACACCTGCAGGCTGAAGTCCCGCGGCCGCCGCACGGACGTGACCACCCCGAACCGGTCGTTGATGCCGTCGTTGTCGGGCGTGAAGCTGTTCGGCACATAGAGCATGAAGGGGTCCTCCACGCAGACCTCGCCCGTGGCCTCGTCGCTGCAGCCTTCCGCCGTGGTGGCCACCAGCCGCACAGGGAAGCAGCCCACGGTGCCGTAGGTGAAGTCCGGCGCGCGCTCCGTGGACGTGGACGAGTCCGGGTCGCCGAAATGCCACAGCCATTGGTCGCCGCCGATGGAGCCGTTGGCGAAATGCACCAGCGGATCGTCCACCGTGACCGTGGGCGGTTGGGCGCTGAACAAGGCGATGGGCGTTGAACGGATATCGGCATAGTCCGGCACCGTGGCCGTGGCGGTGCATCCGGCGGCATCCGCGATGGTGAGCGTCACCGGGAAAAGGCCGCCGGACGCATAGCAATGCGCCGGGCCTTCCCCGGCCCCCACGTTCCCGTCACCGAAATCCCAGGTGTAAACGGCTAGGCCCGGCGGGGCCGCCGTGAAGGTGATGCAATGCGGCGCGCAGCCCTGCACGTCCGTGGAGGTGAACGTCGGCGCCACGACCGTGGAGACCGTGACGGTGACCTCGTCCGATGCGGACACGCAGCCGTTGTCGTCCGTGGCGGTGACGGTATAGGTGGTCGTGGCCGCGGGGGTCACCGCGGGCCCTTCCGGCGCCCAGGAAAGGGCGTACGGCGGCGTTCCGCCCTGCGCCTCGGCCGCGAGCGTCACCGATGTGCCGGCGCAGATGGTCGCGTCCGCTTGGGCGGCCAGGGTCAGCGGGGGCGGCTCGGCGATGGTCACCGAGGCGTCCGCCGTGCAGTGCTGGTCATCGGTCACCGTGCAGGTATAGGTCCCGGCTGCCAGGCCCGTGGCCGTGGCGTTCGTGCCGGCACCGTCCGACCAGGCGTACTGATAGGGCTCCACCCCGCCGGTGGCCAGCGCCACGGCATTGCCATCGGCCAGCCCCGCACAGCTCACGTCGTGCCCCTGCAGCGCGAGCGCCAGCGTGGACGGGGAGCCGGTCAGCGTGGCCGTCGCGTTCGCCGCGCAGGCACCGGGCGCGCTCACCGTCACGGAATAGGTGCCGGGCCCCACGCCGGTCAAGGAGGACGTGATGGCCCCGCCCGGGGTCCAGAAATAGTTCACCGTACCGCTGGTGCCCGAAGGCACGGCCGTGAGCGAGCCGTTGTCCTGCCCGCACACGGGATCCTGCGTGGTGATGTCCACCGCCAGGATGCTGATGTCCTGCTGCGTGGTGGCCGTGGCCCCGCAGGCATCGGTGGCCGTGAAGGTGACCGTGTAGGTGCCCGCCCCCGGGTAGGTGTGCGAGGGGTTCTGCTGCGGCGACTGGTCCAGCACCCCCGACGGCGGGTCGCCGAAGTTCCACGCGAAGGTGTTCGGGCAGGGCGAAGCGAAGCTGGTGAAGTCGATGGTGTTGCCGTTGCAGGCGAAGTCGAACTGGGCCACCACCGGGTCGGACTCCTCGATGCGGATGTCGTCCACGGCGATACCATCGTAGTCGTTGCAGGTCCCGCCCGAGCCGAAGAAGAACCGGAAGCGCACGCTCGGCTGGTGCGCCAGCCAGCCCAGGCAGTGCTTGGCGGTGACCCATGCCTGGCTGCCATTGCCGCCCAGGCAGGACCCTTGCGTAGAGCCCTGCCGCCCGCTCCAGCCCTGGGTGGGGCTGATCCCCAGTGCGCCCGAGACGTCGTTGGTATTGAACCAGTAGGCCGTGAGACAATCGGTGGCATCGCCGAAGGCGCCCACGTTGGCATAGGTGGCCCCCTGGTCCAGGGAATACTGGAAGACCAGGGCGTCCCACTTCCGCTCCACCTCCCAGAACAGCTTGAAGGAGATGCGCGGATTGTTCAGCGTGGTGAAATCGAAACAGGGGCTTTCGAGGTACGACCGCTCATTGAGCGCGTACGAGGTGCCGGACAGGCCGCCCACGCACCAGCTCTTGGTACCACCGCCCGCGGAGCTGATCAGCGGATGGGCGGGCGTGCCCCACGCCCAGTCGCTGTTCACCCCGCCGCTCGTCCAGGCCGGGCCGGCCTCGAAGCCTTCGGTGTACGGGAAGGCGGCGATGGGCGCACCGCATTGGGCGTGCAGCACCGACGGGCCGAGCAGGCCTGCGGACACCAGCACGACCGCGATGCGCGGCCTGAGGGCTATGGACCTGTCGGGGGCCATCTCTCCGAAGACGCAAAGATCGGTCGGCGCGACGCTCCCCGCGCGGGCGTAAGGGATCGTTCATACCGGTGTAATATCCGGACCGCCTACCTTCATGCTCCGAAACCGACCGACCATGAGGAACCTCCTGCTTTCCCTGGCCCTGGGCCTATCGACCACCGCCGCCGTGGCGCAATTGCAGGTGAACCCGCAGCTCGGGGCCACCTTCGTGGACCTCACCGACGACGGCAACGGTGTCACCACCAAGGCCGCCTTCGGCTTCCAGCTGGGGGTGGACCTCCGCCTGGGCGAGCGGCTGTACTTCCAGCCGGGGGCCTATTTCGGCCGCAACGCCACCGTGGTGAAGATCTCCGCGCTGGACACCAATGTGATCGAGGACAACCTGATCCGCACCACCGCCAAGGTGAAGGCCCTCGTGGGCTACAACCTCATCCACAACGAGGGCTTCAAGCTGCGCGTGAACGCCGGCCCCACCTACGAGGCCCTGCTGAGCGTGGACAACAAGGACAACAAGATCGACTTCAACAAGGACGACTACAACGGCGGCTCCTTCAACATGGACGCCGGCGTGGGCGTGGACATCGCCTTGTTCACCGTGGAGGCGGGCGTGAGCTACGGCATCACCAATGCCTACAAGGACAGGTCCGAGTTCTCCTCGGACGCCAAGTACTTCACCTTCTATGCCACCATCGGCCTGGTCTTCGGCAGCGGGATGAAGTGAGCCCGGGCGTTCAGCGCACCAGCGTGAACGCGCCGTGCAGGTCGTAGTGCCGCCCGTCGATCCCCTCGGCCTTCAGCACATAGAAGTAGGTGCCTTCAGGCACCTCGTTGCCGCTGGGCGTGCGGCCACCCCAGCCCATGCCCACCTGGCGGATGTCGCCCACCTGCTGGCCCCAGCGGTTGAAGATGTCCACCGACAGGCCGGTCAAGCCGTTGGATGATACCCGGAACGCGTCGTTGCGTCCGTCGTTGTTGGGGCTGATCACGTTCGGCACCACCACCCAGGAGCTGTCCACCGTCGGCAACCCATCGTTCACCACGATGTAGAGCGTGTCCCTGTCGGAGCAGCCGGTGGTGGACTCCAGCACCACCATGTAGGTGCCCGGGGCGGTGTACACATGCGTGGGGTCGGGGTCCGTGGAGGCGGTCTGGTCGCCGAAGTCCCAGGACGACGTCGCGGAAGAAGGCGTGGACGCATCGGTGAACGACACGGTGAGCGGTGCCAGGCCGACAGTGGGCACGGCAACGATGGCGGCCACGGGTGCGGGCAATACCTGTACCAGGTCCGTCATGGACACGAAGGCCGGGCAATCCGCGCCGTCCACGGCCACGGTGAGCGACACATCGTACGATCCCTCCGCGGTGTAGCAATGCTCCGCGGTGGAGCCGCTTCCCCCCTGCCCATCACCGAACTGCCAGGTGTAGGTGCTGCCCGGCGTGCCGGAGGTGAAGGTGACGCAGAGCGGACCGCAACCTTCGGTATCCGTGGACGTGAAGATGGCCGCGCCGCCGCCGACGTTCACCGTCATCTCTTGGGCAGGCAAGGTGCAACCGTGCTGGTCGGTGATCACCACGGAATAGGTCGTGGTCGTGGTGGGGTACACCAGCGGCCCTTCGGGCGACCACGTGAACGTGTAGGCCGGTGAGCCGCCGGAGCCCTCGGCCAGCAGGACCGCATAGCCGCCTGCGCAGATGGTGGTGTCGTTGCCCACGCTGAGCACCAGCGGTGTCGGCTCGGTGATGGTGAAGCCGCCACCCGAGCTGCATCCTTCAGCATCCGCTATCGTGTAGGTATAGGTGCCGGGTGCCAGCCCGCTGATCGTCGCGGTCTCCTCCCCGTTGGACCAGCTGTAGGTGTAGGGCTCCGCCCCGCCCTGCGCCACGATCTCGAGCTGGCCGTCCGCCGCTCCGTGGCAGGAGACATTGGTGTAATGGAGGGTCTGGTGCATCACGGTCACCGTGATGTAGGCCGTGTCGCTGCCGCAGGCCGACGTGCCCACCACCCAGTAGGGGCCCGCCTGCATCACGCCGACCGTGATCGAGGGGGTGAGGGCGCCCGTGCTCCATTCGTAGGAATCGGCACCGGAGGCGGTGAGCACCGTGGTGGCCAGGGAACCGCACAAGGTGGCATCCCCTTGGATCGTCACCTCCGTTCCATCCAAGGTCACCGACACCTGGTCGCAGACCGTATCACCGCAGGCGCTCACGGCGCAGAACGAGAGGCTGAAGGTGCCGCCGTCGCCTGGGCCCGGGGTGTAGGTGGTGCTGAACGCGTTCGGGTCGCTGAACGTGCCGTGGCCCCCTTCCCAGAAATAGGTCACCGCCTCACCCGTGAGCTGCCCCACCAGGGCCGTGGACGCACCACAGGCCAGGGGGCCTCCGCCGGATACGATGGCGGGCTGCAGCGGGATGAAAGGTGCCTGGCAGCCATCATTGGTATAGGTCACCGTGGGGGTGCCCGGCCAGGTGAAGTTCACGGTCGCACCATCCTGCGCGCTGTGACCGCCGCTCATATCCACCAACTGGCTCCGATCATAGACCGCGGTATCAGCACAGGCCGTAGGCGTATAGCGCATGATCAAGGTGCGGTCCATCGGTGAACTGCCATAGTTGGCGAAGTGGCCCGTGATATTGCCCGCCTGCTGATAGATGATGTACAGTGTATCCGAGAGCTGGGCGAAGGAGTTGCCCGTGGGACACATCGTAGTGCTCGTGACTGCGATCACAGTGGCCCCCAACGGGATGATGCCGCCTGGCGGCTCCAGCAGATGACCGCATCCCTCGATGGAGGCATTGATCGCAGCGGTGGTCGTCGCCGTGGTCGCATTCTGCACAAAGCCGAGGAACGGGTCCTGCAATCCGCCCGTGCTGAGATATGTAGGCCACACCACGCTGAACCCGCTGATGCTCAATGGGGCCGGTCCAACAGTGAACCGGACCATCTCATTGTTCCACTCCTCACCTCCACCCGGGCAATTACCGTTGCAAGCGTCCACCAGGATGCTCTCGATCTCGAAGCACTTCGTGGGGATCTGGGCCTGCACGGCCGGTGCCAGCACGAGCAGGAAGAGCCCGCAGGTCAGGGAACGGAGCATGGACCAAGGACGCGGCGGGAGGACGGGAGGTGGCATGGGACGCTGTTTTAGGTCGTTCCGCAAGGGGGAGGTCCCTGCGAAAAAACGGGCGCAAAGATCGCCCGATCCGGCGGACCCCATGCTAAGAGATCGTTTCGCATGCCTCCCCTCCGTTCGACCGCGCTGGGGTTCCGATCCTGACGCCGGATATGCGGGCGGGCCGATCGCTCGATGATCACGCCGCCGCCCATCTTCGTATGGAGGCCCTCCCTCCCGCCTCACGGTCGTTCATCTTCCATAAACCTGCAATAAGATGAGAGCCTTTTATCCCTTGGGCCTGTGCGCCCTGCTATCGACCGGCCCCGCATGGGGCCAGCCCGCCTTCACCGATCGCCCGGACCTGCTGCCCCTGGCCACCCATAGCGCGGTGTGCATGGGGGTGACCGACATGAACGGCGATGGCCGGGACGACCTCGGGGTCCTGGACGGGAGCAACCACTTCCGGGTGTTCTACCAGAACCCCGACGGGCGCTTCGTCGCGTACGACTATGGGCTGATGGAGGGCAGCCAGGAATGGGGCATGGCCCTGGCCGACATGGACCAGGACGGCCACAAGGACGTCCTCTCCGGCTCGTTCCAGATGAACTACCTGCGGATCGCCGTCCCCGGCCAGGCGCAGCCGGTGAGCATACTGGACAACAGCGGCTTCTTCGTCCAATGCGTGAGCATCGGCGACATGGACAACGACGGCTGGCTGGACGGCTTCGCCTGCAACGACAACGGAGCGCCCGGCACCTGGCGCAACGACCAGAGCGGCGCCCTGACGTATGCCGCCCTGGTGGATTTCGCCACCAACCCCGCCAGCGACATGAGCGGGAACTACGGCAGCGTGTTCACCGATTTCGACCTGGACGGCGACATCGACTTCTACCTGGCCCACTGCCGCCAGGGCGTGAACGACCCGAACGACCCGCGGCGCTGGGACCGCCTCTTCGTGAACGACGGCACCGGCCACTTCACCGACGAGGCCACCGTCCGCGGTGTGCAGAACAACTGGCAGACCTGGGCGGCGGACTTCGGCGACTGGGACAATGACGGCGACCTGGACCTGGTGACCGTGAACCACGACCGCGATGTGCAGTTCCTGGAGAACGACGGCACCGGCCATTTCACGGAGATCGACGACGGCGGCCTCAACCTCACGGGCTTCCTGCTGGAAGTGCACATGGAGGACTTCGACAACGACGGCTTCCTGGACATCCTGATCGGCGGAGGCTCCCAGTTCTACCTCCAAGGCCATGGGGACGGCACCTTCACCCGCCGGAACGGCCTGTTCCCGTCGGACAAGGCGATCCAGGGCTTCGCGCTCGGCGACCTGAACAATGACGGCGCCATGGACGTGTGGGCGAGCTACGGCGACGGCTATACCTCGCCCGATCCCGCCCGTCCCGACCGGCTGTGGCTGAACAACGGCAACGCCAACCACTGGCTGAACGTGCGGCTGCGCGGGGTGCAGAGCAACCGCGACGCCATCGGCGCCCACGTGACGCTCACCACCGCCCTGGGCACGCAGGTGCGCGAGGTGCGCGCCGGGGAGAGCTATGGGATGACCAACACGGCCATGTGCCACTTCGGCCTGGGCGCCAACACCACCATCCCCGCCCTGACGGTGCGCTGGCCCAGCGGGCAGGTGGACACCTATACCGATGTGGCCGCCGACCAGGCGATCACCCTGGTGGAGGGCGGATGCAACGCACCGGCGGTCACCATCACCTCGTCCACGGGCGCGTTCAACCTCTGCGGCGGCACGAGCAGCATCACGCTGACCGCCTCCGGGGCGGGTCCCTACCTCTGGAGCACCGGCGCCACCACCGCCTCGATCGACGTGGACCAGCCGGGGCAATACACCGTGGACATGGGCAGCGGCGGGTGCACGGGCACTGCGGCCACCCTTGTCGCCGCGACCTCGGTCCCCGTGGCCGTAGCCCTCAGCGGGGACAACAACCTGTGCCCGGGTGAGGAAGTGACCCTGACCGCGTCCGGCACGGGCCCCTACCTCTGGAGCACCGGCGCCACCGGCGCTTCCATCAACGTGGACCAGGCCGGGCAATACACGGTGGAGACGCCGGGCGATCCCTGCTTCACACCGGGGACCGTGACCATCACCGCCGACGTGACGGTGCCCACGGTCACCTTGAGCGGCCGCAACACCCTGTGCCCGGGCGAGGAGGTGACCCTGACCGCGTCCACCGCGAACGCCTACGCGTGGAGCACCGGCGCCACCACCCAGAGCATCATGGTGAGCGAAGCGGGCAGCTACACCGTGACCGTGGACAACAGCTGCCCGGGCGTGGTCTCGGCCCCGGTGGACGTGGAGATGCTGTCCGCCCCGGAAGCCCCCACCAGCGCCGACGTCTCGATCCCCGCTCCCGGAACCGCCGAGCTGGTGGCCAGCGACATCGGTGTGGTGTGGTACGACGTGGCCGAAGGCGGCTCCCCCATCGGCACCGGCTCCCCCTGGACCACCCCGTTCGTGGACAGCGATGCCACCTTCTGGTGCGCCGTTCCGGGCCCCACCTCCCTGGAGACCGCCTATGGCGGCATCTCCTTCATCAACCCCAACGCCAGTGAAGAGAACGATGATGGGTACTACCCGCTCTTCACGGCCACGGCACCGTTCACGCTGGTCAGCGTGAAGGTACATGCCGGTGCGGCCGGCGACCGGGTGATCGCCTTGGTGGACGGCCCTTCCGGCACCGTCATCAGCCAGGCCACGCACAGCCTCCCCGCCGGGGAGAGCCGCGTGCAGCTGGACCTATCCATCGCACCAGGAGCCTACGGCCTGCGGGTCATCGGTACCCCGGGCCTCACGTGGGAGAACACCAACGGCTATCCGTTCGCGCTGGGTGCCGTGGGCGAGATCACCGGCGTGCGCACGCCCGGAGGCGGAACGAGCACGAACTTCTGGGAGGACTTCTACGATTGGGAGATCGAGGTGGGGACCCGCGGATGCGAGAGCGCCCGGACACCCGTCCAGGTCCTCGTCGGCCCCACGGCGATCACGGAGGCCGGCGCAGGCGATGGCCTGGCCGTCTACCCCAACCCGGCCCACGGTGCGGTGAACATCGCGCTCGGCACCCTCGCCGGCACGGTGGACCTCGACCTGCTGGACGTCACCGGCCGCGTGGTGCGGACCGAGCGGACCGCCGCGGGCACCGTGCACCGGATGGACGTCTCCGCCCTGTCCCCCGGCGGATACAGCCTGCGCGTGCGTTGCGCCGGCGGCACGCTGGTGAAGCGCATCGTCGTGAACTGAACCATATATCCCTTGCGCAGCGAAGGCCCGGAAACGGGCCTTCGCTCGTTGGGGCCGTTACCGATCGCTGCGATCGGACGCCTTGCCGTGGTGGTAGCGCGGCTTGGTGATGTCCCACGCGAACCCGAGGGTGAGCGACGACATGTGCTTGCCGCCCTTCTCATGGTATTCCGGCTGGTAGAGGTATTCCGCCAGCACCTCCCGGCCGCCGCCCAACCGGCGCGCCAGCCCCGCGATCCAAGCCATGCGCTTCAGTTCCAGCCCTTGCACCTCGACCTTGGTGTACGCCTCCACCGAGGCATAGCCCACCCAGTGCTTCGGCAGGTCGCGCCGGTAACGGAAACGGTTGCGCAGGTAGTTATTGGGAGCGGACTCCAAGCGGTCGTCCGGCGCCAGCTGCTTGCGCTCGTTGAACCAGCCGAGGCGGTACGAGAACAGGTCCTTGTGCGCGCGGTATCGATACTGGAGACCGGCCTCCAAGCGGAAGAGGTCCTGCCCGAAGGTGTTCACGTAGCGCACCTGCACATCGGGGTACCAATGCTTGCTGCTGGCGTAGCGCGCCTGGAGGTAGTAGTACGAGCCCTTGAACCGCTCGAAGAAGCCGTAGTTGCGCCACACGTACTGCGCCTGCAGGTCCAGGTGCCGCGAGGGGGCATAGCCCAGCTCCAGGCCGATCCACTGCTGGTACTCCTGGTGGCTGGTGGCGGCATCGCCCTGCGCACGGGCCGGCCGCATGGACGCCGCGCAACCGGCGAACACGAGGGCACGCAGGAGGAAGGTCGCGCAGCGCACGGTGTTCAGTTCAGGTCCTTGGCCGCTTCCCAGTAGGCGTCCATCTCCGCCAGGCTCATCTCGCCGAGCACCTTCCCGTCCTTGCGGGCCTCCGTCTCCAAGTACTGGAACCGGCGGATGAACTTCCGGTTGGTGCGCTCCAGCGCCTCGTCAGGGTCCACGCCTAGGAAGCGCGCATAGTTCACGATGCTGAAGAGCAGGTCGCCCAGCTCGTCCGCTTGCTTGGGAGAGCCCTGGTCCACCTCGTGCTTCAGTTCGCCGAGCTCCTCCTGCACCTTGTCCCACACCTGGTCGCGATGCTCCCAATCGAAGCCTACGCCCCGCGCCTTGTCCTGGATGCGGATGGCCTTCACCAGCGACGGCAACCCGCGCGGCACACCCTCCAGCACGCTTTTGGCGCCTTCGTCCTTTCCCTTCTCCCCCAGCTTGATCCGCTCCCAGTTGGCCTTCACCTCCTCCTCATCGCGCACCTGGACGTCGCCATAGATGTGCGGATGCCGGCGCACCAGCTTGTCGCAGATGCCGTTGAGCACGTCGGTGATGGTGAAGGCACCCTGCTCCTCGCCGATCTTGGCATAGAAGACGTTGTGGAGCATGAGGTCGCCCAGCTCCTTCTTCACCTCCTCCAGGTCGTTCTCCAGGATGGCATCGCCCAGCTCGTAGGTCTCCTCGATGGTGAGCGGACGCAGCGTCGCCATCGTCTGCTTGCGGTCCCATGGGCATTTCTCCCGCAGGTCGTCCATGATGGTGAGCAGGCGTTGGAAGGCGGCAAGTCGGGCGTCCATGGGTGAAAGATCGCTGTTCCATGCGGTCATGTGCGCACATACCCTGGGCGGTGGGCATATGCACCCACGGCCCGAAGCCGCGCACGGACCTGCGGGCGCCGATCGGCCCGCTCGCTTCGTCACTACCGGCGGACGCGGCCGATCCACGTCCATACCCCTTCACCCATACGCTTCCGACCGACCATGCGCCACGTATATGCGATCGCTACCCTTCCCTTGGGGCTGATGGCCGTCCAGGCCCTGGCCCAGCCCACCTTCACCAACCGCACCGACCTGGTGGCCGCCATGACGGCCAGCGGGGTATGCATGGGCGCCACCGACATGAACGGTGACGGCCGGGACGATCTTCCCGTGCTCGACCAGAGCCGCAACCTGCGCGTGTTCTACCAGAACGCCGACGGCCGCTTCGCGCCGTTCGGATATGGCACGGTGAGCCCCTCCGAGGAACAATGGGGCATGGCCATCGCCGACCTGAACAACGACGGGCACAAGGACGTGTACTCCGGCGGCTACTACGACGACGTGCACGTGCAATGGATCACGGCGCCGGGCACCTGGACCTCAGCGAACCTGGGCGGCTACCTCTACATGCAATGCGCCAGCCTGGGCGACATGGACAACAACGGTTGGCTGGATGCCCTGGGCTGCGACGACAACTCCGCCCCGAAGATCTGGATGAACAACGCCGGCACCCTGGTCCCGAACATGTCGGTCGACTTCAACACCAACCCGCCGAGCGACATGAGCGGGAACTACGGCAGCGTGTTCACCGACTTCGATGGCGACGGTGACATCGACTTCTACCTGGCGCACTGCCGCCAGGGCGTGAACGACCCGAACGATCCGCGCCGTTGGGACCGCCTCTTCGTGAACGACGGCACCGGCCACTTCACCGACCAGGCCGCCGCGCACGGCGTGCTCAACACCTGGCAGACCTGGGCCGTGGACTTCGGCGATTGGGACAATGACGGTGATCTGGACCTGGTGACCGTGAACCATGACCGCGACATGCAGTTCATGGAGAACGACGGCGCGGGGTACTTCTCCGAGATCAGCGACAACGGCCTTGACCTCACGGGCTTCCTGCTGGAGGTGCACATGGAGGACCTGGACAACGACGGCTTCCTGGACATCCTGGTCGCGGGAGGTACGCACTACGTCCTGCAAGGCCACGGCGACGGCACCTTCACGCGGGTCGAAGGCCTCTTCTTCAACAGCGGGAAGCCGATGCACAGCTTCGCCATCGGCGACCTGAACAACGACGGCGCGATGGACGTGTGGGCGAGCTACGGCAACGGTTACACCTCGCCCGACCCCGGCCACCCCGACCAGCTGTGGATCAACGACGGCAACGCCAACCACTGGATCAACGTGAGGCTGGAAGGCGTGGAGAGCAACCGTGACGCCATCGGCGCCCGCGTGGTGCTGACCACGCCGCTGGGCACCCAGGTGCGCGAGGTGCGCGCCGGCGAGAGCTACGGCCTCACCAATACGGCGATGTGCCACTTCGGGCTGGGCGCGAACACCGAGATCGACGCGGTCACCATCCACTGGCCCAGCGGGCAGGTGGACACTTACTCCGGCATCGAGGCCGATCGGAACATCACCTTCGTGGAAGGCCGCTGCATCGCGCCGGTGGTCGGCATCGCGAGCGTGGGCGGTTTCGCGATCTGCGACCAGAGCGGCAGCACCCTGACGCTGGACGCCTCCACCACCGCCGGCTCGCTGACCTGGAGCACGGGCGAGACCACCGCGGCCATCACCATCGACACGCCGGGCTACTACACGGTGACCGCCGACGCGGGCAACGGCTGCACGGCGACGAACAGCGTGTTCATCTCCACGGCGGGCGGCGAGCTGCCCACCATCAGCGTGGCGGGCACCACGGACCTGTGCCCCGGCGACCAGGTGGTGCTCACCTCCAGCCCGGCCGGCAGCTATGCCTGGAGCAACGGCGCCACCACGCAGAGCATCGAGGTGGATGCGCCCGGCGCTTACTACGTGACGGTGGTGGACGGCTGCCCCGACCTCACCTCCGGCACGGTGACGGTGACCCTCTTGTCCGCCCCCGAAGCGCCCACGAGCGCCGACGTGTCCATCCCCGCACCCGGCACGGCCGAGCTGATGGCCTCCTCGCCCGATGTGCTGTGGTACGACGTGGCCACCGGCGGCGATCCGGTGGGCACCGGCAGCCCGTGGACCACGCCCTTCGTGGCCGGCGATGCCTCGTTCTGGTGCGCCCAGCCGGGCGGGTCGACCACGGCCGTCCTGTTCGGCGGCATGACCGACCACGCCCCCAACGGGCCCACGGAAAGCTCCAACATGTACTTCCCCATCGTCGATGCCGCCGCGCCCTTCCTGCTGAAGAGCGTGAAGGTGTATGCCCAGACGCCGGGCGTGCGCACCATCGCCCTGGTGCAATGGCCGGGCGCGGCAGTGGTCTCGCAGGCCACCTATGACCTGCCGCTGGGCGAGAGCCGCGTGCAGCTGGACCTCGCCATCCCCGTGGGCACCTACGGCCTGCGCGTGCTGGAGGACGATCCCCAGCTCACCTATGATTACAACACCAGCTACCCCTATCCCCTTGGTGACGAGGCCAGCATCATCGGCTGCAGCTCCGGCAACCTGAACACCACGTCCACCTTCTACTTCGAGCTCTTCTATGACTGGGAAGTGGAGGTGACCACCACCGGCTGCCCGAGCGCCCGCACCGAAGTGCACGTGTTCGTCGGCCCCACGGGCGTGGATGCCGTGGACGCGGCCGCACCGTCGGTGTACCCCGTGCCTGCGCATGACCGGCTCAGCATCCGCTTCGGCGCCCTCTCCGGCCCGGTGGACGTGGACCTGGTGGACCTCACCGGCCGCCAGGTGCGAAGCCGCCGCATGATCGCCGGCGCCGGCGTGCAACAGCTCGACCTCGCCGGGCTGGCACCGGGAGGCTACAGCCTGCGCATCCGCAGCACCACGGGCACCACCGTAAGGCATATCGTCGTGGATTGATCGGTACGACGATGCATCGCAAGGGCCGTCCTTCGGGGCGGCCCTTCGCGTTCCGGCCGGGCCCTTGTCCACCGTTCGTCCCTCCAACAATGGCCTGTTCATCGGCCACCGCATCCCCGACCGACAGGACCACCCATACCCGCACCTTTGTTGTGTTGTTGCTCCAACAACGCGAAAAGCGTCGGTCCGCTCCATGACCGCAGAAAGGCTCCGCAAGGGGCCTTTCTTGTCGACGCACGCGGAAGGCGCGGTCCCGCCCGTACCCGCACCAACGTTCTCCCCCCAGCCGTGCGCGGATCCACCGGACCGCCACGTTCGATGAACCACGGCCCGCGGTGCGTGTACCGCTGACCGTACCCACCCTTCCCACCATGCGCATACGGACGATCCTCCTGGGGAGCCTGCTGCTGGCCCTGGCCTGCCAACAAGCCCCCCGCGACGAAGCCACCGTGGAGTTCAAGCAGGCCGACCCACCGGAGACCTCCGCCCCGCTCAACGCGGAACGCCCCGGGGCGGGATCGGGCCAGGCCCTGGCCGACAGCACCGCCATCGTCAGCAGCAATGCGGCCCGCGTGCGCACGACCGACACCACGCATCGCTTCATCCGCACGGCCGACCTGCGCTTCCGCGTGAAGGACGTGGTGCAGGCCACCCTCGGCATCGAGGGCATCGTGGGCGCGCACAACGGCTGGGTGGAGCGCACGGAGCTGCGGAACATGCCGGCGGGACAGCAGCGCATCCCGGTGAGCGCCGACAGCACCCTGGAGATCGTGCGCTACGACCTGGTGAACACGGTGACGCTCCGCGTGCCGGACATCGAGCTGGACAGCACCCTGCGCGCCATTGGCCGGTGGGTGGACCTCTTCGACCACCGGACGGTCCAAGCCGATGACGTGCGGCTGCGCCTGATGGCCCAGGCGATGGAAGCGCGCCGCCAGCAGGTCCACGGCCGGCGCCTGGAGGAGGCCATCGGCGACCAGGGCCGCAAGCTGCGGGAGACCACGGCCGCCGAGGAGGCCCGGCTGCACAGCGCGGAGCGCGCCGATGAGGCCCGGCTGGCGAGCCTGGACCTGGAGGACCGCATCGCCTACAGCACGGTGAAGGTGGACATCCACCAGCCCACGCTGGTGCGCCGCGAGCTGGTGGCGAACGATCGCGACATCGAGGGCTACCGTCCGCCGCTGGCCGGCCGCATGGGTGCAGCGCTCGGACAAGGCTGGCGCCTGCTAGAGGGGCTGCTGCTGGCCTTGCTCAGCGTATGGCCCGTGCCGGTGCTGGCCGCGGCGGCGGTGGTCCTGTGGCGCAGGCGGCCGCGGCCGGCGAAAGCATAGGCCATGGGCCCATCCCTTCAGGAAGAAGCGCTCACAGCGGGCTGCGGATAACTGAAGGACGGCGCGGGCAGCCGGTCCGGCGGCGCCGGTACTTTCACCGCATGCAGCGCAGCAGCTCGGACACCATAAGGGCCATGCTCATCCTGGCCCTGTTGTTCTTCCTCTTCGGTTTCGTCACCTGGCTGAACGGCACGCTGGTGCCTTACCTGAAGCTGGCCTGTGAGCTCACCACGTTCGAGGCGCTGCTGGTGGCCACCGCCTTCTACATCGCCTATTTCGTGATGGCGCTGCCCGCGGGCAAGCTGCTGGAGCGTACCGGCTACAAGAACGGCATGACCCTGGGCCTGCTGGTGATGGCCGCGGGGGCGCTGACCTTCATCCCCGCCGCGATGCTGCGCGCCTATCCGCTCTTCCTCACGGGCCTGTTCATCATCGGCACCGGCCTGACGGTGCTGCAGACGGCCAGCAACCCGTACGCCACCATCGTGGGTCCCATCGAGAGCGCGGCGGCGCGCATCAGCATGCTGGGCATCTGCAACAAGCTGGCCGGGGTGATCGCGCCCATCGTGATGGGCGGCATCATCCTCAAGAACGCCGACGTCATCGAGCGGACACTGCCCACGCTGGACCCCGCCGGCCGGGCCGCGCTCCTGGACGAGCTCGCCGGCCGCGTCACCGGCCCCTACCTGGCCATGGCGATCGCCCTGGTGGCCCTGGGCATCGCGCTGCGCCTGGCGCCCCTCCCGCCGATCCCCGAAGAAGCAGCGGGCCCGGAGGACGGAGCCGCCAAGGGCAGCATCGGGTCCCATCCGCGGCTGGTGCTGGGTGCCATCGCCCTGTTCCTGTACGTGGGCGTGGAAGTGATCGCCGTGGACACCATCGGTCTTTACGGGCAGGCGTTGGGCGTGCCGCTGGACAGCGCCAAGCTGCTGCCGAGCTATACCCTGCTGGCCATGGTGATCTGCTACGTCCTGGGCATCCTCACCATCCCCCGCTTCGTCCGGCAGTCCACGGCGCTGTGGGTGTCGGCGGTGCTCGGCACCGTGCTCACCTTGCTGGTGGTGGCCGTGCCGCTTTCCACCGTATGGCACGTGCCCGGCCTGGACCTGGAGCGCTTCACCGTGTCGATGATCGACCTGCCGGCGAGCGTGCTGCTCGTGGCGCTGCTGGGCCTGGCGAACGCGCTGATGTGGCCGGCGATCTGGCCCCTGGCCATCGATGGGCTGGGGTCGCTCACCAAGACGGGCAGCGCGGTGCTCATCATGGCCATCCTCGGCGGGGCGGTGCTGCCGCCGCTGTACGGGGCGCTGGCCGGTGAGAGCGGGGCCGGCCACCAGCAGGCCTACTGGATCATGGTGCCGTGCTACCTCTTCATCCTGTGGTACGGCGTGAAAGGGCACCGGCGGAAGCGCTGGGCGTAGCGCCGTGCTAGCTTTCGGCCATGAGCAAGCCCAAGATCGGCATCCTGGGAAGCGGCATGGTGGGCCAGGTGCTCGCCTCCGGCTTCCTCCAGCACGGCCACGAAGTGATGATCGGCACACGCACGCCGGCCAAGCTGGCCGAGTGGCAGGACAAAAACCCAGACGGGAAGGTGGGCGACCACCGGACGACAGCGGCCTTCGGCGACATCGTGGTGCTGGCCACCAAGGGCACCGCGGCGGAGACCGTGCTGCGCCTGTGCGAGAGCAAGGACCTGGCGGGCAAGGTGGTGATCGACACCACCAACCCCATCGCCGACGCGCCGCCCGAGAACGGGGTGCTGAAATACTTCACCTCCCTGGATGAAAGCCTGATGGAGCGCCTGCAGCGCGTGGCACCCGCTGCGCGGTTCGTGAAGGCCTTCAACAGCGTGGGGAACGCCTTCATGGTGGACCCGGTCTTCAAGGAAGGCCGCCCCACCATGTTCATCTGCGGGGCGGACACCGCGGCCAAGCGGACCGTCGCCGGCCTGCTGGACGCTTTCGGGTGGGACGCCGAGGACATGGGTGGTGTCGAGGCCGCACGCGCCATCGAGCCGCTGTGCATGCTGTGGTGCCTGCCGGGCTTCCTCCGCAACCAGTGGACCCATGCCTTCAAGCTGGTGAAGGCCTGAGCACCGCCAGGACCCCGTCCTCCGAACGAGGTACTACGAGCGGGCCATCCCCGTTATTTTGCCGCCCCTCGCGCCGCATGCGGTATCTGCTTCCGTTCCTCCTTCTCGGCATCCCCGCCCTGTTGCGGGCGCAGACGGCCACCGTGAGCGGCGTGGTGCGCGATGAGGACGGCAAGGCCCTGCCGGACGCCAGCATCCGCGTGGTGGACGACAAGGCCTCCACCCTTTCCGGCGCGAACGGCGCCTACCAGCTGGAGGTGCCCGCCGAGCGGCCCATCGTGCTGCGCTTCGCCTATCCGGGCATCCAGCCCGTGGAGCGCCCGCTGCAGCTGAAGGCCGGCGAGCAGCAGAAGCTGGACATCGCGCTGCGGGCCGTGACGATGGCCGTGCTGCCGGTGACCAACGACCGCCTGCGCGATGCGCCCATCGACAAGCTCGATCCCCGCGTGGCGCATTTCCAGCCCTCGCTCGGCGACGTGAACAGCCTGCTCCAGGGCAGCCTGGGCGTGATGACGCGCAACGAGCTGAGCAGCGGCTACAACGTGCGGGGCGGCAACTTCGACGAGAACCTGGTGTACGTGAACGACATCGAGGTGTACCGGCCGTTCCTCGTGCGCGCAGGCCAGCAGGAAGGCCTGAGCTTCCCGAACCCGGACATGATCGAGCGCATCCGCTTCAGCGCCGGGGGCTTCGAGGCACGCTACGGCGACAAGATGAGCAGCGTGCTCGACATCACCTACAAGCGCCCGCGCGAGTTCGCCGCCATCGCCACCGCCAGCCTGCTCGGGGGCTCCCTGAGCGTGGAGGCGCCCCTGCTCAAGCAGCGCCTGCGCCAGGTCACCGGCTTCCGCTACCGCACGCTGAACACCGTGCTGAAGGGCCTGGACACGAAGGGTACCTACGCGCCCATCTATACCGACCTGCAGAGCTACTGGACCTATGACATCAGCGACAAGGTGGAGCTGGGCTTCCTGGGCGTGTACTCGCGCAACAAGTACAACGTGGTGCCGCAGGACCGGGAGACCGAGCTGGGCAACTTCAACCAGGCGCTGCGCTACACCGTGTATTTCGACGGCCAGGAGCGGACGGCCTACGAGACCTTCTTCGGCGCGCTGAACCTGAACGTGCGTCCGCACCGCGACCTGCTGCTGAAGTTCACCGGCAGTGCCTTCCGCACCTACGAGAGCGAGAAGATGGACATCCAGGGCCAGTACCGCCTGAGCGAGCTGGACCGCGACCTGGGCAGCGACCAGTTCGGCCAGGTGGTGCGCGACCTCGGCATCGGCACCTACCTGGACCACGCGCGGAACAACCTCGAGGCCACGGTGCTCTCCTTCACGCACAAGGGCTCGCTCAACCACGGCAATGGCGGCAACCTGCAGTGGGGCGCCGAAGTGCGGGGCGAGACCATCCAGGACAGGCTGAGCGAGTGGTACATGGTGGACAGCGCGGACTACAGCATCCCGCGGAGCAGCGGCGACCGGCTGGAGCTGATGAGCAGCGTGAAGAGCCGGATCGACCTGGAGAGCGTGCGCACCTCGGCCTACGTGCAGAACGCCTGGGAATGGAAGACCGGGCCCGACCGCACCTGGGCCCTGGTGGCCGGCGTGCGCGCCCAGAACTGGAGCTACAACGAGCAGACCGTGGTGAGCCCGCGGGTGCGCCTGGCCTACCACCCGGGCTGGAAGAAGGCGATCGCCCCGGGCGACACCGTGGCACGCGACTACAGCTTCTGGTTCGCCACCGGCCTCTACTACCAGCCGCCGTTCTACCGCGAGCTGCGCGACCGCTTCGGCATGCTCAACCCCGAGCTGCGGGCCCAGCGCAGCATCCATTTCATCCTGGGCATGGACCGCCTCTTCAAGCTGTGGGACCGCCCCTTCAAGTTCACCACCGAGGCCTACTACAAGAAGCTGGACGACCTGATCCCCTACGAGCTGGACAACGTGCGCATCCGCTACTACGCGAAGAACATGGCCACGGGCTATGCGGCGGGGATCGACATGAAGCTGAACGGCGAGTTCATCAAGGGCGTGGAGTCGTGGGCCTCGCTCTCCGTGATGAGCACGCGGGAGGACCTCGAAGGCGACTTCTATTACCACTACTACAACGCCAAGGGCGAGCGCACCGACGCGCCGGAGACCACCGACCGGCGCGCCGTGGACAGCGTGTACGTGAGCGCCGGCAGCATCCCGCGGCCCACGGACCAGCGCGTGAGCTTCGCGCTCTTCTTCCAGGACGAGATGCCGCGCTGGCCCACCTTCAAGGTGCACCTCAACCTCGTCTTCGGCACCAGCCTGCCCTACGGCCCGCCCAACTACACGCGCTATGCGGACACCCTGCGCACCAGCCTCTACCGCCGGGTGGACGTGGGCTTCAGCAAGCAGCTGCTCGGCGCCCCGGGCCAGGAGAAGACCAACGCCCTGCGCCACATCAAGGACCTCTGGCTCTCGCTGGAGGTGTTCAACCTGATCAACCTGAACAACACGGTGGACTTCACCTGGGTCCAGGACGTGCAAGGGCGCTACTACGGCATCCCGGAGTTCCTGACGCCGCGCCGGATCAACGTGAAGCTGATCGCGTGGTTCTGAACAGGCGGGTGCTGGTGATCCGCCGGACCGCACTTCCCGCACGCGGGACCGCACCCTAACTTGCCCCGTGATGAAGCGCCTGTCCCCGCTGCTCCTGGTGGCCCTGCTGGCCGGATGCTCCACGCACCGCTACGTGGCCAGTACGCACCCCAACGGCAAGCCCGAGGTGGTGGTGTACCTGAAGGGCAAGGGCGAAGAGGCCGTGAAGGTGATGGAGAAGGTGTACTACCCCAACGGCCGCATGGAGTACGTGGGCCGGTTCGAGAACGGCGTGGAGCAGGGCGAGTGGACCTACTACTACGAGAACGGCACGAAGAAATTCGTGGAGCACTGGGACAAGGGCCTGGAGCATGGCCTCCAGATCGACTACGCCCCGGACGGCCAGGTGTACCGGGAGATGCGGTACGACCGCGGCAAGCTGGTCGAGACCATCGACCGCACCAAGCAATAGGATCGATCGGCCGGACCGGCTAATCGAACTGCTGGAGGCTGAGCGCGATGATGCGCACGCACTCCATCAGCTGCTCCTCGGTGATCACCAGGGGCGGCGCGAAACGGATGATGTCGCCGTGGGTCGGCTTGGCCAGCAGGCCGTTGTCGCGCAGGAGCAGGCAGAGCTCCCAGGCGGTCCGCGGGGTCCCGTCCGGGCCGGTGCGCGGCTCGATCACCAGGGCGTTCAACAGGCCCTTGCCCCGGACGAGCGTCAGGAAGTCGTAGCGGTCCACCAGTTTTTGCACCTCCGCGCGGAAGACCCGGCCGAGGCGTTCGGCGTTGGCGGCGAGGCCTTCGTCCTGCACGATGGCCAGGGCCTCGATGGCCAGCCGCGCCCCCATCGGATTGCCGCCGTAGGTGCTGCCGTGCGTGCCGGGGGTGAACACGTCCATGATGGACGCATCAGCCAGCACCGCGCTCACCGGGTACATGCCGCCGCTGAGGGCCTTGGCCAGGATCACCGCGTCGGGCCGCTTCGCCGGATCGGTCACGTCGTCGGGTACGCTGCACAGCATCCGGCCCGTGCGGGCGATGCCGGTCTGGATCTCGTCCGCGATGAAGAGCACGTTGCGCGCCTTGCACAGCGCGATGGCCCGCGCGATGTAATCGTCCGCCGGGGTGTACACGCCGCGCTCGCCCTGGATGGGCTCCACCAGGAAGGCGCATACCTCGGGATCGTCCAGGGCCTTCTCCAGCGCCGGCAGATCGTCGTAAGGGATCACCTCGAAGCCCGGCGTGAACGGCCCGAAACCGCCCTGGCTGTCCGGATCGGTGCTCATGCTGATGATGCTGATGGTGCGGCCGTGGAAGTTGCCTTCGCACACGACGATCCTCGCCCGGTCCTTCGCGATGCCCTTCCGCTCATAGCCCCACTTGCGGGCCATCTTCAGGGCGGTCTCCACCGCCTCGGCGCCCGTGTTCATCGGCAGCATCCGGCCGTAGCCGAAGGTGGTGCACACCACGCGCGCGTATTCGCCCAGCACGCTGTTGTAGAAGGCCCGGCTCGTCAGCGTCATGCGTTCGGCCTGCTCCTGCATCGCCTTCACCAGGCGCGGATGGCAGTGACCCTGGTTCACCGCGCTGTAGGCGCTGAGGAAATCGTAGTAGCGCTTGCCCTCCACGTCCCACACGAACACGCCCTTGCCGCTGTCCAGCACCACCGGCAGCGGATGGTAGTTGTGCGCGCCGTAGCGCTCCTCCAACGCGATGGCCTGCTGGGTCCGGCCCTGGGTGCTCCTGGTGATGCTCATGGTACGCGAAGGTAGGCCGCCGTCGGGGGGGCGGTAGAACGCGGAAGGTGCAAGGCGGAACGTGCGTTCCGGCACCTTGCACCTTCCCTGTGGACGGCTACTTCCCCCTGGCCGCCACCGCGCCGTGCACCACTTCCTGGATGCGCGTGCGGATGCTGAGGTCCGCGAGCTTCTTGTTGCTCGCGTCGGGGTATACGCGGTTGCTCAGGAAGACATAGAGCGTGCGGTCCTGCGGGTCGGCCCAGACCATGGTGCCGGTGAAGCCCGTGTGACCGAAGCTGGCGTAGCTCACACAGTCGCAAGTAGGCCCCTTCTGGCCCTGCGGCTGGGGCTTGTCCCATCCGAGGGCCCGGCGGTTGCCACTACCATCATTCTTGCAGAACCGGCACTTGGTGAACATGGCCACGGTGCTGTCGCTCAGGTAGCGCACGCCGCCGTAGGTGCCGCCGTTCAGCAGCAGCTGCAGCACCACGGCGAGGTCATTGGCATCGCCGAAAAGCCCGGCATGGCCCGCCACCCCGCCCATGAGCGCAGCGCCCGGGTCGTGCACGTCGCCCTGCAACTGCTGGCGGCGGAACTCCGCCTCGTTCTCGGTGGGCATGATCCGGTCCTTCGGGAAGCGCTCCAGCGGATTGAAGCCGATGGTGGACAGGCCCAACGGGCGGTAGTAGGTGGCCGCCATGTAGCGGTCCACCGGCAGGCCCGCCACCCGCTCGATCACGCGCTGCAACAGGTACATGCCCATGTCGCTGTAGACGTATTCGCCACGGGTGCCCAGCGGGGTGGCCACCACCCAGGCGTAGAGCGAATCGCGGTAGCTGGCGGGCAGGTAGATGCGGTCGGCCACGCGCAGGGTGTGCCCGGCGTCGGGCGTGTCGGTGGCCAGGCCCGGGCGGACACGGCCATCGGCCAGCAGGCGCTTGTAGAACGGCACGAAGGGCTTCAGCCCCGCCTGGTGCGTCAGGATCTCGCTGATGGTCATCGACGCATGCACCGATGAGCGCTTCGCCAGGTCGGGCAGGTAGTCGCCCAGGGTGCGGTCCACGTCGATCTTCCGCTCGTCCACCAGCTTCATCAGCGCCAGGGTGGTGCTGGCCACCTTGGTCACGCTGGCCAGGTCGTAGATGTCGTCCAGGCGCACCGGCCGCTGCTTCGCATAGGTGGGCGAGCCGTAGGCCTTGTTCCAGACCACGTCCCCGTCGTGCGCCACCAGCACCTGGCAGCCCGGGTATGCGCCGGCCTGCAGGCCTTCGTTCACGATGGCGTCGATGCGGGCCAGGTCGGCCGTGCGGATGCCGTCCTCTTCGGGCAGGCCGTAGCGCAGGCGGTGCGCGTCGGCCATCTCCAGGCCGTCGCCCTTGGCGAAGAACGACGAGGCGGTGACCGGCAGCTTCCCTTTCGCAGGGATGGCGCCGAAGAGCAGCTGGGCGGCGAGGTCCTGGGTATCCTCGTTCTCTTCATAGGCCACCACGAGGCCGTTCCAGCGCTGGGCGCCGTAGGCCATGGTGAGGCGGTAGGGATTGGCGAAGAGCACGAAGGCCATGGGGCTCTGGTCGTCGAGGCGGCGCAGGAAGTCGAGGGTGAGCTGCGGCACGCCGAACTCCTTCTCCACGCGGAAGGAGGTGCCGTGCACCGAGGCGATCACCAGGTCGAAACCCTTGAGCTGGGCCAGGAGGGCGTTCGCGCTGTCGCGGTTGAGCACCTTGTCGCAACGGAACTCCCGCACGGTGGCGTAGCGCCCGAGGGCACGCTGGAAGGCATTGTGCATCGAGTCGCCGATCACCAGCGAGGCGATCTTCAGCGAGTCGAGGCGCTTCACCGGGAAGGTGCCGTCGTTGCGCAGGAGCGTGAGCGCGTCGCCGAAGAGCTGGCGGCGGAGGGCCTTCGCGGCGGGCGTGTTCAGGTCGTCCGTCAGGCCCTTCGTCACCACGGGGGCCACGCGGGCGAGGCCGGCCCACTCCTTGGCGCGGAGCAGCTTCAGGCACTTGTGGTCGATCATCTCGCGGGGCACCAGGCCGCTGTCCACCGCCTGGCGGATGCGGTCGATCGCCTTCACCGGGTCCAGCGGGAAGAGCAGCACGTCGTTGCCGGCGAGCAGGGCACGCAGCTCGATCTCGCCCGGCTTGTCCGCGTTGGCCACGCCTTTCATGTTCAAGGCGTCGGTGAACACCAGGCCCTTGAAGCCGAACTCGCGCTCCAGCAGGTCGCTCACGATGGGCCGGCTCAGCGTGCTGGGCAGGCCCTTGGTCGTGTCCAACGCGGGCACTTCGAGGTGGCCCACCATGATGGCGCTGAGCCCTTCCTCCACCATCCGCTGGAACGGGTACAGCTCCAGCGAGTCCAGGCGGGCGCGGGTCTGCGCGATCACCGGCAGGTTCTTGTGGCTGTCCACGTCGGTGTCGCCGTGGCCCGGGAAATGCTTCGCCGTGGCGATGACGCCGCCGTTCTGCAGCCCCTTCATGTAGGCGATGGCCTTGCGCGTCACCAGCTCGCGGTCCTCGCCGAAGCTCCGGTCGTTGATCACCGGGTTCGCCGGGTTGTTGTTCACGTCGGCCACGGGGCTGAAGCTCACCTGCACGCCGAGCCGCTTCATCTGCCGGGCGATCTCCTCGCCCATCCGTTCGATGCCGCTGTCGTCGGTGAGCGCCCCCAGGGTCATCTGCCTGGGAAAGCGCATCGTGCTGTCGAGCCGCATCCCCAGGCCCCACTCGAGGTCCATGCCGATGAGCAGCGGCGTGCGCGCCAGCGCCTGGTAACGGTTGGTGAGGTTCGCCTGGCGCACGGGACCGCCCTGGAAGAAGATGAGGCCGCCGATGTTGCGCTCCTTCACCAGCTTCGCGATCTCGTTCGTGTGCTTGGCGTCCTTGTTGCTCCAGGCCGCCACCATCATCAGCTGGGCGATGCGCTCGTCGAGGCTGAGGGTGGAGAACACGGAATCGGCCCACGGCGTGGCGGCCTCCAGGAAGGCGGGCCGCATCGCGGCGCGTTCATGCGGCGGGCTCCCGCCGAGCGACAGCAGGCCCAAAGCCGCGACAGGAGCGGCAAGCAGGGTTCGTCTCATCATTGCGGCCAAAACTACCGGCACGTCCAGGGGGCCTTCGCCACGATCCGTGCCAGTTTTGAACAGAACGCGCAGCATAGCGCGCCCGCATGCGGACCCTCGATCGGCCCATCCCGCAACGGCACGGTAATTTCACCGCGCCCCGCCCGTTCCCCTTCCATGCGTCCGGCCACCCTCCTGCTCGCCTGCTCCCTCGCCCTTGGCGCGGCCGGACAGGTCTCCCCCGGACACCAGGCGCTGGCCGGGCAGCTCCAAGCCCTCACCGCCGCCCGCACCGATGCGCAGCGCGACAGCCTGAGCGGCCGGATCAAGGAGGAACTGCGCACGCTGCTCGATGCCGACGATGCCTTCACCGCCTCGTTCACCGATGTGCCCATGAGCCGGGTGGACGCGCCCGACGGCCGGTTCCGCCTGTTCACCTGGAACGTGCCGCACGACGACGGCACCCACCTTTACGAGGGCTTCCTGCTTGTACGGAACAAGGACCGCCGCGTGCTCTACGAGCTGCGCGACATGACCGACCACCTCGCCGTACCGGCCACCAAGAAGCTCAGCCCCGAGAACTGGTACGGCGCGCTTTACTACGCGGTGATCGCCAAGGAGAAAGGCGACGTCACCTACTACACCCTTTTAGGCTGGAAGGGCTATAGCAAGGTGGAAACGCGCAAGGTGATCGAGGTGCTCAGCTTCAACGGGCCGGTGCCCACCTTCGGCGCGATGATCTTCGACGAAGGAAAGATCAAACACCTGCGCAAAGTGTACGGATACAACTTCCAGAGCACCATGAGCTTGAAATGGGATGCAGCTAACAATGCCATCGTGCTCGACCACCTCGCGCCCCTGAACCCCGAATTCTCGGGAGAGAACGCCCTGATGGGACCGGACCTGAGCTTCGATGCCTACGTTTGGTACAAGGAGCGCTGGACCTTCATGCGCGATGTGGATGCGCGGAACCTGCAGCAGACCAAGCCGAGCAAGCGGCCTCCCCCGCCTCCCCGGCCTTGAAAGCGGCTCCTTCACGGAACGTCCTTCGCTTCGCTTTCCTTCTTCGGTCCGGAACACCTTCGTTCGCTACCCGTGCCTATCGGAACGACCGTTCGCGGTCGATGGGCGCCCATGACCTTCCCCATGGACAAGACCGTACACGTGGTGCGCCGGCAGACCCAGGGGCGGGTGACCTATGGCCCAGCCTTCACCAGCCGCGACCTGCTCGATCGCCATTTCCCCAACGTGGACGTGCAGGCCGTTCCGGTCCGGGGCTCCGCCGAGGTGGACCTGACAGGCTGCAAGAAGCTCTTCGGCCGCATCACGCCCGGTGAGCGCTCCCAGCAGCTCCTCGGCGTGTTCGCCTCGCTGGAGGCCTTGAACGCTGATGCCGCGGCACCGGGGGCGGTCGGCCCACCGGTGCCGGCGGCGATCATCGAGATCCGGCTGGAGGCCTGAGGCCGCGGGCACGTCACCCCCGGGCGCTCATGCTCCCCCTAGTCCTAGTCCTCGTCCTCTTCTTTCTTCTTCTTTTCCGTCTCGACCTTCGTGCCCAGCACGGTGCCGGTCCCTGAAAGGCGCACTTCCGAGACCTGCCCGCCGCTGAGGACCTCCACTTCATAGATCGTGCCCTCCGTCGGGGTCTCCACGCGCTCGCACTCCTTCAGCTTCTGGCCGGCGTGATCGCGGGCCAGGGTGGCGCGCACCGGCGCGGGGAGCTCCGCCTCCTTGATCTCCGTCTCCGTTTCGGTCCAGGTGCCTTTCCCGTCGAAGTTCGCCGAGCGTTCGATGCCCTGGTCCTTGAACTCCGCTTCATACGTGGTGGCGTTCTCCTGCTCCCATTTCACGGCCGTCGCGTGGGGGAAGCGGGTGGTGAACGCGGTGCGCACGGCGGCAGGCACTTGGTCTTCCGCCAGTTCCTGGGCCTGGCCGGTGCTGGCCAGGCCGATCGGGAGGAGCAGGACAATGGTCCGGATGATCGTCTTCATGATCGTTGGTTTCAAGGCCCGTGTAAAGCCCGGGCACCACAAGGCTAGCGGGCGATCCTGAAGGTTTTCGGAAGGCGGCCTAGCCGAAGCGGTAGAGCACGCTCAGGTTGATGGCACGGCCGTCGATGGGCGCCCACAAGGGCACGAACACGGGCCGCGACAGGGTGCCCAGCACCACCCGCTCCTCGCGCGTCTGCCGCACGTCCAGCAGGTTCTCGCCGTTGAGCACGATGTTCCAGGGCCCGGTGGTGTAGCCCACCATGGCGGCCGTGGCCCACTGGTCGCCCGTGCGGGTCCCGTCGAAGCTGTCCTGCCGTCCGCTGTACGATGCCTCGATGCCCGCGCGCCAATGCGGCCCGAACACCCGGCTCAGGGTGGCCGCCGCGCGGTGCTCGGGCGTATAGGCCACCAGCATCCGCTCACGGCCCGCCACCTGTTGCGGCACCGTCCAAGTGTAGCCGAGGTACAGTTCGGCGTCGCCGTGGGTGATGCGGATGTAGTTGTCGATGCCGCGCGTGAGCGTGTGCCCCGGCGCGTTGACGAGCGATGCGTCCCCGTTCACCGGCACGACGGCGAGCGGGTCCGAGATCCGCGTGAGGAAGAACGTCTGGTCGATGAATACCGCGTACTGCTCCGACACCACGGCCCGCCAGGTCCATTCCGCCGTGCCCCCGAACGAACGCTCCGCCCCGACACCGGTCCCCAGCACGGGCGTGGGGTCCTGTTCCGCCACAAGGCCGTAAGGCTGGCTGCGATCGGGCAACTGGTAGCCCGTGCCGGCATTGGCGCGCAGCACCAGCCGCGCCCCCGCCTTGTAGAGCGCCGCGATGGAAGGCAGCACGAAGGTGCCGTAGCGGGCGTTGTGGTCGGTGCGCAGCCCCAGCTCGATGTTCGGCCATCGCTCCCGGTGCAGGGCGTATTGCGCGAAGGCCCCCACGGTGCCGAGCGACTGCGTCGCGCTGTCCGGGCCGGACAGCCGCATGCCCCAGAAGTTGGCGCCCACCACCCAGGTGCGGCGTGCATCGGCCGCTTTCCAATAGGCCTCTCCGTACAGGTTGTCCTGCATCGATCGGGGCGCATCCGGTGCGAGCGTGGACCGGGCCTGTTGCCAGTAGCGCCCCACGCTGCCCTTCACGGTGAGCGCATGCCCGGCGTCCACGCGGTGCTCGCCGATCAGGTCCAGCGCCAGGCGCCGGCCCTCGCGGTGCTCCACGAAGGCGGCCGTGTCGTCCAGGGCGTCCAGGGCCGAGAGGCGCCCGCCGCACCGCCGCTCGTCCTGCGCCAGCAGCCCGACGCGCACCGTGCTGCGTGCCGAGGGCTTCAGGAAGAGCTGCGGATGCACCTGCACCTGGCGGAGCGCCGGCACATCGGTCCAGCCGTCGCCGTCCACGTCCATGGCCTGCTGCCCCGTGGCACCGGCGAACAGGGTGAACGCCGCCTTGCCCAAAGGACCGCTCAGGTAGGCGTTCATGTTGCCTTCGCGGAGCGTGGTCGCGTTCACCATCACCAGGCCGGTGAGGCTGTCGGTGGGCTCCTTGGTCACGAAATCGATGGCCCCCGCGATGGCGCCGCCCCCGTGGAAGGTGGACGAAGGCCCCTTCAGCACTTCGATGCGCGCGAGGTCCAGCGGCGGCAGGCGGAGGATGTCGAAGCCCCCGCTCAATCCGCCATAGGCCGGCAGGCCGTCGCGGAGCAACAGGGTATGGCGGCCCTGGAGGCCCTGCATGCGCACCTGGCTCGCCCCGCTCACCGCGCTGAGCTGCTGGACCTGCACCGAGCTGATGTCGCCCAGCAGGCCCATGACGTTCCCCGGCTCCAGCGAGCCTTCCTCCAGCAGCTCGTCCGCACCGAGCACCTCGATCTTCTGCGGCACGTCGTCGATGCGCGAGCCGGTGCGCGTGGCCGTTACCACCGCTTCCTGCAGTTCCTCGTTCGCGCTCGCCAGCCGCACCACCAGGTCCGGCGTGCTCCGGGGCAGCGTCACCGTCACCTCACGGCCGCGATAGCCCACCAGCGCGAAGCGGAACACCTGCGGTCCGTCGGCAAGGTCGCGGAAGGTCATCCGTCCATCGGCATCGGCCGTGGCCGCCCGCGGGGTGCCCACCAGCACGGCGCTGGTCCCGGGCAAAGGCTCCGCGGTGGCGCTGTCCTGCACCAGGATGTTCAAGGTGTGCTGCGCGCCGGCCTGGAAGGCGGCACCGGACAGGACGACCAGTGCAAGCGCGCGGAGCGCATGCCGGAGCAACGGAACGGGGCTCGTCATGGCCGCAAGGCTAGCCGGGCTTCCTGAAGGCTTTCGGAAGGCGATCGGAACGACAGCGTGAAGGAGTGCCATCCCTCGCGATGGGCGTAGGCGAGCCGTGCCCCGTGCAGGTCGGCGATGCGCTTGGCGATGGAGAGCCCCAGCCCGTGGCCCTTGTGCCGCGCATCGAAGGTGCGGAAGCGCTGGAAGAGCAGGGCCGGGTCCAGCGGCGGCGTATCGCCGGTGTTGGCCACCACCAGCGTGCCGGGCTCCAGGTCGATGCGGATGCGCCCGCCGGGCCGGTTGTGCCGGAGCGCATTGGAGAGCAGGTTGCCCACGAGCGAAGCCGCCAGCGTGGCGTGGACGGCGAGCTGGATCCCCGGCCGCACGTGCTGTTCCACGATGATGCCTTGCAGGGCCGCCTGTTCCGCGAGCGCGTCGGCGCTCCGGGCCACGAGGGCCGAAAGGTCGATGGGCGCCTCCGCGGGCCACTGTCCGTTCTCGATCCGGCTGAGCAGCAACAGGTCCTGGTGCAGGTGCGCCAGGCGGTCCACCGTGCGCTTCGCCCCTTCCACCAGTTCCGCCTGTTCCTCGGTGAGCCCGGGCGATTGCAGCAGCAGGTCCATGCGGCTCTGCAGCAGGGCCAGCGGGGTCTGCATCTCGTGCGCGGCGTTCTCGGTGAACTCCTTCTGCTCGCGGTAGGTGGCCAGGGCGCGGTCGGCCAATCGGACGAGGGTGGTGTTCAGCTCGTTGAGCTCGGCCACGTCGGAAGCCGCCGGCACCAGGGGCCGCTGCGCCGAAAGGTCGAACGCGCGCAAGCGGGCCAGCGTGTCCTCGAAAGGGCGCCACACCCGGCGGCCCAGGCGCTTGTTCAGCAGCACGAAGCCGACCAGCAGCACCGCCAGGAACGCGGCCGTGACCGTCACCAGGGCCCCCACCACCTCGTCGGTCTCCTCCACTTCCTCTTCCAGCACCACGGCCCACGTGGTGCCGTTGGCCTGCACCGTGCCCGCGAGGCAGCGGAACTGCTCATCGCCCCCGCCCGGCTCGTCGGGATGCAATGCCGTGTAGATGCTGTCCGGGCGCGCAGGCCCCGCGATGGGCGTCAGCACCAGGCCGGGTTGTAAGCGCTCGGCCAGGCGGGCGGCCTGCAGCAAGGTGTCGCCCGTGAGGCCTGTCCGCGCCAGGCCCTCCTCCAACGCGTCGCGCCGATCGGTCAGGCCCTCGTCCACGCTGCCCATCCAGAGCGACCGCACCATCAGGTAATAGCCCGGCACGCTCAATAGCAGCACCGCCACCGCATACAGCGACAGCCTCCGGAGCGAGCGATCGAGCAGCCTCACGCCTCGAACTTGTATCCGGTGGCGTAGATGGTGCGGATGTGGTCCGTGCACCCCGCCTCCGCGAGCTTGCGCTTCAGGTTCTTCATGTGCGCGTACACCAGGTCGAAGCTGCCCAGCAGGTCCGCGCGGTCGCCGACGATGTACTCCGCCAGCGCGGTCTTCGACAGCACCTTGCCCGCCGAGGCCACCAGGTAGTGCAGCAGCCGGTATTCCGTGGGGGTGAGCGGGAGCGGCCGCCCTCCATGGCTGGCGGTGTGGGCCAGCAGGTCCAGGGTGAGGCCGCCCGCCTCCACCACGTTCCGCCCCTGGAACTGGTTGCGGCGCGTGATGGCGAGGATGCGCACCGCCAGCTCGGCCAGGTGGAACGGCTTGGGCAGGTAATCGTCCGCGCCGATGCGGATGCCTTCGATGCGGTCGTCCACCGAATCGCGGGCGCTGAGGATGATCACCCCGTCGGTCCGGCCCAGCCGCTTCAGCTCCCGCAGTACCTCCAGGCCGCTGCCATCGGGCAGGGTGATGTCCAGCAGGATGCAGTCGTAGGGATACAGCTGAACGCGCTCCAGCGCTTCGGCCACGGTGGCGGCCCGCTCGCACAGGGTGTTCGCGTCGCTGAAATAGCGGGCGATATCGGCGGCGAGCTCGGCCTCGTCCTCAACGATGAGCAGCTTCATCGGGCGGGAAGCAACGGCACGAAGTTGAAGGGAAACTGAACGTGCACCAAAGGCGCGGATGCCGATCTTCACCGCATGGACCGCGCGGTGGCCTATGCCCTCCTCTCCATGGTCTTCGCCGGCGTCACCGCGGTGATCGCCAAGGCGGGCATGCGCAACGTGGGCGGCGACACCGCGCTCGCCGTCCGCACCAGCCTCATCTTCCTCCTGGTCTGGGCCAACGTGCTCGCCTACCGGCGCGTGGAGGAGCTGCGGCTGTTGACCCGGTCGGACCTCCTGTTCCTCGGCCTTTCCGGCGCCACCACCTTCCTCTCCTGGCTCTTCTACTACCGCGCGATGAAGGTGGGCGACGTCTCGTTGGTGGCCGTCATCGACAAGGCCAGCATCGTGGTCACCCTGGTGCTGTGCTTCTGGCTGCTGAAGGAACCCTTCACCTGGCGGATCGCCCTGGGCGCCATCCTCATCCTCGCCGGCCTGCTGGTGCTCATCTGGAGGTGATGGACGGCTGGTCGCTACCGGAAGCGGACCTCCTGGAGCGGCCGCCGGGGGCCGCCCGGGGCGTGATGTGCGTTCTGCTCATCTGGATGCTTCGGGCGTACGTCCCGGAACACGCGCTCCTCCCTGCCGCCTCCCACCGCCGGTCTCCGGGGCTTCCTCCTGCCGTGGGTGCGGTCCTGAAGCATTGAGCGGACCGTCCTTCCCTTTTCTCCCTGATCGGCGGCCTGGGGCGCATGTCGGTCCAGTGCACCGCTGCCCCGTTCACAACTCGGCATGTCCGGCCCCGGTGCCTAACGGGACCTCAGGTATTCGTTGAGATCGTCCACCGAGCTCTCGAAGCCGAAGGCATCGTTGATCTTGTAATAGTCCTTGCGGTCGTAGGTGCGATCATACGCGTACTTGGCGAAGGTGAGCTTGGTCTCCTCGAAGCCGAAGAGGCCCATCACCTGCTTCACCTGGGCCGTGGTCAGGCAATTGTTGTCGGCCACCTGCTTGGCCACGGTGAGCTTCGTTTCCTCGAAGCCCTTGCCTGCGATGCTGGTGCGGGCCTCGTTGAAGTCCCCGGCGTCCATCGGCGCACCGCAGGGCGAACCGGGGTGGGCGGCCGGTACCGGCACGGGCTCCGCTGCGGGCGGGTCGGAAGTGACCGTCGTGGTGGTCGTGGTCGTGCGGGTGGTGGTGGTCGTGCTGTTGCCGCTCACCTGCATGTTCATGTTCAGTTGCTGCCCGTTCACATCGATGTGCATGTTCACGTTCTCCTCGTCGGAGGCCGGGGTGTCGGGCTCGGTCTGCGACCAGGCGGGCAGGGTGGCAAGAAGGCAGAGGGCGAAAGCGGTGGAGAGACGTTCCATGATAAGTGGGGTATTGGTGGGATCGAACTTACGCGTCAAGGCAAGGCAACCGACGTGCCAGGAACGGGCCGTCCGATGCCGATCCGCCCGGCTTGCCGCACGCGGCGGCCCACCGGTCCCCGTTCACAACTCGATACCCGCGGCCCATGCCTCCCGGTCGAAGGATCTACCTTTGCCGCGCCTTCGTGAAAAGAGGCATCCAGCCATGCTCACCGACACCAAGATCAAGGTCCACAACTTCAGCGCCGGCCCCTGCATCCTGCCGCGGGAGGTCTTCGAACAGGCGGCCCAGGCGGTGCTCGACTTCGAGGGCAGCGGCCTCAGCATCCTGGAGATCAGCCACCGCAGCAAGCCCTTCGAGGCCGTGATGGCCAAGGCCCAGGCGCTGGTGAAGGAACTGCTGGGCGCACCGGACCACTACCAGGTGGTCTTCCTCGGTGGCGGCGCCAGCATGGGCTTCCACATGGTGCCCTTGAACTACCTGCGGCCGGGCGGCAAGGCGGCCTATGTCAATACAGGCGAGTGGGCCAGCCGCGCCATCAAGGAGGCCAAGGCCATCGGCGACACGGTGGTGGTGGCCAGCAGCGAGGACAAGAACTTCAGCTACATCCCCAAAGGATTTTCCATCCCCGCGGATGCCGACTTCTTCCACTTCACCAGCAACAACACCATCTTCGGCACGCAGTACAAGCAGTTCCCGAAGAGCCCGGTGCCGGTGGTGTGCGACATGAGCAGCGACATCTTCAGCCGCCCGGTGAACGTGGCCGACTTCGCCCTCATCTACGGAGGCGCGCAGAAGAACATGGGCCCGGCGGGCGCCACGGTGTACCTGCTGGACCCGAACGCCCTCGGGAAGACCGGCCGCAAGCTCAGCCCCATGCTGGACCTGAAGAACCATGCCGACAAGGAGAGCATGTACAACACGCCGCCGGTGTATGCCGTGTACGTGAGCATGCTCACCATGGACTGGATGAAACGCCAGGGCGGCGTGGTGGAGATGGAGAAGCGCAACGCCGCCAAAGCGAGGCTCCTCTATGCCGCAGTGGACGCGCTGCCGGTGTTCCAGGGCACCACGGCCGTGGAGGACCGCTCGGTGATGAACGCCACCTTCGTGCTGAAGGACAAAGCCCTGGAGCCCACGTTCGACGCGCTGTGGAAAGAGGCCGGCATCAGCGGCATCCGGGGCCACCGCAGCGTGGGCGGCTACCGCGCCAGCATGTACAACGCCCTGCCCATCGAGAGCGTACAGGTCCTTGTGGACGTGATGAACGAATTCGCGAAGAAGCACGGATAACATGCGCATACACGCCAACGACGGCATCTCCGCCAAGGCCAAGGCACGCCTCCAGGAAGAAGGCTTCAGCGTCACCACCGACCACGTACCGCAGGACCAGCTCGCCCCCTACCTCGTGCAGGAGGGCGTGGAAGTGCTGCTGGTACGCAGCGCCACCAAGGTGCGGCAGGACCTCATGGACGCGGTGCCGGGCCTCAAGCTCATCGGGCGCGGCGGCGTGGGCCTGGACAACATCGATACCGCCTATGCCAAGGGCAAGGGCATCCCGGTGATCAACACCCCGGCCAGCAGCAGCATCAGCGTGGCCGAGCTGGTGATGGCGCACCTCTTCGGGCTGATGCGCAACCTGCACCAGAGCAACCGCCGCATGCCGGCGGAAGGGCGCACGGCCTTCAAGGAACTGAAGAAGCAATACGAGAAGGGCACCGAGCTGCGCGGCAAGACGCTGGGCGTGATCGGCTTCGGCCGCATCGGCCAGTGGACCGCCAGGTACGCCCTGGGCTGCGGCATGAAGGTGATCTACACCGACAACCACGCCACGGCCGAGAGTATTGAGCTGGAGATCGGCGGGCAGGCGGTGCGCGTGGGCGTGAAGCTGGTCTCGCTGGACGAGCTCCTGCAACAGAGCGACGCCATCAGCCTGCACGTGCCCGCGCAGGCCGACGGCCGGGCCGTGCTGGACACCGCAGCCCTGGCCAAGGTGAAGCCCGGCGTGGTGATCGTGAACACCGCACGCGGGGGCAGCATCGATGAGGCCGCCCTGCTGACCGCGCTGGACGAAGGCCGCGTACGGGGCGCCGCCCTGGACGTGTTCATGAACGAGCCCGAGCCCCGCGCCGACGTGCTGGGGCACACCGGCCTCAGCCTGAGCCCGCACATCGGCGCCGCCACCGCGGAGGCCCAGGGCCGCGTGGGCGATGAGCTCGCCGACCTCATCATCGCCTGGCGCGACCAGGTGGCCGTGGACCGCGGATGATCCACCTCCGCCCGTTCCGCGCCTGGCGCCCGGTGGCCGACAAGGCCCACCTCGTCGGCTCGCGCTCCTTCGTCTCCTATTCCGACGAGCAGCTCCAGGAAAAACTCGCCGGGAACCCCTACTCCTACCTGCACGTCATCCACCCCGACCACGGGGCCGACGCCCACCTCACGCGCGACGAGCGCTTCGACCGGGTGCGGCGGAAGTTCGCCGAGTTCGTGGCCGAGGGCCATTTCGTCCGCGACGAGGCCCCGAGCCTCTACCTGTACGAGCAGAGCCGCCAGGGGCTGCTGTCCCGCGGCCTGATCGCGGCGGTGAGCGTGGCCGACTACCGCGGTGGCCGCGTGAAGGTGCATGAGCACACCCTGCAGGCCCGCGAAGAGCTTTTCAAGGACTACCTCCGCATCACCGGGGTGAACGCCGAGCCCGTGCTGCTCGCCGCCCCCGACGCGCACGACGTGGAGGAGCTGCTGGAGGCCGTTCGGCACACCCGTCCCGCATACGACTTCAGCACCACCGACCGGGTGCGCCACCGCCTCTGGACCATCGGCGATCCCGCGATGATCGCCGGCCTCCAGGAGCGCTTCCTCCGCATGGATGCCCTCTACATCGCCGACGGCCACCACCGCATGGCCAGCAGCGCCCGGCTGGCGGAAGCTTCCGGTTCTTTTTCCGACGACCCGAAGGCCTGGTGCCTGGCCTTCATCGTGCCCGAAGAGCACCTGCACATCCACAACTTCGACCGCGCGGTGACCAGCCTGGGCGGCCTCGACACCGACGAGCTGCTGGCCGCCCTGGCCCAAGTGGGTCCCCTCACCCCGCTGGCCGATGCCCCCTCCGCCCCGCCCGCGCACGGCGAAGTGGGCGTGATCACCCGGCAAGGCTGGTACACCCTCCGCCTGCCCGCTCCCTTCCCCACCGCCGACGCTTCCGAGCGCCTGGACGCCTCGGTGCTGAGCGCCGCCGTGCTCGGTCCCGTGCTGGGCATCCGCGACCTGCGCACCGATCCGCACGTCAAGTTCGTTCCCGGCACGCAAGGCCCGAAGGAGCTCGAGCGCATGGTGCGCGCCGGCGAGGCCGCGGTGGCCTTCCACCTGCGCCCGGTGAGCTTCGCCGAACTGAAGGCCGTGGCCGATAGCGGTGGATGCATGCCCCCCAAGAGCACCTGGATCGAGCCCAAGCTCCGGAGCGGGATCACGGTCTATCCGCTGGAGGAGTAGGATCCTTCGCGGAAGCACCCTGAGGTGCCGGATGATGCCTGGATCACGGACCTTTGCACGGTGCACCTTCATCGATCGGGAATGACGCTCGCTGACCGCTACGCCCGGGTGAACGCCTCCCTGCCCCCGCGGGTGAAGCTGATCGCGGTGAGCAAGACCCGCACGGTGGCCGAGATCCAGGCCCTGTACGACCTGGGGCACCGCGCCTTCGGCGAGAACTACCCGCAGGAGCTCCGCGACAAGCAGCCGCTGCTGCCGGCCGACATCGAATGGCACTTCATCGGTCACCTGCAGACCAACAAGGTGAAGTACATCGCGCCCTTCGTGCACCTGGTGCATGCGGTGGACAGCGAGCGCCTGCTCGATGAGCTGGAAAAGCGCGCCGCAGCGGCCGGCCGCACCATCGGCTTCCTGTGGCAGGCGCATGTGGCCCGCGAGACCACCAAGCACGGCCTGTTGCCCGACGAGCTGCGAGCAACGATCCAGCGGACCGCCGGCAGCGACCGCTGGCCCCACCTCCAGGCCCGGGGCCTCATGGGCATGTCCACCAACACCGACGACCACGGACAGGTGGAGCGCGAGTTCGCCGCGCTGGAAGCCTTGTTCCTGGAGCTTCGTGGTTCCGGTCACGCGGATGCGGCCCGGTTCACCGAGCTGTCCATGGGGATGAGCAGCGATGCCCAACTGGCGATCGCCCACGGCAGCACGATGGTGCGCATCGGCACCGCGCTCTTCGGGGAACGCCCGTAGGAGCAATGCTCCGGACAGGCTTCGGACGCGTCCGGTCCCCGCTGTCCTAAGGGGGATCCGCACCGGTCCCGGCCGAAGGCAACCCCTTCCCCCGCCCCCGTCTTCCTGGTGTAGCTTCGATGGACCTTCTCCCGGACCGCCCATGACCACGTCACTCCCCCTTGCGGCCTGCGTGGCCGTGCTCTGCGCCCTCCCCGCGGCAGCCCAGCGCAACCTGGAGGTCGGCCTGTCCTCGGGCGTCACCCACTACTATGGCGACCTGGGCAACTGGGACGGCGCCATGCAGTGGAACAGCGTGCGTCCCGCGATGGCCATCACCTTCCGCGACTACTTCAACAACCCGAAGCGCTACGTCACGCGGGCCATCACCATGGAGACCCGCCTGAGCTGGCACCGCATCGGCTACAACGAGGTGCAGCCCACCAACGGGCTTTCGGGCCTTGAGCTCCGCAACTTCCGCCGCGGGCTCAACTTCCGCAACGACCTCTTCGGGATCAGCACCCACCTGGTGATGAACATGTACCGGGAGCCGTACCAGCCCCTGATGAAGCAGCGCTTCTTCGCCTACTGCTACATCGGCGTGGGCCTCTTCTACGGCCGGCCCAAGGGCGACCTCTTCCGCGGCGAACAGGACCTGGGCAACCGCTACTACTACTGGGACGACGGCACCATCCGCGACCAACCCCGCGGCTCCGCGCACGGCAACATCATCGAGCAGGACGGCACCTACGAGACCGACCTCACCCGCTGGGTCACCGAAGGCGAAAGCCGCGGCGAACAGGCCGTGAGCCAGCGCCCCAGCCCCTGGCACGTGGGCTTCCCCATGGGCTTCGGCCTGCGCTACCTGGTGACGAAGAAGGTGTCCGTCGGGATGGAGTTCAGCTATTACACCTTCCTCACCGACATGCTGGACGCCGTGAGCGACCGATACGCCACCTACAGCGAGATCGGCAAGACCTACTCCGACAGCACGCAGCAATACCTCGCACGCTACATCAGCGACCCCACCGGCTGGGGCACCGACGGCACCACGGGCTACCGCACCAGCAGGCGCGGCAATCCCGCGCTGCCCGATGCCTTCAGCTACTTCATGGTGGAGGTGAGCTACAAGTTCAAGCGCAGCCCCGCGCGCCGCTCCTTCGTGAGCCTTTGAGCGTTCCCAAGGGAAGTCCCGGGGGGATCAGGGCCGGAAGGCGATGGTGAGCAGGCCGTGCGTATCGGTGAGGCGCTCGCTCGTGGCCGCGACCAGGGCCGGATCGTACTGGAAGTACTTGATGTCGCGCGTGCCGTAGATCCCCGCAAGGTCCACGCTCACGTGCTCGCTCCGGAAACCGAACCCGGCGGTGTAACGCATGTAGGCCGTCCCCTGGCGGGCGTCGTTGTCGGCATAGGCATCGGGCCAGTAGCCCCAGCCTCCGCGGAAGTACCACGGCCCCGAGCGCCATTCCGTGCCCACGCGCACGCTGTGGGTGGAACGGAGGTCCTGGTGGATCACGTCGTTCTCCATGCTGAAATCATAATCGTCCGCGGCGTTCACCCCGCTGTTCAACTTGGACTGCCGGAAGTTGGTGTAGCCGTAGTCCACGCTCACCAGGCCATGCTTGCCGGCCACATAGGCGGCGGAGGCCACCACGCGCCACGGCGTGCGCACCCGGTAAGCGTAGGCCCCATCGGGCGAATCCCACGAGTAGCCCGTCTTCCCGTTCGCATCCGGCGTGCGGAAGCCGGTGTTCATGGAATACGTGTAGGCATCGTTCATCTGGAGCCACATCGGGCTGTGGAAGGCCAGGCCCAGCCGCAGGTTGTCCGTGGCACGGCCGATCACGCCCACCTTCAGGTCGATGCCGCTGCCGGTGGTGCGCAGGTTCTCCTGGTAGCTGAGGTCCTTCAGGTCCAGGGTCTCGTCCAATGTGGTCTCCCGGTGGGTGGTGCGCCGGTCGTAGCGGACGCCCACGATGCCCAGCGAACCGCCGATGTAGAGGCGGTCCATGTAGTTGGCGGCATAGAACAGGCTGGTGGTGTTCAACCGGCCGCTGGTGCTGATGGTGTGCTCCTGCCGCACATCGCTGCCGAACGGGATCGCGCTGTCATAGGTGTTCGCGATGGTGTCGCCCGTGGGGTTCAGCGCGTAGGTCTGATAGGCCAGGTCCGACGTGAAGGGAAAGGCGTCGGCCAGGTCCCCGGGAGCGGTGCCGTTGGCTTCGTTGACGAAGCGCTGCAGGATGGTGCTGTTCACATTATCGCCCACGGCGCGCTGCTCCCAATGGAAGCTGGCCTGCCGGTCGAAGGACACGCCGAACACACCGCCGCGCCAGTCGCTGCCGCTGCTGCCGGGGTAGCTCAGCATCAGGCTGAGGTTGTTGAAGCTGAAGCGGTTGTCGTTCCCCGTGGCGGAGGTGCCGTAGTGCTTCGCCTTCGCATCGTTCACCTCGAACCCGGGCGTGAAGGAGATCTCGCTCGTGTTGTACAGCCCGAAGCCCGCCGGATTGAGCGAGGCGCTGGCGGGGTCCGCCCCCACCGCACCGAAGGCGCTGCCCATCGCCCAACTGCGGGCGGTGCCGCCGGGCAGGGTCTGCGAATAGCGCAGCGCATCCTCCTCGTTCTGCCCGAGCACGAAAGTGCCCGACAGCATTCCCAGGCCGAACAGGGCCCATGACCGGTTCATCTTGCGCATGGTCGTCCGGGATCAGCGTGGGCGCGGGCTGGTGACGCGTCCGCCCCCACCTCCACCACTATTGCCACCTCCTCCGCCCGAGCGCGAACCGCCATCGCCGCCGCTGCGCGAAGGCGCATCCCCGCTGCCGAAGCTCCAGTTGCGGGAGGGGCGCGTTTCACGACCCGGTGCCGGGCGGGTCTCCCGTCCGACCTCCCGTGCGGGACGCGTCCAGGGGGTGTTGTCGCGGCGCATCTGGGTATCGCGGGTGCCTGTGCGGCCGGGCCGCGTCACCGCCTGGCGGGTGCTCTCGGTCTGCGGCTGCTGGATGAGCCCGGCCGGATTGCGGTACATCCGCCGCGCACCCGTTTGCGACGTGTTCATGTTGCCGGACGAGCCGGTCATCGAGGGCCGATGGCCGTACACCACGCTGCTGTAGCCGATCGGTTCATAGCAGCCGTAGCAACCTCCCCACGGCCCCTGGTACGGGCTCCAGCCATACCCATAGCCGTAGCCCGGGTAGCCGTAGTTGCCATAACCGTAATAACCCCAAGGGTTGCCATAGCCATAGCCGCTCATCCAGCTATTGCCCCAATAGGGGTTGTAGCCCCAGGGGCTGTACCCCATGCCCATGCCATAGCCATAGCCGATGCTCATGCTCCCCCACGAGGTCGGCCAGCCGTAGCTGAGGCCCATTCCGTAGCCCGGTCCCCAGCTGTTCACGCTGGCCCCGAAGCCGAAGCGCCCGTAGTTGTAGTAGTACGGGTCGTTGTAGGTCATGTCGTAGTAGTCGCGGGACACGCCGGCGGCCTGGGACTCCTGGGCGTCGTAATAGTCCGTCTCCGCAGGGGCCGGGGCGGCGTCCGCGGGTGCGGTGGCCGCCGCGGAGGCCAGGGCGGCCCGGTCGGGGATGTCGTACACGTCGTCGCGCACCTGGGTGGTCTCCCGCATGGTTCCACAAGCGGCGAAGAGCAGGCCGAGCGGCAGGAATTTCGCGAAGGTGTTCATCGTTCGTCGGATCGGTGGGACGGCTTGGTAACGCTCCCCAAGGTGCTCGGGTTGTGTACCTTGCGCGCCCTTTTGCGTGGAACAAAAATAATACCACGCCCAGCCCTCATGAGCGACATCCTGACCAAGCGCGCGGACGATCATGCACAGTGGTACAACGACCTGGTGTTGAAAGCCGACCTGGCCGAGCACAGCGAGGTGCGGGGCTGCATGGTCATCAAGCCCCATGGTTACGCCATCTGGGAGAAGATGCAGGCCGCGCTGGACGGCATGTTCAAGGCCACCGGCCACGTCAACGCCTACTTCCCCCTCTTCATCCCCCGCAGCTACTTCGCCAAGGAGGCCAGCCACGTGGAGGGCTTCGCCAAGGAATGCGCGGTGGTGACGCACTACCGCCTGAAGAGCGATCCCGAAAAGGGCATCGTGGTGGACCCCGAGGCCAAGCTGGAGGAAGAGCTCATCATCCGTCCCACCAGCGAGACCATCATCTGGAACACCTACCGCGGCTGGGTGAAGAGCTACCGCGACCTGCCGCTGCTGGTGAACCAATGGGCCAACGTGGTCCGCTGGGAGATGCGTACGCGCCTCTTCCTGCGCACGGCCGAGTTCCTCTGGCAGGAAGGCCACACCGCCCACGCCACCAAGGCCGAGGCCATCGCCGAGACCGAGCGCATGCTCGAGGTGTACGCGCGCTTCGCCGAGGAATGGCTGGCCATGCCGGTCATCAAGGGCCTCAAGACGCCGAGCGAGCGCTTCGCCGGTGCGGAGGACACCTATTGCATCGAGGCGCTGATGCAGGACGGCAAGGCGCTGCAGGCCGGCACCTCGCATTTCCTGGGACAGAACTTCGCCAAGGCGTTCGACGTGGTGTTCACCAATAAGGAGAACAAGCAGGAGCACGTGTGGGCCACCAGCTGGGGGGTCTCCACCCGCCTGATCGGCGGCCTCATCATGACCCACAGCGACGACCACGGCCTGGTGCTGCCGCCGAAGCTGGCGCCCACGCAGGTGGTCATCGTGCCCATCGCCAAGAACGGCGAGCAGCTGGCGGCCATCAGCGCCTACGTGGAGCCCATCCTCCAGGGCCTGCGGGCGCGCGGCATCACCGTCAAGTTCGACGATGACGACCAGAAGAAGCCCGGCTGGAAGTTCGCCGAGTACGAGTTCAAGGGCTACCCGGTGCGCATCGCCATCGGCCCGCGCGACATGGAGAACGGCACCGTGGAGGTGGCCCGCCGCGACACGCTGGAGAAGCAGGTGATGCAGGTGACCGACATCGTGGAGAAGGTGGAGCACCTGCTCCAGGCCATCCAGGACAACCTCTTCCAGAAGGCCCTGGCCATGCGCGAGCGCAGCACCCGCGTGGTGGACACCTACGCCGAGTTCAAGCAGGCGATCGAGGAGGGCGGCTTCATCCTGGCCCATTGGGACGGCACCGCGGAGACGGAGGAGAAGGTGAAGCAGGAGACCAAGGCCACCATCCGCTGCATCCCCCTGCACGGCGACCGCACGCCCGGCACCTGCATGGTGACCGGCGCGCCGAGCGCCCAACGCGTCATCTTCGCACGAGCCTACTAGATGAAGAAACCCGTCTCCCCCCCGCCCACGCCCGCCCCGCGGGACATGATCCTGCGGCTGCTGCAGGTGAAGTCCGGCATGAAGCAGGACGTCTACGCCCGCACCATCACGCTCTTCGGTGAGCTGAAGCAGCTCCTCCAGGAGATCGCGAACGACCTGGAGGGCGGCATCACCGCGGTGGACGGCCGGATCCACGTGAAGTACGTGGACAAGGGCGAGATGGCGGCCGAGGTGAAGGTGGCGGGCGACACCATCATCTTCCACATGCACACCAACGTGTTCAAGCTGGACCAGAGCAACAGCCTGTGGAAGACCAGCTACCTGGAGGAGGACGAGCTGCGCGGCTATTTCGGGGTGATCAACATCTACAACTTCCTCAGCGACTCCTTCAAGTACAACCGCGAGCGCGACCTGGGCTACCTCGTGGCCCGGCTCTTCCTCAACAAGGAGGGCCACTTCTTCGTGCAGGGCAAGCGCCAGCTGGGCTTCCTCTACAACGACCTGCCCGACAACACGCTGGACCACGACAAGCTGCGGCAGGTGCTGCACTCGGTCATCCTCTACGTGCTCGACTTCGACCTGCTGGCCCCGCCCTACGACCAGGTGAACCAGGTGACGGTGATGGAGATGAACGAGCTGAACGCCAACAGCCAGCTGAGCACCGGCAAGCGCCTGGGCTTCCGCTTCCACACCGACGTGGAGGACGTCAGTTGAAAACGGATTTGGAGGAATGCGAAAGACGCCTACTTTTGCGCTCCCTTCGCAAGAAGGTTGACACTGTGGCCCGTTCGTCTAGGGGTTAGGACGCGTCCCTTTCACGGATGAAACAGGGGTTCGATTCCCCTACGGGCTACTCTTCAAGACCCGGGCGCTGCCCGGGTCTTTGCGTTCCACCGGGTGCCATCGTCCTGTTGGAAGGTGGGCATCGCCAGCACCCTACTTTCGTCCCATGCCCGAAAAGAAGGACCCCAAGCTGGACCAGGCCTTCGCCGCCCTGCTGAGCGACGATGACGCAAAAGCCCTGCAAGCCCTGGCCACCATCCAGGAGCGCGGTGACGCGAGGGCGATCTTCCCCCTGCTGGAGGCGCTGACGAAGACCACCGACCACGCCCGCCAGCAGCGCATCCACGGGATGCTGTTCGAGGTGAAGGCCAAGGACGCCGCCGCTGAACTGGCCCGCGCGCTGGAGGCCCCTTCTCTGCGCACGGTGCGCAAGACGGTGATCGCCGCCTTCTGGAACGCCGGGCTGGACGCCCGCCCCTATACGGCCCAACTGATCCAGGCCGCCATCGATGGCGATGCGGAAGAGGCCTTCGAGGTGCTCACAGTGATCGAGAACCAGGAGCTGCTGAACGAGAAGGACGTGCTGCGCGGCATCAAGGCCGTGAGCGGGGCCATCACCAGGAACACCGACGAGTACAAGGGCGCCATGCTGGGCAGCCTGCTGGTGGAGCTGAAGGCCCGCGTGGGCAAGGACGAGCCGGCCACGGGGCAGGCCGACCTGTTCAGCTAATGGGGACCCACTTCATGAAAGCATTCTCTCTAATGACATTTCTGGCCCTGAGCTATACAGCGCCGGCCCAGACGTGGAACCTGGACAAAGGTGAGGGCGATACGGAAGATCTACGAACAGCATTCACAGCGCTGGACCTGCTGGAACGCAATGACCCCGTCGAGCTCCTTCATTACTTCGCAGCTGGTCATAGGCCCGATAGCGTACTCCTTCACTCCTGGATCGCCCACATCCAGGCGCTGCATCCGACACTCAAAAATGACGGCGTCTCACCCTGCTTCTGCAATTACGCAGGCAAGGGGCTCTGGTATGAGCGCACCTACTTCAGCATGGCGGACCGCTCTCCGAAAAGAAATACCTGCTACAGGTGCACATCGACTTGGAGAAGGTCGATGGCATCGTCCGGATAATGGATATCCATCTCCGCGAAAAGGATGAAATCGTGAAATGGGATGCGGAGCTCAAGGCCTTGGAAGAACGTACGGACGATGAACCACCGCCCCCACCGCCGCCCTTCGGGCTTCCTCCTCGGTAGCACCTCAATACCGGGCCCTCGACGAGCACAGGAACCCGGCCTGACAGTCCCGGTCAGGACTGCTTTCCCAGGTACGCATCCACGTTCCGCTGCATGCGCCCGGCGATGTCCGAAGTGTCCGCCGGCACGAAGCGCTGGCCGGTGATGCGCTCGTACAGCTCGATGTAGCGGTCGCTCACGCTCTTCACGAAGGCATCGTCCATCACGGGCACCTGCTGCCCCTCCTTCCCCATGAAATCATGGGCGATGAGCCATTGGCGGACGAACTCCTTGCTCAGCTGCTTCTGGGCCTCCCCGCGCTGCTGGCGTTCGGCATAGCCGTCGGCGTAGAAGTAGCGCGAGCTGTCGGGCGTGTGGATCTCGTCGATCAGCAGGATGCGGCCGTCCTTGCGGCCGAACTCGTACTTGGTGTCCACCAGGATGAGGCCGCGCGCGTTGGCGATGCGCTGGCCTTCGGCGAAGAGCGCGAGGGCATAGCGGCACATGGTGTCCCACTCCTCGCGGGTGCAGAGGCCGCGCTCCAGAATCTCCGCGGGCGTGATGTCCTCGTCGTGCCCCGCGTCGGCCTTGGTGCTGGGCGTGATAATCGGCATCGGGAAGGCATCGCTTTCCCGCAGACCATCGGGCATGGGCGCCCCGCAGAGCAGGCGCGCGCCTTGCTGGTACTGGCGCCAGGCGTGGCCGCTCAGGTAGCCGCGGACCACCATCTCCACCTTCACCGGATCGCAGCGGTGGCCCACCACGACGCAGGGGTCGGGCGAGGCCAGGGCCCAGTTGGGCGCCACCTGGGCGGTGCCGGTGAGCATGTGCCAGCTGAGCTGGTTGAGCACCTGGCCCTTGTGCGGGATGCCGCGGGGCAGCACCACGTCGAACGCGCTGATGCGGTCGCTGGCCACCATCACGCTGCGGCCGTCGGCCAGGTGGTACACATCGCGCACCTTGCCGCGGTAGACCTCGGTGACACCGGGCAACTGGAGGTCGGAACGCGTGAGGGTGGCGGGGAGCGTCGTCGTCGTGCTCATCGCTGGGGATCGTTGTCGGGGTACCGGGCCTCGATGTCCTTGAAGGCGGCGAGCACGCGGGTCACCAGCTCGTGGCGGATCACGTCCTTCTCATCGAGGTCGATCACCGCGATGCCTTCCACGCCCCGCAGGCGCTCGGCCGTGGGCGCCAGGCCGCTGCGCTGGTAGCGCGGCAGGTCCACCTGGGTGACGTCGCCGGTGATGACGAACTTGGCGGTGCGGCCCATGCGGGTGAGGAACATCTTCAGCTGCGGCAGCGTGGCGTTCTGGGCCTCGTCGAGGATGACGAAGGCGTTGTCGAGGGTGCGGCCGCGCATGAAGGCCAGCGGCGCGATCTGGATGGTGTTGGACTCGAGGTGCTCGGCCAGGCGCTGGGCGGGGATCATGTCGCGCAGCGCGTCGTACAGCGGCTGCAGGTAGGGATCGAGCTTCTCGCGCATGTCGCCGGGCAGGAAGCCGAGGTTCTCCCCGGCTTCCACGGCCGGGCGCGTGAGGATGATGCGCTTCACCTGGCGATCGCGCAGCGCCCGGACGGCGAGGGCCACGGCGGTGTAGGTCTTGCCGGTGCCGGCAGGGCCCACGGCGAACACCATGTCGTTGGTGGCCACGGCGTCCACCAGGCGCTGCTGGTTCTTGGTGCGGGCCTTCACGCGCAGGCCGGCGTTGCCGTGCACGATCACGTCCGCCTCATCGGGCGAGGCCACGGTCTGGTCGCCATTGCCCATGATGTCGTCCAGCACCTTGCGGGGCAGTTCGTTGTACTTGAGCACGTGGGCCAGCAGCTGCTCGAAGCGGTCCACGAAGACCTCCACCTGCTCGCCGGGGCCGATCACCCGCACGCTGTCGCCACGGGCCACCAGGTTGAGCTGGGGAAAGAGTTCGCGGATGATCCGCAGGTTCTGGTCGTTGGGGCCCAGCACCGCGACGGGGTCGGCGGTGGTGATGTGGATGGTGCGTTCGCTCAAAGGGAAGAAGTGCGTGCGGTGGCCGGGCCGATGGCGCTGCGGCCGTTATTTTTGACCGGTCGAAGGTAACGTGCGACCGGCACGTGACCGCTTCCGCGATGGCGATCATCACCCTCACCACCGACATGGGCCTGCGCGACCACTATGTGGCCGCGGTGAAAGGCGCCATCCTGAGCCAGCACCCCGAGGCGGTGATCGTGGACGTGAGCCATTCCATCACCCCGTTCGACAATGCGCAGGCGGCCTTCGTGCTGCGCAACGCCTACCCGGAGTTCCCGCGCGGCACCATCCACATCATCGGGGTGAACCCCGAGGCCGACGGCCAAACGGTCCACCTGGTGGTGCGGCACGACGGCCACTACTTCGTGGGCGCGGACAACGGCATCTTCCCCCTGCTCTTCGACGGCAAGCCGCACGAGGCCTTCGAGCTGACGATCAAGCTGGACACCGACCACCTGGCCTTCCCCACCAAGAACATCTTCGTGAAGGCCGCCTGCCACATCGCGCGGGGCGGCACGCCGGAGGTGATCGGGCGCAAAGTGACGACGGTGCGCGAGCAGATCGGCTTCCGGCCGGTGGTCGTCGGCGACGCCATCAAGGGCGCGGTGATCCACATCGACGGCTATGGGAACGTGGTGACGAACATCACCCGGCCGCAGTACGACGAAGTGATCAAGGGGCGCCCCTTCCGCATCTCCTTCGGCCGCGCGATGCACGACATCACGCAGCTGAACAATACCTACACCGACGTGCCCCCGGGCGAGCGCGTGGCCTTCTTCGGCGCCACGGGCTACCTGGAGATCGCCGTGAACAAGGGCGTGGCCGGGGCCGGCGGGGGTGCGGCGCAGCTGCTGGGCCTGCGCGTGGCCGACGCCGTGCGGGTGGAGCTGGTGGGCGTGCCCCGAACCGTGGTGACCGCATGATCGTTCGCCTGGTGAAGCTCACCCTGCGTCCCGAGGAGGCCGAGCGGTTCCGCACCCTCTTCGAGGGCTGGCGCCACCGCATCATCGCGTTCCCCGGCTGCACGCACCTGGAGCTCCTGCACGACATGCACAAGAAGGGCGTCTTCTTCACTTACAGCGTCTGGCGCTCACCCGACGACCTGGAGGCCTACCGTAACTCGGAGGTGTTCGCTTCCGTATGGCCCACGGTGAAAGGGCTGTTCGCCGCCCCCGCCCAGGCCTGGTCGATGGACCGCGAGCACAGCATGGACGCGCCTTCCCTGTCCCCCACCCCTTGAACCTGCTTCCCCGATGAGGAACCGCTCCCTGATCTTCGGCCTGCTCCTGATGCACATCGGGATCGCCGGAGGCCTTTCCGCCCAGCCCGGCACCGGACCGGCGGACGCCCAACAGCACCTGGACGCCGCCCGGAACGCCTACACCGCCGGGCGGCTGGACAGCGCCCTGGCGCTGGTGGACCACGCCATCCGCATCGACCCCAAGCTGGCCAAGGCCTACAAGCTGCGCGGCGACGTGTACCAGCGCTCGAAGGAGTTCGAGCCCGCCCTGGCGGACTACAAGACCGCCGAGAACCTGGACCCGAGCGACGCCCGGCTGTACGTGAGCCGCAGCGCGCTGCGCATCACCGACGGCAACCTCAAGGGCGCCCTGCGCGACGCCGACAAGGCGGTGGACCTGGACCCCACCGATGCCGACGCCTGGTACAACCGCGGCTGCGCCCTCTACCTGAGCGGCAACATCGAAGCGTCCCTGAAGGACGCCAACAAGGCCATCCGCCTGCGACCCGCCTTCGCCGACGCCATCTACCTGCGCGGGGTGATCAAGGGCGAGCAGTACCACGAGGAAGAAGGCGTGGGCGACATCGAAGAAGCGCTGAAGCTGGACCCGCACATCCCCGGCGGGCTGATGAGCCTGGCGATCCTGCTCTTCGAGGGCGAGCGCTACGAGGAGGCCATCACGAAGTTCACCGAGGTGCTCGCCAAGGACACCACCGAGCTGGCGGCGGCGCACTACTACCGCGGCGACAGTTACTACCACCTGCAGGACAAGGAGCACGCCTGCATCGACTGGACCGAGAGCGCCCGCCTGGGCGACAAGGACGCGGTGTTCATCAAGAAGAACTACTGCGAGACCGACGCCACCACCATCCCGAAGAAGCCGAAGAAGGCCCCGCGGAAGTCGACGATCCAGTTCTAGCGGCCTCCCGCTGCGAGCCATAGGCCGCCGGCTGGATACCGTTGCTCAAGCCGGCGGCTTGCGGCTTGAGGACCGTGGCTCCCCGCGCGATTACCTTCGCCGCCGTTCGCATGCGCGCACTGATCGTCAAAGAGGTCCGGGGCTTCCTGGGGTCGCTCATCGGCCACATCGTCATCGTGGTCTTCCTGCTGATCACCGGCCTGTTCCTCTGGGTGTTCCCCGACAACATCCTGGACCTGGGCTATGCCGACCTGGGACCGCTGTTCTTCATCGCGCCATGGGTCTTCCTGTTCCTGGTGCCGGCGATCACCATGCGCAGCTTCAGCGAGGAGCGGCGCACGGGCACCATCGAGCTGCTGCTGACCAAGCCCATCACCGAGCTGCGGCTGGTGCTGGCGAAATACGTGGCCGCCGTATTGCTGGTGGCGCTGGCGCTGCTGCCCACGCTGGTGTACTACTGGAGCGTGGGCGACCTGGCGGAACCGAAATGGAACATCGACACGGGCGGCACCTGGGGCAGCTACATCGGCCTGTTCTTCCTGGCGGCCTGTTTCGCGGCCATCGGGCTGTTCGCCTCGGCGCTCACCGAGAGCCAGATCGTGGCCTTCCTCATCGCGGTGGTATTGTGCTTCACGCTCTTCATCGGCCTGCAGCTGGTGGCCGACTTCAACGTGCTGGGGGCGCTGGAAGGCCCCATCAAGGGCGTCAGCATCCAGCAGCATTATGAGAGCATGAGCCGCGGGGTGATCGACGGCCGCGACGTGCTGTACTTCCTCGGCGTCATCGGCATCTTCCTGCTGCTGACGCGCGCGGTGATCCAAAGCCGCACCTGGTGATGGCCCGGAAACGCTCCTCCCGCAAGGCCGCCGGCCTCACCGAACTGCTGATCGGCATCGGCTGCATCGGGCTGGTGCTCTTCATCGGCTCGTTCACCCGGCTGCGCGCCGACCTCACCAGCGAGAAGCGCTACACGCTGACGCCCGCCACCCGCGACCTGGTGGACAGCCTGGAGGACGTGGTCTTCGTGAAGGTCTACCTCAGCGGCGAGCTGCCCGCCGACCTGCGGCAGCTGGGCCAGAGCACCCGCGACCTGCTGGACGAGATGCGGGTGCGCAACCCGGAGATGCTGCAGTACGAGTTCGTGGACCCCAACGCCAGCCCGGACGAGAAGCAGCGCCTGGACGTGTACCACCAGCTGGAGGAGCAGGGGCTCCGCTACTCGAGCATCCGCCTGCGGGAGAAGGGCGGACAGAGCGAGCTGATCGTGTGGCCGGGCGCGCTGATCACCTACCGCAACAAGACCCTGCCGCTCCAGCTGCTGAAGACGCAGTTCCGCGCCCCCGACGCGGAGATGGTGAACCGCTCGATCAACAACCTGGAGTACGAGCTGGCGAGCAGCATCCGGCAGATCACCACCACCTACCGGCCGCGCATCGCCTTCCTGGAGGGCCAGGGCGAGCTGGACCAGCTGGCCGTGAAGGACATCACGAAGGCCCTGGAAGAGCGCTACACGGTGAGCCGCGTCCGCATCGACGGCCGGCTGGACGCCCTGAGCACCAGGGTGGAGGGCGGCCGCTACCGCACGAACGACTTCGAGGCCCTCGTCATCGCCAAGCCCGACACGGCCTTCACCCCGAAGGACGCGTACATCCTCGACCAGTTCGTGATGAACGGCGGCCGGGTGCTCTGGGTGCTGGACCCCATGGACGCACACCTCGACAGCCTGCGCCTGAAGCAGTTCTCCATCGCCACGCCCTATGACCTGGGCATCGACAAGCTGCTCTTCGCCTACGGCGTGCGGATGAACAAGGACCTGCTGCTGGACAAGCAGTGCGCGCCGATCCAGATCACCACCACGCCCTACGGCAACCAGCCGAAGATCGAGAGCCTGCCCTTCCCCTTCGAGCCCATCGTGATCCCGCGCAGCACGCACCCCATCGTGAACAACCTGGACCCGGTGCACCTGAAGTTCGTGAGCAGCATCGACACCATCGGGCTGGACAGCGCCCGCAGCACCATCCTGCTCACCTCCTCGCCCTACACCCGCGTGCTGCGCAACCCGGTCCGCATCAGCCTGGCCGTGGTGGACATGGACCTGAAGCTGGACCGCAACAACTCGCCGGACCGCCCGGTGGCCGTGCTGACCGAAGGGGTGTTCCGCTCGGCCTATGCGGACAAGCTGGCCATGCCCGACAGCGTGACCAAGGCCATGGGCTTCCGGCCGGTGAGCCGCCGCACGGCGCAGCTCTTCGTGAGCGACGGCGACGCCATCGAGAACTACGTGGACCGCACGAAGAACATGTACTACATGCTCGGCTTCGACCGGTACGCCGGCACCAAGGTGTACGGCAACCGCGAGTTCTTCGTGAACGCCATGGACTACCTGCTGAACGACCGGAGCCTGATCAGCCTCCGCTCACGCGCCATCACCCTGCGGCAGCTGGACGCCCAGCGGGTGGAGCGCGACCGCCGCTCGCTGCAGGTGGCCAATGTGGTGCTGCCCATCGTGATCAGCATCGCCGCCGGCACGGTGTTCTTCCTCCTCCGCCGTCGCCGCTACGCCCACGCCGCATGACCAAACGCTGGCCCCTCCTCGTCCTGTTCGTCGTGCTCGCCGCTGTGGCCTTCTGGCTATGGCGCTCGAACCGGCCCACCACACTGGCAGGCGACATCGCCGACTTCGTCGTCCCCGACACCGCGGCGGTCTCCCGCATCTTCATTGCCGACAAGGCCGGGGCGAGCGTGGACCTGCGCCGCGCGGCGCAGGGATGGACGGTCAATGGCATGCCGGCGGACAAGCAGCAGGTGATCACCCTGCTGAAGACCTTCCTGCTGGTGGAAGTGCGCTCGCCGGTGCCCAAGAGCGCGGTGGAGAACGTGCTGAAGGTGATGGCCAGCACCGGCAAGAAGGTGGAGATCTACGAGGGCGGCGCGAAGCCGGCGAAGATCTGGTGGGTGGGCCACGCCACCAAGGACCACCTGGGCACCTACATGCTGCTGGAAAAGCCGGGGCTCGGGCGCAGCAGCTCCCCCTTCGTGGTCGGCATGGCCGGGTTCATCGGAGTGCTCCCCCCCCGCTTCCACACCCGCGTGGACGACTGGCGCAGCCTGGAGCTCACCCGTTACCCCGACCTGGCACGGATCGCCAAGGTGCAGGTGACGCACCCCACCGCCGACAGCGCGGATTTCACCGTGACCTACAAGGGCGGCAACGACCTGGCCCTGCTCGACGGCCACGGCGCGGCGGTGCCCATGGACAGCCTGTTCGTGAAGGACATGATGCTGGGCCTGCGGAACGGCAACTTCGAGTACATCGAGCGGGGCATCACCAAGGCCCAGCGCGATTCGGTGCTGTCCACCCCGCCCTGGCACGTGCTCACCATCACCACTACCGCCGGCGGCGAGCAGCGCATCCCCTTCTGGAAGAAGAACCCGCGGCCCGGTGAGCGGGACATGGACATGAACCTGCTGGTGGACGACCGCGACCGGATGTACGCCCTGGCCGACGACACCCTGCTGGTGGTGGTGCAGCGCATGAAGTTCGACCGCATCGTGACCTCCCTCGGGCGCCTCCGCGCCAAGTGAGGGGAACAGGGGGCGGGATGTGGATAAACCCGCGTCCCTGTTGATAAAACGGCCGGCCGCCCGGAAGCCACCCCGGTATATTTGCCCGCATGCCTCCCCGCCGGTCCGGCCAGCGATCGGACGGCACGCATACCCCCGCATACCCACGAACCGACCTACCACGATGAAGTTCATTGTGTCCAGCAGCGCGCTGCTGAAGCAACTGCAAACCCTGCAAGGCGTGCTCGCCAGCAGCAACACGCTGCCCATCCTGGACAATTTCCTGTTCGAGATCGACGGCAAGCAGCTGACGGTGACCGCCAGCGACCTGGAGACCACGATCACGGCCACCATGGCGGTGGAGGCGAAGGACAAAGGCAGCGTGGCCATCCCGGCCCGCCTGCTGCTGGACACCCTGAAGGCCTTCCCCGAGCAGCCGCTCACCTTCAGCGTGGACACCAAGCATTTCGGCATCGAGATCAGCAGCGACCAGGGCAAGTACAAGATGACCGGCCACAGCGGCGTGGAGTTCCCCAAGAGCCCCGTGCTGGAGCAGCCGAGCACCTTCGTGCTGCCCGCCGGCACCCTGGCCACGGCGATCAACAAGACCATCTTCGCCACCGGCAACGACGACCTGCGCCCGGTGATGAGCGGCATCTTCTTCGAGCTGGCCGATGACGGCGTGCGCTTCGTGGCCACCGACGCCCACAAGCTGGTGCGCTACACCCGCACCGACATCAAGTCGCCGAAGACCGCCAGCTTCATCGTGCCGAAGAAGCCGCTGAACCTGCTGAAGAACTCGCTGGGCAACACCAACGCCGAGGTGACGGTGGCCTTCAACGAGAACAACGCCTCCTTCACCTTCGACAACATCGTGCTGGTGTGCCGCCTCATCGACGGCAAGTACCCCAACTACGAGGCGGTGATCCCCAAGAAGAACCCGAACAAGCTCACCATCGACCGCCAGAGCTTCCTGAACTCGGTGCGCCGCGTGGCCATCTTCAGCAACAAGACCACGCACCAGGTGCGCATGAGCATCAACGGCAGCCAGCTGGCGGTGAGCGCCGAGGACCTGGACTTCGCCAACGAGGCCAACGAGAAGCTCACCTGCGGCTACGAGGGCGAGGACATGACCATCGGCTTCAACAGCCGCTTCCTCATGGACATGCTCACCAACCTGAACAGCGAGCACGTGGTGATGGAGATGAGCGCGCCCAACCGCGCGGGCATCCTCGTCCCCGGCGAAGGCAGCGAGCACGGCGAGGACGTGCTGATGCTGGTGATGCCCGTGATGCTGAACAACTGATTGGCACGCCGATCGCATGGACCGCCGCATGACCAAGACGCACGTGTCCCTGGCCGCCCTCGCACTGGGCGTGATGCTGAGCGCGAACAAATGCGCCGACGGGAAGGGGGGCGATGCCACCGCCGCGCTGGCGCAGGGGAAATGGGCCTTGCAGACCTTGAACGGACAGGCGTTCCATCTGCCGGAAGGCGTGGAGACCCCGTCCCTCACGCTCGACCCCAAGGAAGGCGGCCTCACCGGCTTCGGCGGCTGCAACCGCCTGATGGGCTCGGTGAAGGTGGACGGCAGCGCCATCTCCTTCCCCAACCTGGGCTCCACCAAGATGTACTGCGAGAACAGCCAGAAGGTCGAGGACGAGTTCAAGGCCGCCCTGCGCGCCGCGAACAGCTACACCCTGAAGGGCGACAAGCTGACCCTGCTCGACAAGGGCAAGGAAGTGGCCACGCTGCTGCACGTGAAGTAGCCCCCGACGCCGATACTTGGAACGCCCCGCCCTGCGGGGCGTTCGCGTTCAGGGGATGTGCACGCTCGGCGCCTATCCCTCACCACGTCCCGCTAGTGCGCGTGGGGTCGTAGAGGAACGGCCCCGGCAGCGGATCGGCGCTCGGGCGCGGCGGCGGGGGCTGGTCCGACTCGTCCCCCGGGTCATCGGTATAGATCACGGGCGGCTCGTCATCCTCAGGGTCGTCCTCCAGCACGATGGGCGGCGGTACGTGGGCGGGCGGCACCTTCCGGTAATGCCAGGCCATGAGGGCGCCCGCGACGCCGCCGAAAAGGTGGCTCTCCCAGCTCACGTCGGGCACCAGGGGCAGCATACCCCACCACATGCTGCCATAGAGCAGCACGATGATGAGCGACACCGCCATGAGGGCGATGCGCTTGCGGACCAGCCCGCTGAAGAAGAGGAAGGCCGCCAGGCCGTAGACGACGCCGCTGGCCCCGATGTGGTAGTTCGGGCGGGCGATGACCCACACCCAGAAGCCGCTCAGGAGCCAGCTGGCCAGCACCACGCGGCCCGCCGCCTTCGGGTAGAAGTACACCAGCAGCCAGCCCAGCACCAGGATGGCCGTGCTGTTGTTGAGCAGGTGGTCCAGGTTGCCGTGCAGGAAGGGAGAGAACAGGATGCCCCACAGGCCTTGGGGATCGCGGGGCAGGATGCCGAACCGGTAGAGGTCGAGCCCATAGACCCGATCGAAGAGGAAGATGAGGGCGAGCAGGCCCACCACCAGCGCCGGAGGGATCAAGGCGGTCAACAGGCGCCGGCGGCCGTGATCGATGGGGCGGGGCGAAGGGGGCATGTCGGCGGGGTGGCGATCTTCGGGCCGCGATCGGATCCCGCCACCTTGGCAGGCCCCGATCGCCGCCCTAATTTGGGCAGCATTCGCGCACGCATGCATCGCCCTGCCCTCCTGGCCCTCCTCGGGACCG
>JAFDZF010000185.1 GCA_018267055.1 Bacteroidota bacterium
CCGTCCTGCTCGACCCCACGACGAACCGGCTGCGCGTGACCCTTCCCCGCAGCATGCAGGGCCGGGCGGAACTGCAGGTATCGGACATGGCCGGACGCGTCGTGATGCGCCAGGCCTCGAACGGCGCCGCGGAAGCCACGATGGAACTGGGCCGGTTGCCCGACGGCCTTTACTCGGTGATCGCCCGAACCAGCGATCAAGCGGCCACGGCCCGGATCATCGTCCGGCACTGAGCCGGCCCACGCGATATGGTCCGGCTACCGATCCCGTCCATGGAGGGCGTCACCACCGAGCGCCTGCGCTTCCGGCGTCCCGTGCCCGCGGACGCGGATTGGTGGATGGCGTACATCAACGATGCCCGGTCGATCCGCTTCATGCCCTTCACCCTGGGCAGCCGGGACGATTGCGTGGGCTTCATCCAGCGCTCGCTCGACCGCATCGCGAAGGACGGTTCCTGCCTGAACGCGATCATCGAGCGCTCCAGCGGGCGCCCGGTGGGCATGATCGGGCTGCTGACGCAGGATGTGGACGGCGTGGCCGAACTGGAGGTGGGCTACCACCTGCTGCCGAGCGAGCACGGGAAAGGCTACGCCACCGAGGCCGCACAAGCGTGCAAGGGGTTCGCCTGGCAGCATGGTCTGGCCCCTTCGGTGATCTCGCTGATCGACGCCGGGAACCTGGCGAGCCAGGCCGTGGCGAAGCGCAATGGCATGGCCTACGAGAAGCATACGGTGCACCGGGGAACGCCGGCGCTGGTCTTCCGCGCCTGGAAGGACCCGGAAGGGGCCTAGTCGAACTTCTCCGGCCGCATCTGCGGGAAGAGCAACACTTCCTGGATGGCCGGATTGTCCGTCAGGAGCATCACCAGGCGGTCCATGCCGATGCCGATGCCGCTGGTGGGCGGCATGCCGTACTCCAGCGCGCGCAGGAAATCCTGGTCGATGAACATGGCCTCGTCGTCGCCGCGTTCCATCAGCCTCACCTGGTCCTCGAAGCGCTCACGCTGGTCGATGGGGTCGTTCAGCTCGCTGTAGGCATTGCCCACCTCGAAGCCGGCCGCATACAGCTCGAAGCGTTCCGTGAGGCGATCATCGTCCCGGTGCTTCTTGCAGAGCGGGCTCATCTCCAGCGGGAAGTCCATCACGAACGTGGGCTGGACCAGCTCCGGCTGCACCAGCGCGCTGAACAGTTCGTCGATCAACTTGCCCTTGCCCATGGCCGCGGTGATCTCGATGCCGTGCTGCTTGCACAGTTCTCCGATCGCGCGTTCGTCGGCGTTCAGCACATCCACGCCGGTCTTCTCCTGGATGGCCCCGCACATGGTGATGCGCTTGAAGGGCTTCCCGAAGTCGATCTGCTGGCCCTGGAACGTCGCCACGGGCACGCCATTGGCGGCGGTGGCCACTTTGCGGAACACGCCCTCGATGAAATCCATCATCCAGCGGTAGTCTTTGTACGCCACATAGAGCTCCATGATGGTGAACTCCGGGTTGTGCGTCCGGTCCATGCCTTCGTTGCGGAAGTTGCGGCTGAACTCGAACACGCCGTCGAAGCCGCCCACGATGAGGCGCTTCAGGTAGAGCTCGTTGGCGATGCGCAGGTAGAAGGGCACGTCCAACGCGTTGTGGTGCGTGATGAAGGGCCGGGCGGCCGCGCCACCGGGTATCGGTTGCATCACCGGCGTATCCACCTCGATGTAACCGGCCTCCTGGAACGACTCGCGCATGGCGTTGAAGATGCGCGTCCGCTTGAGGAAGGTCTCCTTCACCTGCGGGTTCACGATCAGGTCCACGTAGCGCATGCGGTAGCGCAGCTCGGGGTCCGTGAAGGCGTCGTGCACGTGGCCCTGCTCGTCGGTCTTCACCACGGGCAGCGGGCGCAGGCTCTTCGCGAGCACCGTCAGCTCCTTCACGTGCAGGGTGAGCTCGCCCGTCTGCGTGCGGAACATGAAGCCCTTCACGCCGATGAAGTCGCCGAGGTGCAGGAGCTTTTTGAAGACCTCGTTGTACAGCGTCTTGTCCTCGCCCGGCGCGATCTCGTCCCGGTTGATGTAGACCTGCTGGTCGCCCGTGGCATCGCGCAGCACGGCGAAGCTGGCCTTGCCCATCACGCGCACGCTCATGAGGCGCCCGGCGAGCACCACGTTCGGGGCCGGCTGTTCGCCTTCCACGTGTCCGGCCTCCTTGAACGCTTCCTTCACCTGGGCCACCGTGTGCGTCACGGGGAATTCGGCAGCGGGGAACGGTTCGATCCCCAGGGCACGGAGCTTCTGCATCGCCTCGCGGCGGACGAGCTCCTGATCGCTCAGAACGGTGGACATGGCTTCGGAAAAGAGCGGCGAAGATACCGGAGCGGCGGGGTCCTGGTCCCATCCGGGCAATGCCACGCTGGACGGATACCCCGCCCCTATCTTTGAGCAACGATGGGCAAGCTGCAGGACAAGCGGATCGAACTGGCCAAGAAGGTCCTGGACACCACGGATCCCGCCACATTGGCGATCGTGGAGGATGCCCTTTCGCACGAGCGGCACTATCAGTTCTCGCCTGAACAGGTCAAGGAGCTCGATGCCATCCTCGATCGCATGCGCAATGGACGATCGGCCACTTATACGTGGGCCGATGTGAAGAAGCGCGCCCGGGCAAGGACGGCCCGATGAGCCGCTACGTGCTCTTCAGCAGCGAGGCGGACGAGGACATCACCGCCTCCGTGGAATATTACCATGGCCGATCTCCCGGCCTCGAAGAGCGGTTCCTCGCGGAGGTCCAAGGAACGCTCCTCTTCATCCGCCGTCATCCGGGGGGATTTCCGCGCATCCGGGGCCAGCTGCGACAAGCTCCGCTCGAGCGGTTCCCCTATGTGATCATCTATTCGGTCCGGCAGGAGATGATCGAGGTCGTACGGGTGTTCAACACGAAGCAACATCCTGCGAAGAAGGTCGGCCCTCACCGGCGAAAGAGCCGGTGATCACTCCCAGCTCGGCCCCTCCTCGCTCTCCTCGAAGATGTCCGGCCCCTTGCCCTTCTTGCCGCGGCAGTCGAGCTCCACGCCGAGGTCGCCTTCCGGCCTGGCGAAATCGCCCTTGCTGATGGTGATGCCCGGGTCGGCGTAGACCTTGTTCATGAAGTAGCCGTAGATCGGCAGGGCCATGTTGGCGCCCTGGCCCAGGTCGGTGCGGCTGAAGCGCACGCTGCGGTCCTCCGCGCCGGTCCATACGCCGGTCACCAGGTCGGGCGTGATGCCGATGAACCAGCCGTCGCTGTTGTTCTGCGTGGTGCCGGTCTTGCCGGCGGTGGGCTCCTTGATGTTGCCGTACTTGGCGCGGTTGCCCCAGCCCATGCGCAGGCGCATGCCGGTGCCCACGGTCTTGCCGGTGCTGGGGTTGTAGGCCCCGTCGCACACGCCCTTCAACATCTCCAGCATGATGTAGGAGGTGCGCGGGTCCAGCGCCTCCTCGGTCTTCGGCATCACATCATAGATGGCGTTGCCGTTCTTGTCCTCGATGCGGGTGAAGACGACCGGCTCGATGTAGACGCCCTCGTTGGCGAAGGTGGAGAAGGCGCCGGTCATCTCCTCCAGCGTGAGGTCGGCCACCCCGAGGCAGAGCGAGGGCACGGGGTCCATCGGGCTCTTGACGCCCATGTGCCGGGCGAGCACGGTGACGGCCTGCGGGCTGTACTGCTTCATCAGCCAGGCGGTCACGGTGTTCATGGAATTGGCCAGGGCGTACTCCATGGTGACCATGCCGCCGTAGGTGTTGTCGCTGTTCTCGGGGCACCACATCGGCTGGCCGGGCGGCATGTCGAAGCAGGTCTTCTGGTTGGGCAGCTCCATGCAGGGCTGCAGGCCCTCGCGGATGGCGGTGGCGTAGACGAAGGGCTTGAAGGTGGAGCCCACCTGCCGGCGCGCCTGCTCCACGTGGTCGTACTTGAAGTGCTTGTAGTCGATGCCGCCCACCCAGGCCTTCACGAAGCCGGTGTGCGGGTCCATGCTCAGCAGGCCGCTCTGGAGGAAGCTCTTGTAGTAGCGGATGCTGTCGTTGGGCGTCATCACCGTATCGATCTCGCCGCGCCAGCTGAACACGCGCATCTTCACCTTCTTGTCGAACTGCTCCAGCACTTCGCGCTCGGTCAGCACCGGCCACCAGGTGTCGCAGCCGCCCTTGTCGGGATCGCAGTGGTACATCTTGTGCCCCTCGTGCATCTCCTGCGTGATGTAGCTGGCCGGGCGGCGGCAGTTGCCGCAGAGCTTGCCGGAGAGGATGTGGTAGCGGTCGCTGCGCTTCACCGCCGTGTTCATGATGCCCTCCACCTCGTCCTTCGTCACGCGGAAGTCGAAGGGCCGGTTCTTCTTGTCCTTGAGGTCGCGGAAGAACTGGGGCTGCAGCTCGGTGCTGAGGTGCTCGCGCATGGACCATTCCCCATAGGCCTGCATCCGCCGGTCGATGGTGGTGTAGATCTTCAGGCCGTCGGTGTAGATGTCATAGGCGGAGCCGTCGGCCTTCGCGAAGCGCGGCTTCCCCGTCCGCGGGTCCTTCTCGGCGAGCAGGGCCTGCACCTTCGAGCGGAGCACCTCGCGCAGGTAGGGCGCCGGGCCTTCGGTGTGGTCGATGCGCTGGAAGCGGAGCCCGAGCGGAAGGGCCTTCAGCGAGTCGTACTGCTGCGCGGTGAGGAAGCCGTTGCGGCGCATCTGGTCCATCACCACCATGCGGCGCTTCTGGGTGATGTCGGGCCGGCGCAGCGGGTTGAAGAGCGCGGGGTTCTTGCACATGCCCACCAGCATGGCGGCCTGTTCGATGCGGAGCGAATCCGGGGTGGTGTTGAAGTAGACGCGCGCCGCGGAGTTGATGCCCACCGCCTGGTTGATCCAGTCGAAGCGGTTGAGGTACATCGCGATGATCTCGTCCTTGGTGTATTCCCGCTCGAGCCGCGCGGAGATAATCCATTCCTGGAACTTCTGGAAGACGCGGCCCACGATGTCCTTGCGCGGGTCGTGGAAGAGCATCTTGGCCAGCTGCTGGGTGATGGTGCTGGCCCCGCCCTTCTTGCCCAGGAAGGCCGCCGCCCGGGCCGTGCCGCGCACGTCCACGCCGCTGTGCTCGCGGAAGCGCTCGTCCTCGGTGGCGATGAGGGCCTCCACCACGTAGGGGCTGATGCGGTCGTAGTCCACCGGGATCCGGTTCTCGCGGTAGTACTGGCCCATGAGGGTGCCGTCGCTGAAGAGCACCGCGGTGGCCAGGTCGCTGCGGGGGTTCTGCAGCTCGCTGGTGCTGGGCAGTCCCTTGCTGCCGGCGGCCACCAGCAGCATCACCAGCAGGCCCGTCACCGGGCCGAGCACCACGATCCACCACAGGGTGATCCAGAGCGAGCGCTTGCGGGAGGACTTGGCCGGCTTCGCCATGTTCGTTCAGGGGCCTTGCTTGGGGCGTTCCACGCTGATGCCGACGTCGATGATGCCGTCGAGCCGCTCGGTGCGCATGGCCTGTTCGAGGGTGAACGTATAACGGCCGCTGCGCGGGAACCTATTGTGCAGCTTGTAGAGCACGTGGGCCTGGAACCGGTCGCTGAAGATGAAGCCGGTGCCCTTGCCGAACCAGCGGCCGGTGGGATCGGCCAGGGTGCATTCCACCGTGTCGGTGTACGCGCGGCCGTCGGGCCCCTGGAGGCTGGCGAAGAGGTAGATGTTGCTGTAGGCGTAGTCGCCGGTATGGCGCAGGTCCAGGTAGACGTCCTGCGGGCTCACCGTGTCGGTGATGTCGAAGGCGAACTCCGGCTTCCAGCTGCGGTCCCAGCTGCCGTTGGGCACTTCCTGGTCGGCCTGGAAGACGACGTTGCCGGAGCATCCTGCGCCCACCAGGGCGATGACCACGGGCAGGAGGGCGACCGGCCTCACGCGTCGGGCGGCTTGGGGCCGGCGTCGGCCGGGCGGTCGTTGGGGCGCGGGGGACCGTCCGGGCGGGGGCCGCGGTCGCGTCCACCACGACGGCGGTCACGGCCATCGCGGGAACGGCGCTCTCCTTCCGGGCGAGGCTCTCCCGGGGGCCGGTCGCCCCGCGGGCGCTGGTCGCGCGGCTGGCCGGGCTTCTGCTCGCCGGCCGGACGCGGGGCCGCCTGGGCGTTGGGCTTGGCGCCTTCGCCTCCGCGGCGATCGCGCCCTTTGCCGCCCCGGCCGCGCTTCTTGCCGCTCTTGATCTTGCTGTCGAAGCGGGTGAGGTCCTCCTCGCCGCCCACGCTGCCGATGTCCACGGCCTTGACCTCTTCCGATTCCGGCTCGTCGGCCATGTGAAGGTCCACCTCGGGCTCTTCGCCGGCCTTGTTCTTGGCCAGGATCTCGCGCACCGTCTCGATGGGGAAGCCCGCCATCACCGACGGCTCGCCGGGCCGCTTGAACAGGTACCACATCTTCTCCTCGAAGATGTCCGTCTTCATGTGCACGCCGGTGCCCTGGCGGGTCCTGAGCTTGGCGTTCTGCGAGGGATAGCTCTTGATCGCCTCGATGTACATGTCCAGCTCGTAGTTCAGGCAGCACTTGAGCTTGCCGCACTGGCCTGCGAGCTTCTGGGGGTTGAGCGCCAACTGCTGGTAGCGGGCGGCGCTGGTGGTCACGCTGCGGAAGTCGGTGAGCCAGGTGCTGCAGCAGAGCTCGCGGCCGCAGCTGCCGATGCCGCCGATGCGCCCGGCCTCCTGCCGCGCGCCGATCTGCTTCATGTCGATGCGCACCTTGAACCGGTCGGCCAGCTTGCGGAGGAGGTCGCGGAAATCGATGCGCTGCTCGGCGGTGTAGTAGAAGGTGGCCTTGGTGCCGTCGCCCTGGTACTCCACGTCGGTCACCTTCATGTCCAGCCGCGCCTCCTGGCAGACCTTGCGGGCGGCGAACATGGTCTCATCCTCCAGCTTGCGCGCGGCGTGCCAGCGGTCGACGTCCTCCTGGGTGGACTTGCGCAGCACCTTGCGCAGCTCGAAGGTGTCGGTATTGGTGCTCTTGCGCTGCATCTGGGCGCGCACCAGCTCGCCGGAGAGGCTCACCATGCCCACGTCGAAGCCCGGGGAGGCGTCCACGGTCACCAGGTCGCCCGGCATCAGCTGCAGGGCGTTGGCGTTCCGGTAGAAGCCCTTGCGGGTGTTCTTGAAGCGCACCTCCACCGCGTCGAAGGGCGATTGGCCGCTGGGCAGGGGCACCCCGGCCAGCCAGTCGAACACATCGAGCTTGTTGCACCCGCTGGTGCTGCAATAGCCGTTGCTCTTGCATCCGGCGGGCTTGCCGTCGGCCCCTTTGGCGCAGCTGGTACAGGACATGGGTGGCGAAGATAGCGGGACGGGCAGGTGGGACGGTCGGGGCGGCGGGGTGCCCGGACAACAGCCCGGTGTTAGCGGGCCTGCCGGTGGTGCGGAGGATCAGGCCACCGCCTCTTTCATCCGCAGCCACCCGCCCATCCGGTAGCTCAGGTCCAGGAAGAGCACCTTGGGGTTGGCGTTGCGTTCCAGGTGGCCGTGGGCCGTCTCCAGCTCGCGGCGGATGCCCTCCGTGTTGCGCTCGTTCAGCAGGGCGCTGAACTTCTTCACGAAGTCCATCTCCTCGCCGAAGGCCCGCACGAGCTGCGGCACCTGCTGGCCGTGCAGCAGGCACTGGCGGATGAGGTAGAGCGCGTAAAGCATCAGGCCCTTCTGCCGCTCGCGGCCCATCTTGGCGAAGTACTCGCCGAACTCCACCGTGTCGGGCACCTTGTTCGCGTAGCAGGCGCGCAGCCAGTCGCGGAAGAAGACGAAGAGCTCCTCCTCGCTCTTATCGGCCATGGCGGCGGCCTCCAGCAGGTCGCCCTCGCTGCGGGCGGCGATGGCGCGGGCCTCCTCGGCGCCCAGGTCGGGATAGCGCAGCTGCAGGGCCTCCACCACCTCGCCGGGGTTGAGCGCGGGCACCTTCACCAGCTGGGTGCGGCTCAGGATGGTGGGCAGGATCTGGTCGTTCGCATGGCCCACCAGCAGGAAGGCCGTCATGGGCTCGGGCTCCTCCAGCACCTTCAGCAGCTTGTTGGCCGCGGCGGTGTCCATCAGCTCGGGCAGCCAGATCAGCATCACCTTCCAGCCGCCCTGGTAGGCCTTGAGGCTCAGCTTGCGGGTGATCTCCGCCGCGATGTCCACCCCCATGCGGAGCTGCTTGTTCTCGCCCTCCAGCTTCTCCCGCCAGCGCTCGGCGTCGAGGTAGGGCTCCTTCCCCACCAGCTCACGCCAGTCGGCCAGGAAAGGCTCACAGGTCTTCGACTTCTCGCTGAGGAAGATCGGGAAGACGAGGTGAAGGTCGGGGTGCGCCAGCTTGTCCAGCATCGCGCACGACGGGCAGGCGCCGCAGCTGTCCGCCGCGCCCGGCTGTTGGCACAGCAGGTAGCGCGCATAGGCCAGCGCCAGGGGGAGCGTGCCGCTGCCCCGCGGACCCAGGAAGAACTGCGCATGCGGCACCCGGCCTTCGCGGATGTTGCCGATGAGCTTGGCCTTCAGCGCCGCGTGGCCGATGATCCGGCTGAACAACATGGTGCAAGTGTACGTCCCTGCGCGCTGGCCGCCACCGGCCGCTCAAGGCTTCAGGAACGCGGCGTCTATTTTCGCCCCATGCTGAACATGGACACCTTCGATTTCAAGGGGAAGAAGGCGCTGGTGCGCGTGGACCTGAACGTGCCGCTGGACGCACAAGGGAACGTGACCGACGACAACCGCACCCGGGCCATCGTGCCCACGGTGAAGAAGATCCTCGGCGACGGCGGCAGCGCCATCCTGATGAGCCACCTCGGCCGCCCCAAGGGGAAGGTGGTCCCCGCCATGAGCCTGAAGCCCGTGGCCGCCCACCTCGAGGGCCTGCTCGGCGTGCCCGTGCTCTTCGCCACCGACTGCGTGGGGCCCGACGCGCAGCAGAAGGCCGCCGCGCTGAAGCCCGGCCAGGTGCTGGTGCTGGAGAACCTGCGCTTCCACCCCGAGGAAGAGGCCGGCGACGAGGCGTTCAGCAAGGCCCTGGCCGCCCTGGGCGACGTGTACGTGAACGACGCCTTCGGCACCGCGCACCGCGCGCATGCCAGCACCACCATCGTGGCCCGGTCCTTCCCTACGGCCAAGCTGTTCGGCTACCTCATCGAGAACGAGCTGAAGAGCGTGGGCAAGGTGCTCGGCGACCCGCAACGGCCGCTCTGCGCCATCGTGGGCGGCGCCAAGGTGAGCAGCAAGATCGAGGTGCTGGAGAACCTGCTGGGCAAGTGCGACGAGGTGATCATCGGCGGCGGCATGGCCTTCACCTTCATCAAGGCGCAGGGCGGCAAGGTGGGCGCCTCCCTGGTGGAGGACGACCACATCGGGACGGCACAGGCCATCCTGCAGGCCGCCATGGACAAGGGCGTGCAGCTGCACCTCCCCACCGACGCGGTGGTGGCCGATGCCTTCGCCGCGAACGCGAGCACCGACCTCTGCCCCGCCAACGCCATCCCCGACGGCTGGATGGGCCTCGACATCGGTCCCGCCACCATCAAGACCTTCGGCGACGCCATCAAGCGCAGCCGCACCATCCTCTGGAACGGGCCCATGGGCGTATTCGAGATGCCCGCGTTCCAGAAGGGCACCATCGCCATCGCCAATGCGGTGGCCGACGCCACGGCCTACGGCGCCTTCTCGCTGGTGGGCGGGGGCGATAGCGTGGCCGCGGTGAACCAGTTCAAGCTGGCCGACAAGATCAGCTACGTGAGCACCGGCGGCGGTGCCATGCTGGAATACCTCGAGGGCAAGGTGCTACCGGGCATCGCGGCGGTGCAGGAGTGAGCCTTCTGGTCCGATGCTGGAGCTGAACAGCGTCCGGTGGTCCGAACCCGACCATGCCTACGGGCCGGCCGAGGATATCCCGGCACTTCTGCGCGAGCTGAGCGTTCGATCGGTCTCAAAAGGTGAGGAAGAGCATCTTCTTGGGCGGTTATCGGGCCAATAAGGTCGTCCGGGAGGGCGTTCCTTGGGCATTCCACCATTCACCATGGCCTCCACCCTCCGCTACCGCATCTGGATCATCGCGCGCTGGCTCATCGGCCTGTTCGCCGCGCTCTTCGTCTTCCGCCTGATCTACGGCTTCGCGCAGCCGGCGGTCCGGTACGACAGCTACACCGACGATTTCTTCACCAACGTCGCCCTGCGGAAGAACTACGCGAGCGAGAAGGGGTCCCTGAAGCAGGAGCCGATCCCCACGGGCGCGACCGGCTTCAACGCTTCGCAGAAGTACGAGAAGACCGCCACCACGCGCGCCCGCTCCACGGCCTTCGAGAAGGACCAGGCCACCCTGCTCGCACGGATCAAGGCATACGCCGGCGTGGTCCAGTACGAGCAGCGCAACGGCAATCCCGGCGAGCGGCAGCTGCACCTGTCCATCGGCGTGGACCCCGCGAAGTTCGACAGCTTCTACACCGCCGTGCAGTCCATCGGCCGCGTGCGCTTCACCGAGGTGACCAAGGTGGACAAGACCAATGAATACCGCCAGCTGAACGCCAAACGCACCTCCCTGGAGAAGACGCTGGCTTCGCTGAACGAGCTGAAGGCCTCGGAAGGCCGGATCACCGACCACGTGGAGCTGCTGGAGAAGATCCGCGGCATCGAATCGGAGCTGCAGGACCTGGGCGTGGAGCTGGGCAACTTCGACACGGAGAACGAGTTCTGCTCCGTGCGCTTCTCGCTCTACGAAGGCGCCACCGAGAAGAAGATCGGCATGATGCAGCGCCTGAAGGTGGCGCTGGAATGGACGCTGCAGTTCTACGCCATCGCCATCGTGTGCATCGCCGGCATCCTGCTCACCGCGCTGCTGCTGGCCGTGCTGGTGGACAAGGTGCGGGGCATGGCGGAACGGCGGGCCTAGGCCGCGTATCCCCCTGTCGCCGAACTTCGTGGGCGATGGCACAAGCGCCTCCCCCGCATCGGGTCGCGGTGATCACCGGTGCCGCGAACGGGCTGGGGCGTGCCCTCGCGCTCACCCTGGCCGGGCGCGGCCATACGCTGGCGTTGGTGGATACCGATGCGGCCGGGCTGGAGCGGCTGCGCGAAGCGCTCGGCAGCACCGCGGCGCGCTGCACGGTCCACCCGGCGGACATCGCCGATGAGCAGGCCGTGGCCGCCGCACATGCCGCCATCGTCGCGCAGCACCGGCAGGTGGACCTGCTGATCAACAACGCGGCCATCTCCATAAGCCGGCCGTTCCTGATGGCCGACGCGGCCGACATGGAGCGTGTGCTCGCCGTGAACCTGGGCGGGACGGTGCGCATGTGCCGCCATTTCCTCCCGGACCTCCGCCGGAGCACCGATGCCCGGCTGGTGAACATCATCAGCGCTTTCGCCCTGCTCGGGTTCCCCGGCAAGACCGCCTATGCGTCGTCCAAGGCCGCGGTGATGGGCTTCACACAGGCCTTGCGCACGGAACTGGGCGGCCCTTCGCTGCGGGTGTCGCTCGTCATCCCACCGCCCATGGCGACCGGCTTCCTGGATTCCGGGGCCCACCTTTCGGAGGCCAAGCGGGCGGCCGAGCAGGCGTTCGTCCGCGAACACGCGATGGGCGTGGACGACGTGGCCGCGCGCATCGTGCGCCGGGTGTTGAAGGGCGATCCGCGCATCGTCATCGGTCCGGCCATGTTCTGGGCCGACCTGGCCGTGCGGCTGTTCCCCAGCACCACGCACCGGGTCCTGGGCCGGTGGAAGCACCGCTTCCGTTTCATCTGACGCGGAACGGGCCTCCTATTGCAGCTTGAACCTGAACGGCTGCGTGAAGCGGCATTTCACCGCCCGGCCGTCCTTCCGGCCGGGGGTCCAACGGGGAAAGAGCGCCATCACCCGCAGGCATTCGGCCTCGATGGAGCGACAGACCCCGCTCAGCACCTCCACATCGATGACCCGGCCCTCCGGATCCACGGTGAAGGCGATCAAGGCCTGGCCGGTCACATCGAGCCGGACCGCATCGGCGGGATAGCGTGCGGAGCCCGCCAGGAAGCCCAGCACCGCCCGTCCGGAGCATGCGTCGAGCTCGCCCAGGGAACCGCCTGGCGGGCAATCGCCGAAGGCCGGCATGTCCCACGCACCGTACCGCTTGGGAGCCATGACGAGGCGGCCCTGCTCGTAATAGCCGGTATCGGCGCCCAAGGAGTCGTACAGGACGAACGGCCCATGCAGCACGTCGTGCACGTAGGTCCGGACCATGGACCGCTCACCGCTCGGGCCCTTCGTCTCCCACGTCCCTTCCTTCAGGCCCAGGTGGTAGTTCCCTCCTTCCCAACCTGTGCTGGTCGGTGCGAAGAGGCGCCACGTGCCTTCACGCTTGTTGTGCACATATCCGCCCTCGGACTTGAGCGCGCCGCTGTCGTACCACTCCATGCTGGGGCCCGTGCGGTCCAGCGTGGCCTTGTCGCTATAGGTGGCCCTCAGGGTCAGCTGCCCCGTCTCCGGATAGAAAACGCGCAGCAGATAGGTGCCCTGGTCGGTGGCCGATACCACGTAATGGTACCAGGTCCGCAGCACGCGCTCCGGTCCTTCCTTGGCATAGGAGAACTTCTCCCGGTACTTCTTGCTCGACCGGGCATGGTCGCCCTTGTCCTGCGCCAGGAGGGGCGACAGCGCCGGGAACAGGAACAGCAGCAGGAGGATCCGCCGCATGCTACCGGTCCATCAGTTGCCCGCCCTCCTTCTTCACGTCATCGATCACCCGGCGGACCCATTTGGTCTTGCCGAGCGCGGGGACGATCATCGGTGCGAAGCCGCGGACCGGCCCGTAGAGCGCGGAGCCATTGCTGGCCTTCTTCATCCGCTCGTTCACCCCGGCGACCGGCGCGGCGTCCAGCACGTTCAGCAGCACGCTGAGCACGAAGGCGGACCGCACCGCGCCGAAGACCACGCCCATCGCCTTGTTGGGCAGGCTGAGCTGGGCCAGGTCGAGCGCCGCGGTGATGGCGCGCGCCAGGAGGTGCACACCGACGAGCACGAGCAGGAAGGTGAGGCCGAAGGCCAGCGCCTGCTGGTCCGCCTCCAGGCCGACCCACGCACCCACCCGGTCGCTGAGGTGCACGGCCGCCCAGATGCCCAGGAGCCAGCCCACCAGGGCGCAGACCTCCACCACGAAGCCGCGGAAGAAGCCCCGCACGGCCGCCACACCGATCCATGCCACCAACAGCCAATCCAGCCCGTTCATCGCGGCGGAAAGGTAGCCGTGCCGTTCTTTGTGCCCCGATGATGGACCTGGCCTTCGACAAGCGGTGGCGCGACCTGCTCGCCGACCTCTCCAAGCGGTTCGACGCCCCGCTGGACCTCAACGGCGTCATCTTCCTCATCGGCGTGCAGGAGCTGGGCCAGCACGCGCGCAACTTCAAGAAGGACGAGAAGGTGAACCTGATGCACGTCGCCATCTGCGTGCTCCTCACGCCCTACGGCTACTACAAGGAGCTGGGGCGCGACCCCGATGGCTGGCCGCACTTCGAGCGGGTGAAGGACCTGCCGTCCTTGAACGACAAGGAGCAGGAGCGGCTGATGAAGGAAGCGATCCTGGGCTACTTCGAACGCTGACCGCTCAGTGCTCCTGGGGGGCCAGGGTCACCGTTTCCTCGTTCGTCTCCTCCTCGTTGATGCGGATGATGCCTTCACCCACGAGGGTATCGTGCGACGCCAGGATGTCCAGCACCGCGAACCCGGCCTGGCCCTGCTTGTAGAACTCGGTGTAGTCGAACTCCACCTGGCCGCTGGCGTCGGTATAGCCTTCCTTGGTCAGCCGCGAGAAATCGCTCTGGAGCGGCGGCACCGGGTCGGCATAGAGCTTCACATAGGCCCCGGGGATGCGGTTGCCCGCCTTGTTCACCACGGTGATCAGCGCGCGTGTGTCCTTCTCCTTCTTGCAACCGCTGGCAACGGTCACCAGGGCGGCCAGGAGGAGGGAAGCGGAAAGCACCTTGCGGGTCATGGGCGGACGGGTTGGTTACTTTTGACGGCCTAGGAACGGCGAACGCTGCTTCCAGGGATAGCAGCCAAAAATAAGGCCTGGAAGTCATGGGACCGCGATCGCACCGGTGGAAAGGCCTGCTCCTCCTGGCATTCCTGTCGGTCCCGGGGGTCTTGACGGCCCAGGAGGTCCGGACGCGGGTGGAGATCAACACCACCCTGGGCCGTATGGTGGTGGCCCTGTACAACGAGACCCCGAAGCACCGGGACAACTTCCTCCAGCTGGTCCGCACCCACTACTACGACAGCACCCTGTTCCACCGCGCGGTGCCCGGGTTCATGGTGCAGGGGGGCGACCCCGACAGCCGCCTGGCGGCGGACCGTCACATGGTGATGGGCCGGGGCGGGCCGGGCCATACCGTGCCGCAGGAGGTGGACCGCCGGTTCATCCACAAGAAGGGCGCCCTGGCGGCGGCCCAGCCCACCGAAGGGGCCAACGACGAGCACCGCAGCCACGGCAGCCAGTTCTTCCTCGTGGAAGGGGAGCGCTGGTCGCCCGGTGACCTGCAGCTGCTGGTGCAGCGGAAGAACGAGAAGGAGCCCGGCATCGACCACGGCTACACCCCGGACCAGGTGAAGACCTATGCCACCGCCGGTGGCACCCCCCGCCTGGACGGCACCTACACCGTCTTCGGCGAAGTGGTGGAGGGCCTGGACGTCCTGGACCGCATCGCGGCCGTTCCCTGCGATGCGCAGGACCGCCCCCTTACCGACGTGCGCATCTGGATGCGCGTACTGCCATGAGCCTGCAAGAACGAGTAGCGGCCCTGGAGGCCGAAGTGAAGGATGCCGTGGCCGCCACCGCGGAGGACGTGGAGCGCTTCCGCGTGGCCATGCTGGGCCGCAACGGCAAGGTCACCGCCCTGTTCGATGACCTCAAGCAGATGCCGGCGGAGGAGAAACGGGCCTTCGGCCAGCGGCTGAACCACCTGAAGAACGCCGCCCAGGCGCGCCTGGAGGAGCTGAAGGCGGCGACGGCCGGCACCGCGGCCCGCGAGGTGCGGGCCACCGACCCCACGCGGCCGGCCCTGACCGGCTTCCCCGGAAGCCTGCATCCCATCACCCTGGTGCGCCAGCGCATCGTGGAGGTCTTCTCCCGCATCGGCTATACGGTGAGCCAGGGGCCCGAGGTGGAGGACGACCACCACAACTTCAGCGCCCTCAACTTCCCGCCGGACCACCCCGCCCGCGACATGCAGGACACCTTCTTCGTGGAAGGCCCCGGCAGCGGTGCGGACGCCCTGGCCCTGCGCACCCATACCAGCAGCGTGCAGGTGCGGGTGATGGAGAGCACCAAGCCGCCCATCCGCACCATCTCGCCCGGGCGGGTGTACCGCAACGAGGCCATCAGCGCCCGCGCGCACTGCATGTTCCACCAGGTGGAAGGGCTGTACGTGGACAAGGGCGTGAGCTTCGCCGAGCTGAAGGGCACATTGGACCACTTCGCGAAGGCGATGTTCGGCCCCGATGTGGCCATCCGCATGCGGCCGAGCTACTTCCCCTTCACCGAGCCGAGCGCCGAGGTGGACATGAGCTGCACCATCTGCGGCGGCGCGGGCTGCAACATCTGCAAGCACAGCGGCTGGGTGGAGATCATGGGTTGCGGCATGGTGGACCCGGCCGTATTGAGCAACTGCGGCATCGACCCCACGGTCTACAGCGGCTTCGCCTTCGGCATGGGCGTGGAGCGCATCGCCCAGCTGATCTACCGTGTGCCGGACCTGCGGCTCTACTGGGAGAACGACGTGCGCTTCCTGGACCAGTTCGCCAGCGGCGCCTTCCGGGGCTGACCCCATGGCGGAGGCCGTGCGCACCGACGTCTGCATCGTGGGCGCCGGCCCCGGCGGCTGCGCGGCGGCCCTGCAGCTGGCCCGGCACGGCGTGCAGGCCCTGCTGGTGGACAAGGCCGTCTTCCCGCGCGACAAGGTCTGCGGCGATGCCCTCAGCGGCAAGGTGATGCGCGCCCTGGAGCGGCTCGACCCCGCCCTGGCCGACACCCTGCGCGCGGATGCCCGCCAGCTGCCGAGCTGGGGCGTCACCTTCACCGCGCCCAACGGCCAGGCCCTGCGGGTGCCGTTCTCGCGCCGCACCGGCGAAGGACAGGCCCCCGGGGCCATCCTGCCGCGGCTGGACTTCGACGCACTGCTCTTCGAAAAAGCCGTGCGGGCCCCGGGGATCGATGCGCGCCAAGGCGTCACCCTGAAAGGCTTCGAGCGCACGCCCGGCGGCTGGCGCATCACCGACAGCGGACAGCGGACGACCATCGAGGCCCGGCTGGTCATCGCGGCGGACGGGGCCAACTCGTTGTTCGCGCGGCACGTGGCCGGCCTGCCGATGGAGCCCCGCCACCACTGCGCCGGCGTGCGGGCTTATTACCGCGGCGTACAGGGGCTGGACCCGCAGGGGTTCATCGAGCTCATCTTCCTGAAGGAGCTGCTGCCGGGCTACCTCTGGATCTTCCCGCTCCCGGACGGACGGGCGAACGTGGGCCTGGGCCTGCGCAGCGACGTGGTACGCGCCCGCCGGGCGGACCTGAAGGCCCTGATGCAACAGTTGTTGGCCGAGCATCCGCAATTGCGGGAGCGCTTCGCGGACGCTGAGGCGGAAGGGCCGGTACAGGGCATGGGCCTGCCGCTCGCGAGCCGGCGCCGGTCCCTCAGCGGCGAGGGCTACCTGCTCGTGGGCGATGCCGGGCACCTGATCGACCCCTTCACCGGCGAGGGCATCAGCCACGCGATGATCAGTGGCGTGCACGCGGCGGACGTGGCCGCGGAAGCCCTGCGTTCCGGCCGGACGGACGCGGCGGCGCTGAAGGCCTACGACGCCCGCGTGTGGAAGCGGCTGGGCCGGGAGCTGGCCATCAGCACGCGGCTGCAGCAGCTGGCCGGCAAGCCCTGGCTCTTCGACCTAGTGGTGGGCCGGGCGGTGCGCAACCCCGCGCTGGCCGATACCATCAGCAGCATGTTCAACGACCTGGACCTGCGCGCGCGGTTGAAGAAGCCCGGCTTCTACGTCAAGCTGCTTTTCGGCTGAGCGGACCTTTCCGCCGGGTCACGCCGGGCTCAGCTTCAGCATGTTGGCCATGCCTTTCTCGGCGATGGGCATGCTGGCGATGTTGATCACCAGGTCGCCCTTCTGCACGTGGTTCTTGCGGCGCAGCAGGTGCTTGATGTCGGCGATGGTGTGGTCGGTGCTCACCGTCTTGTCGTAGTACTCCGCGCGCACGCCCCACACCAAGTTGAGCATGTTCAGGATGGAGCGGTTGCTGGTGAAGGCGTAGATGTTCGCCCGCGGCCGCATGCTGCTGATCTTGAAGGCCGTATAGCCGCTGTGGGTCATGGTCACGATGGCCTTCACGGGCATGGCCTCGGTCATGCGCACGGCGGCGATGCTCACCGCGTCGCTGATGGTGCGGTCGTTCTCGTTCAGGGGGGGCTGCGGCACGTCGTACATGCCGTCGGCCGTCTCCATCTCGGCGAGGATGCGGTTCATGGTGCGCACCACCTCCACGGGGTATTTGCCCACGCTGGTCTCGGCGCTGAGCATCACCGCGTCGGCATGGTCCAGTACAGCGTTGGCCACGTCGTTCACCTCGGCGCGGGTGGGCGTGGGGCTGCTGATCATGCTCTCCATCATCTGGGTGGCCACGATCACCGGGCGGTTCTGCCGCAGGCAGCGGCGGATGAGGTCCTTCTGGATCAGCGGCACCTTTTCCATGGGCACCTCCACGCCGAGGTCGCCGCGGGCCACCATCAGCGCATCGCTCTCGCGGATGATGTCCTCGATCTCCGCCAGGGCCTCGGGCTTCTCGATCTTGGCGATCACCCGGGCGTGCTTGTCCTGCGCGCGGATGATGTGCTTGAGCTCGATGATGTCGCGGGCGCTGCGCACGAAGCTCAGGCCCACCCAGTCCACCTCCTGCTCCAGGGCGAAGTCCAGGTCGGCCCGGTCCTTCTCGGTGAGGCTGGGCAGGCTCACCTTGGTGTTGGGCAGGTTGATGCCCTTATTGTTGGTGAGCTTGCCGCCCACGCGCACCTTGGTGACCACGTTCTTCTGGCCGTCGGTGCGGACGACCTCCAGGCGCAGCTTGCCGTCGTCGAGCAGCACCATCTCGCCGGGCCGCACGTCATTGGGGAACTGCAGGTAGCTGGTGCTGATGCGGGCGGCGGTGCCGCGCACGGTCTCCGTGGTGATCAGCAGTTCATTGCCCTCCTTGAGCTCCACGGCGCCGTTCTCCATCTCCCCGGTGCGGAGCTTGGGGCCCTGCAGGTCGGCGAGGATGGCGGTGGTGAGGCCCAGCTCCTCATTGAGGGCGCGGATGTTGGTGATGAGCTCGGCGTAGAACGTGTAGTTGCCGTGGCTGAAGTTCAGCCGGCACACGTCCATGCCGTTGCGCATCAGTTCGCGCAGCACGTCCACGGACGAGCTGGCCGGGCCGATGGTGGCCACGATCTTGGTCTTCGGGTCGGAATGGGGTTTCATTGGAAGAGCTTGTGGGCGCCCCGCAGCTGCCGCGCATCCAGGGGGAACGCCGTGAGCACGAACTCGGTGCTGCGCACCTGGTCGAGCAGTTCCGTGGGGAGCACGGGCGCCGTCTCGTCCACCAGGAGGAAGAAATCCGCCTGGCGTTGGTCCTTCAGCAACACGCCATGCGTGCCGTGGTTGTTGATCAAGGTGTACATCGCCTGCGAGGGTTCGTCCAGGTGGTCGAACACGCTGTAGTGGGCCGGCTGCTCCGGTCCCGCGTCGGCGATGTCCTGCGCGCGGCGGCAGAGGGAGATGCCGAGCTTGCGGTTCAGGGCCCAGCAGAGGCGGTAGTCGTTCACGTGGCTGCTGATGGCGATCAGCGTGACCTCCGGATCCGCTTCGATATCGAGCTTGAACTTGGCCATGGCGCGAGGCGTCCAAAGGTAGAACGGCGTTGCGCGCAGCTTCCGGCGGGCCGGGCAAGCTGTGAGCAGGCGGGCGTTGACAGCGCGCAGATCCCGCTCAGGGGCGGTCGGACGCTTCGCCGGCGGGCGGCAGCTGCCGCGGCGGCAGGGCGTGCTGCGCGGCGGCCTTGGGCAGGCGCCGCTCGCGATCGCGGCGCGAGCGGCCGGAGCCACGTTTCGGGGCATCGCCCGGCCCCCCTTCGGCGGCACGCTCGCCCTTGCTCCCCGAACCGCGCACGGCGCGGAAGGCTGCCTGGGCGGCGTCCTGCTCCGCCTTCTTCTTGCTGTTGCCCTTGCCCACTCCGCGCACCTCGCCGTCGATGCGCGCCTCGGCGGTGTAGAGCTTGCCGCGCCCGCCGCGGGCCGCGTCCTCGGTGAGGAGGAACTCCACGCGCTTGCGCTTCTTCTGGCCCCACTCGAGCAGGCGGCTCTTGCTGTCGCGGTCCTCCTGCTCCACGGTCTTCAGGTCGAAGTGCCGCGTGATCAGGGCGAGCACGGCCTTGTTGGTGCGCTCGAACCCCTTGTCCAGGAAAAGCGCGCCGATCAAGGCTTCCAGGGCATTGCCGGGCACCGACGTCTCGTGGTTGCGCCCCACGTTGCTCTCCACCACGCGCTCGATCTCCACGTGCTTCGCGAGGATGCTGAGCTGGTGCCGGCTCACCAGCTTGCTGCGCATGCGGGTGAGGAAGCCTTCGCCCTTGTCGGGGTAGCTGTTGAAGAGGAACTGGCCCACGATGGCGTCCAGCACGGCGTCGCCGAGGAACTCCAGGCGCTCGTTGTCGGGAAGGTCGGGCCGGTCCTCGGGCACGGCGCTGCTGTGGCGCAGGGCCTGGCGGTAGAGGGCCAGGTCGCCGGGGGTCACGCCCAGGGTCTTGCGGCACCAGGCGCGGATGCGGCGCTCCTCAGGGGTCGCGGCACGGCGGAACAGGCGGGAAAGCAAAGGCCTAACGGTACTTGCGGAAGATCACCGCGGTGTTGTGGCCGCCGAACCCGAAGGTGTTGCTCATGGCGGCGTTCACCGTGCGCTGCTGCGCCTTGTTGAACGTGAAGTTCAACTTGGGATCGATCTCGGGATCGTCCGTGAAATGGTTGATGGTCGGCGGCACGATGTCCTTGTACACCGCCATGATGCTGGCCAGGGCCTCCACGGCGCCCGCTGCCCCGAGCAGGTGGCCGGTCATGCTCTTGGTGGAGCAGATGTTGAGGGCGTAGGCGTGCTCGCCGAAGAGGCGCTGGATGGCCTTCACCTCCTGGGGGTCGCCGATGGGCGTGCTGGTGCCGTGGGTGTTGATGTGGTCGATCTCCTCCGGCTTCATGCCCGCATCCTCCAGGGCGTGCTTCATGCAGAGGTAGGCGCCCAGGCCGTCGGGATGCGGCGCGGTGATGTGGTAGGCGTCGCTGCTCATGCCGCCGCCCACGATCTCGCAGTAGATCTTCGCCCCGCGGGCCTTGGCGTGCTCCAGCTCCTCCAGGATGATGGCGCCGCCGCCCTCACCGAGCACGAAGCCGTCGCGGTCCTTGTCGTAGGGGCGGCTGGCCGTGGCGGGATCGTCGTTGCGGGTGCTCATGGCGTGCAGGGCGTTGAAGCCGCCCACGCCCGCCTCATAGACCGAGGCCTCGCTGCCGCCGGTGACCATGGCGTGCGCCATGCCCAGCCGGATCTGGTTGAAGGAATCGATCAGGGCGTTGTTGCCGCTGGCGCAGGCGCTCACCGTGACGTAGCTCGGCCCGCGCAGGCCATGGCGGATGCTGATCAGGCCCGACGCGCTGTCGGCGATCATCTTCGGGATGAAGAAGGGGTTGAAACGGGGGGTCCCGTCGCCCTTGCCGAAGTTGATGCACTCCTCCTGGAAGGTCTTCAGGCCGCCGATGCCCGACCCCCAGATCACCCCCACGCGGTCGCGGTCCACCTTCTCCAGGTCCAGCCCGCTGTCCTTCATCGCCTCATCGGCGACCACGACGGCGAACTGCGAGAAGGGGTCCATCTTCCGCGCTTCCTTGCGGTCGATGAAGTCCTCGGGCACGAACCCCTTGACCTCGCAGGCGAACTGGGTCTTGAACTTCGACGCGTCGAAGCGGGTGATGGGCGCGGCGCCGCTGACGCCGCTCACCAGACCCTCCCAGTAGGCTTTGAGAGTGTTCCCTAAGGGAGTGAGCGCGCCCAGACCAGTGACGACGACGCGCCTGAGCTCCATACAGCCAAGATATTACTTGGCGTTCTTCTCCACGTAGTCCACGGCCTGACCCACCGTCTGGATCTTCTCGGCCTGATCATCAGGGATGGCGATGTTGAACTCCTTCTCGAACTCCATGATGAGCTCGACGGTATCCAGGCTGTCAGCGCCAAGGTCGTTGGTGAAGCTCGCTTCTGGCGTGACCTCGCCCTGGTCGACCCCGAGCTTGTCCACGATGATCGCGATGACCCTTGACTTGATGTCGGACATGTCCGTGCGTTTTTGTGATGAGGGTGCAAAGGAAAGACAATTTCCGAAGGTTGTACGCGGCCGGCATGCCCGCCCACGGCGGCCAGGGCCGACCCGGGAGGCGATGCCCGGCATGCCGCATCTTTGCGCCCATGGCGCACCCCCCCGCCGCCCGCCAGCGCATCGCCATCCTGGCCTCCGGCTCGGGCACCAATGCCCAACGGCTCATCGCCCATTTCCACGGCCACCCCCGGGCCGAAGTGGCCCTGGTGGGCTGTGACAAGCCCCAGGCCCCCGTGGTCCAGCGGGCGTGGGACGCCGGGGTGCCCACCTACCTGTTCAACGGCGCCCAGCTGAAGGACGGCACCGTGCTGCGCGAGCTGCAGGGCCAGCGCATCGGCCTGGTGGTGCTGGCCGGCTTCCTGCGGCTGGTCCCGGCGGAGATGGTCCGCGCCTTCCCGGACCGCATCGTGAACATCCACCCCGCCCTGCTGCCCAAGTACGGCGGGCGGGGGCTGTACGGGGAGCACGTGCACCGGGCGGTCCTGGCGGCCGGCGAGGCCGAGAGCGGCATCACCATCCACCTGGTGAACGAGCGGTACGACGAGGGCCGGCACCTGTTCCAGGCCCGCTGCCCGGTGCTGCCCGGCGATACCCCCGCCACCCTGGCCGCCCGCATCCACGAACTGGAGCACCGGCACTACCCGGACGTGGTGGAGCGGCTGGTGAACGGCGGATGACCGCCTTGCACCTCCTCGCTTCTTGCCGAACTTCACCCCCCGGATGCTCGACCTCGCCCAGACCGGCAAAGCCTTCCTGATCCTCTTCGCGGTGATCGACATCATCGGCGGCATCCCGATGATCCTCAACGTGCGCGAGAAGGCCGGCAAGATCTACCCGGCCCGCGCCACGCTGGTGAGCCTGGCCATCATGGTCACCTTCCTCTACGTGGGCGAGGCCATCCTGCACGTGGTGGGCATCGATGTGCGGTCCTTCGCCGTGGCCGGCTCCTTCATCCTCTTCTTCATCGCCCTGGAGATGACCCTGGGCATCCGCCTGTTCAAGGAGGACACCTCGGCGCCGGGGCTGAGCGCGGACCCCAAGGTCTACAGCATCGTACCGCTGGCCTTCCCGGTGATCGCGGGCGCAGGCACCATCACCACCATCCTTTCGTTGCGCGCGGAGTTCGGCTCCACGGAGATCCTGGTGGCCATCCTGCTCAACATGGCGGTGGTGGTCACGGTGCTGCTGCTCACCAGCCGCATCGAGCACCTGCTGGGCCGCGTGGGGCTCATCGTGCTGCGCAAGGCCTTCGGCATCATCCTCCTCGCCATCAGCGTGAAGCTCTTCACGGGGAACATCACTTACCTCTTCCCGCACACCGGGCCCCTGCCGTGAGGATCACCGTGTACACCGACGGCGCGGCCAGCGGCAATCCAGGCCCGGGCGGCTATGGCGCGGTGCTGATGGCCGGCCACCACCGGAAGGAGCTGTGGGGCGGCTTCCGGCGCACCACCAACAACCGCATGGAGCTGCTGGCCGTCATCGCGGCCCTGGAAGCCCTGAAGGGCGAGGGGCACGAGGTGACGGTGGTGAGCGACAGCAAGTACGTGGTGGACGCGGTGGAGAAGGGCTGGGTCTTCGATTGGGAGAAGAAGCGCTTCGCCAAGAAGAAGAACCCCGACCTGTGGGAACGCTTCCTCCGCATCTACCGCAAGCACCGCGTGCGCTTCCAGTGGATCCGCGGGCACAACGGCCATCCGGAGAACGAGCTGTGCGACCGCCTGGCGGTGGCCGCACGGGAGCAGCCCGGCCTGCCCGCGGACGAAGGCTATGAGCGGATGGGCGAAGGGGGCCTCTTCTGATACCTAGCGGCCAGCCCCGGGCCAAGCCACCTTGGCGCGGCGCTCCCGGTCAGCCGTCCGGACGCGGAGCACATAGGCCCCTGGCGATCGATCTGTCATCCGCAAATGGCGATCGGACCCTCGCGTTGCCACGATCCTGCCCAAGGTATCCAATACATCGAAACGCTGGATGGGTTCAGGGGCCAGCAAGTAGAAGCCATCCGCATCCTGGCCCCACCAAGGGGCTTCTTGACCCGAGTGCTCCGGGATGTACGCACCGGGCCCCGTGTAGCGATAAAGTTCGTTCGCGGAGGGAGGTCGCTTGACATATGCATAGACCACCTGATTCAAGGCTTGGACCCGCCCAACCAAGCCTGCATTCGGTATGGATCGGTCCATCCAAGTCATGCCTCCGTCAGTGGTGCTCAAGATCAACCCGTTATCGCCGGAAACCCACGCCTGATCCGCAGAATAGGCATCGATCGACAATAGATCCGCTGTTGTCGGTGCGCTCGCCTCCAGCCAGGACATGCCCCCATCCGTGGAGCGTAGGACCAAACCACTCTGGCCTGCGATCCAAATATCCTGCTCGCTCACATATCGGATATCCGTGAAGACCGAAGTGGGACGCTGATAGAGCATCGACCAGCTCTCTCCTTCATCCGTGGTGCGATGGATCGTGCCCATGCCGGTCGAATCGGTCATGGCTATCATCCCGTTCGTTACGTTCAAGAAATCCATCCCGAACGGCCCCGGGCCCTTGCCAGCCACTTTGCCTCGAATACCGTGGTCCGTGGATCGGCTGGAAAGGACCAACAACGTATCCGGTGAGCGGAAGCTGACAAAATAGCATAAGGTGTCGTTCACTGGCGCATAAGGCTCAACCAGCTGCTGCCAGTCATTGGGCATCGCATGCACACCTCCGGGAATGGAAAGAGCATGGAACACACCGAATGGAGGACTATCGAGGTGATGGAAGAAGAACAAGCTCGAATCCGAGATCCGCTCGAACCCCGATACATAGCAGCACTGCGGAACGGGGCCATAGCCGTTGGCATAGTAAACACCAAGCTCCGTTGTCCATTCATCCGGAGTGTAGATAATCCGGTAAGCATCTCCCTGTGAAGGACTGATACCTGGCAGGAACTCCGAGCGGAAGCCCTTCCCCAGTGCCGTCATCAACAATTCCTCACTACTGCTGACAACGAAGGCCCACTGTGCCGATGCATAGCTGGGCATTATCGCGAGCAGGAACAGCAGGATCGGACGCATCTCACACCAAAGTACAGACCTGGTACCTTCGGCTCGCTATCGGAAGCGAACCAATCGCTGCCGAACGCTGTTTCCCTCACCCCGCATGTGCGCCAAGCTCTTCGCCACCATCAATGCCCGGCCGGACGATCCCCTCACGCTGGAGCGCGCCGCTCCTTCAGCACCCTGGCGCCTGAGCGGCCAACCCGCCCCTGACCTGGTGCGCACGGGCCCCGGCACCTACAGCCTGGTGCACAACGGCCGCTCGTTCAAGGTCCTGGTGCTGAAGGAGGACCGGGAGAACGGCACGGTGCGCCTGCGCATCGGCGCGCACACTTACACCGTGAAGCTGGAGGACGAGCAGGCGCAGCTGATGCGCACCCTCGGGCTGGACAAGGCCCAGGGCGCCGTGGTGCGCGAGCTGAAGGCCCCCATGCCCGGCCTGGTGCTGAAGGTGCTGGTGAAGGAGGGCGAGGCGGTGAAGAAGAACGACCCCGTGCTGATCCTGGAGGCGATGAAGATGGAGAACGTGATCAAGGCCCCCGGCGACGCCGTCGTGAAGAGGATCCACGTGCAGGAACGCACGGCCGTGGAAAAAGGCCAGCTGCTCCTGAACTTCGAATAACCCCAACGAACCCGACCGATGAAGACCCTCGCATTCGTCGCCGCCCCGCTCTGCATCGGGGCGCTCTTCGCCGCCTGCGGCGCACCCGCCGAACCGGCCCCCGCCCCCCCGCCCGCCAAGGACACCGTGGCCGTGGAGAAGCCTGCTGAAGCCCCCGCCGTCATCGCCCCCGCGAACGCCAAGCTGAAGCTGGTGGTGGCGCCCCCGGCGGCCCAGTTCCCCGATGCGGCCCTGAAGCTCAACGGCACCTCCGTGGACGCCAAGAAGGGCGAGGCCACCTACACCTTCGCCGTGAGCGGCTATGAGCTGAAGGCCCAGACGCCCGATGCCCCCACGCGCGGCTGCGCCAACAGCAAGGACGGCCAGCACATCCATTACATCCTGAACAACAAGCCGTACGTGGCCAAGTACGAGCCCACCTTCACGGAGAAGGGAGACCCCGGCCACAACGTGGTGCTCTGCTTCCTGAGCCGCAGCTACCACGAGAGCCTCAAGCACAACAATTCCGTGGTGCTCACCGAGTTCGACCTGCCCGGTGGCAATGCCGCGGCCGCCAAGGCCGACCTGAAGAAGGACCCCACCCTCTTCTACAGCCGCCCGAAAGGCGATTACAAGAAGCTCGACGGCGACAAGGTCCTGCTCGATTTCTACCTGCTGAACACCGACCTGGCCGATAAAGGCTACCGCGTGCGCGCCACCATCGACGGCGAGGTGTGGATGCTGACCAAGTGGGACGCCTACTTCATCGAAGGCCTGGAGCTGGGCAAGCATACCGTGCGCCTGGAGCTGATCGATGCCAACGGCCAGCTGGTGCCCGGCCCCTTCAACGACAGCGGGGTGCGGGAATTCAACTTCCTGGCGAGCTAGACGCCGCTCACGCGGCCTTGTATAAGGTCCCGGGTCTGACGGTTCCAGGCCTGGGACCTTGTGCTTGGGGCATGCGGCCGGGAGCGGCGCGTGCCCGGTCGTTGATCAAGACGCGGATGGGCGGATGCGTTCGCGCGCCCCAGGGGTCACTCCTCCACCAGCTCGATATCGAAATCCACCAGGTCCACGAACTGCTGGATGCGGTGGTCGATGTCCTCGCGCTTGATCTCCAGCAGGCGCTGGATGCCGAACTTCTCGCAGCAGAACGAGGCCAGCGCGGAGCCCACGATGATGGCGCGCTTCAGGTTGTCGAAGCTGTGGTCCTGCGTGTGGGCCAGGTAGCCGATGAAGCCGCCCGCGAAGGTGTCGCCGGCGCCGGTGGGATCGATGATGTCCTCCAGCGGCAGGGCCGGGGCGAAGAACACGCGGTCCTCGCTGAAGAGCAATGCGCCGTGCTCGCCCTTCTTCACCACCAGGTACTTGGGGCCCATCGCCAGGATGGTGTTGGCCGCCTTCACAAGGCTGTGCTGGCCGCTGAGCTGGCGGGCCTCCGCATCGTTGATGGTGAGGATATCCACCCGGGCGATCACCTTCCGGAGGTCGTCCAGGGCATTGTCCATCCAGAAGTTCATGGTGTCCATGGCCACCAGGGCGGGCCGCTCGGTCATCTGGTCGAGCACCTTGGCCTGCACCTTGGGGTCGAGGTTGCCCAGCATCAGGTACTTGGCGGCCTTGTAGGGGGCGGGCAGCTTGGGGTCCAGCTCCAGCAGCACGTTCAGGCGCGTCTCCAGGGTGTCGCGCGTGTTCATGTCGTAGTGGTACCGGCCGGCCCAGAAGAAGCTTTCCTTGCCCTTGAGCACCTCCAGCCCGGCCTGGTCGATGCCGCGCTGGCGCATCATGGCCATCACTTCCACGGGGAAATCGTCGCCCACCACGCTCACCAGGCCGATCTTCTCCAGGAAGAACGAGGCGGCCAGGGAGATGTACGTGGCGGCGCCGCCCACCACTTTATCGGCCTTTCCGAAGGGGGTTTCGATGCGGTCGAAGGCGACGGTACCGACGGTGACGAGCTGCATGGGGAACAAGGGGGTTCTGGCCGCAAAGATGAAGGAATGCGGGAAGCCCTTGCATGGACCGCGGTACTTCCTACTTTTGCCGTCCCTTCGCAAGAAGGGTACCTTCCCTGGTAGCTCAGCTGGTTAGAGCACATGACTGTTAATCATGGGGTCGCTGGTTCAAGTCCAGCCCGGGGAGCGGAACGATAGCAAAGGCCCCAGCGGAAGCCGGGGCCTTTGTCATATGGCCCCGGGGGGCCGGAGCGGGTGATCCGTCACCTGCCCCCATCGGGTGACCGCGGACGGTCAGGGAGAAGGCCTTCTACGCGCTTACGATACGTCCATCATCCATTTCGATGATGCGGTCCGTGCGCGCAGCGAAATCGTCGTCGTGCGTCACCACCAATAAGGATTGGCCGCGTTCCGTGGAGAGCTCCCGGAAGATGTCGAACACGATCTCCGAATTGTGGCTGTCCAAGTTGCCGGTGGGCTCATCGCCCATGATGATCAGCGGATCGTTGATCAAGGCACGTGCTATGGCCACGCGCTGCTTCTGACCACCGCTCAGCTGGTTCGCCAATTTCAGGGCCTGATCCGCGATGCCCAGCATACGCAGGCGGTCCATCGCCCGCGTTTCCACTTCCGCCGCCGTATGCAGGCCCAACTTCAACCCGGGCAGCATCACGTTCCGCAGCACGGTGAATTCCGGCAGCAGGTAATGGAACTGGAACACGAACCCGATCTTCTCATTGCGCACACGCGCCAGGCGGTCGCCCGGAAGGCCGGTCATGCTCTCCCCGTCGATCAGCACATCGCCTGCATGGTCCGTGTCCATCGTGCTCAGGATGTACAACAACGTGGACTTGCCGCAACCGGACTTGCCCACGATGCTCACGAACTCGCCCCGCCGCATGGCGAAGGATACGTCCTTCAACACCTGCACCTCCACGGGATCGTGGAAGGACTTGGCAATGCCGCGCGTCTCGATGATGGGATCGCCGTTGCTCATTTGCCGCGGATGATCTGCACGGGATCCACCCGGCTGGCCTTGCGGGCGGGAAAGAAGCCGGCGACGTAAGTGGTGATCAGCGCGAACACGATGCCGATCACGTACCGGTGCGCGCTGAAGTCCACAGGGAAGGTCTTCACCGCAGGAAGCGCCTGCGTGGTGAAGGGAACATGGTGGATCGCCACGGACAGCCCAAGTCCCGCCGCCAGCCCCACCGCACCGCCGGAGATGCCGATGATCAGCGACAAGCCGATGAAGATGATGCGCACGTCGCCACCGGAGAAACCGGTCGCCTTCAGGATGGCGATGGAATCCAGCTTTTCATAGATCATCATGTTCAGGATATTGTAGATGCCGAAGCCCGCCACCACCAGCAGCACGATGCTGGTGGCGTAGGAGATGATGTTGCGGACGGTGGTGCCCGTCTCGAACTGCGCGTTCGCCGTCCGTATGTCCAGCGCGTCCAGGCCGAAGGTGCCGCGGTATTCCTCCGCCACTTCCGGAGCCTCGTCCAGGTCCTTCAGCTTCACCGCGATGTCCGTGATGTAATTGCTCGGCTCGCCCAGGATCTTCTGCGTGTTCTGCATGCTGGCATAGCACTGCACCTTGTCGTAATCCGCGATGCCGGACTGGTAGAGGCCCACCACCTTCAGCAGGAACCGCTCGCCGCGTGCGGTGGTCAGTTGCACCACGTCGCCCACATCCACCAGCATCTTCTCCGCCAACGTCTTGCCCAGAACGATGCTGTTGGCCTGCAGCATGCCGCGCAGTTCCCCCTGCACGAGATAATCCTTGAAGCGGAAGAGGCGCGCCTCCTCCAGGGGATCCACGCCGTTGACCACACCGGGCAGCTCGGTGGTGCCCACATTGAAGAACACTTGCGCCACCACGCGCGGTGCCACGCCCTCCACGCGGGCATCGTTCCCCAGCGCATCCATGATCGCAGATGCGTTGCGGATGCGCTCCAGCCCTTCCTTCGGCTTGATCGAGCCCACGAACACATGGCCGCTGCTATCCGCCAACTGCGCCGGCTGCACCGCGATGGGCTTGATCTCGTTGTAGAGCCGGATATGCGGCGTACGGTCCAGGATCAGCCCGTCCAGCAGGCCGTTCAGCCCGCTCATGAAACCGGTGAGGGTGATGAACATGGCGATGCCGAACATCACGCTCGCCGCCGCCACGATGGATTGCCGCAGGCGTGCGCGGAGCAAGGTCAACGCGATCCCGATCAGCAGGCGCCACCCCATGGGTCAAGGGCGGTAGAGCGTGGTGATGCTGTCCACTCCGTCCAGGATCTCCACGCGTTGCAGGTCGTGCAGGCCGGTACGCACCGCTCTGCGTTCGTCCTTGCCCGTGAGCACGTAGCGCCCGGCGATCACATACTCGGCGGGTACCGTCAGCGCGCGCTCCTTGCGCGCCACCACGATGTTCGCTTCCGCCGTGAGGTAGGGATACAGCGCTGGCGGGGGCTTCACGAAGGCCGCCTCGATGGTGAACGTGCGCGAACGCGGGTCCATGATCGGGTGGATGCGGGTGACGGTGGCCTCCAGGACCTGGCCCCTGTAGCTGTCCATGCTCACTTGCACCTGCTGGCCCGGGCGCACGCGCGTGATGTCGAACTCGTCCACCTGCAGCTCCAGGTAGAAGCCGTCCGTGCGGCCCACCACCGCCAGCGGCACCTGCGGCGATACCAGCTCGCCCTTGTCCAGCAGCACGTCGAACACGCGGCCGTCCACCTGGCTGCGCACCGTAAGGTCGCCCTGGCCCACCTGGCTTCGCGCCAGGTCGTTCCGCGCCATCTCCAGGTCGCTGCGCAAGCGCGTGCGCGTATCCTCCAACGCCGCCTGGGCATTGGCATAGTCCGTGCGTGCGATACCGTACGCCAGTTCACGCTGCTCGAACTCCGCGCGCGATCCGATCCGTTGCGCCCACAAGTGTTGCTGTCGCACATAGAGCAGGCTGTCGTTCGCCAGCTTGCTCCGCGCCAGCTCCACGGCCAGGCGACGTTCCTTCAGCACGGGCGACCGCTCCTCCGCATTGGTGGCGCTCAGGTCCAACGCCACCTGCGCGTTGCGGGTGGCCAGTGCCGAGGCCCGATCGTCGATGACGAAGAGCGCCTGGCCTGCTTTCACCGTATCCCCCTCGCGCACCAGCACATCGCGGAGGATGCCGCTCGCGTTCGCAAAGGCGTTGTACTGATCGCGTGCCTTCACCACGCCGGACGCATACACCGCCTCGGTGATCGGTCCGACCTCCGGTCGGACCACCGGCCCCTTCGGGCCGCAGCCGACCAGCAATACGGCGAGCAATAGGGCGGTACGGTGCATGGCTCCGCGAAAATACCGGGGGATCCGTGCACCGGACTGATCGATATCAAGTCCGGGAGCACGCGCACGGATGGGCGAACGAGTAGGAATAAAAGCATGAACAAGGGTCCTTTCGGCACATCCCCGCAGTGAGCGCGATCCTTCCAAGCATTTCCTCCGGCGGTCGGGGAAGGCGCGGCCGCGAAAAAGCGGGCTTCCCGTGACCGTCGATCATGGCGCCGCCGGCCCATCCTACCACCCCGATAGGAGTGCGCTTTTGATCCGCGGATGGCGGCCCATCCCCCGAACAACCGTTCGTACCTTGGTGTTGGCCATGTCCAGTTCATTGCTATGGCAATGGATGACGGAAGTCCCCCTTTGTTGTCATCGAAATGGATCCCCTACCATGAAAAAGCACTCCACGACACTCGTTCTTGCCTTGGCCGCCACCGGCACCCTGATGGCGCAACACCCCTCCGTGATGCCCGCCGGCCGACACCATGCGCTCCCTCCGCATCCGAGCCACCAGGCTTCCGCCCAGCGGGCGGACCCCATCTGGCAGGATGACTTCTCCAACGCGGCGACCTGGACGTTCGGGACCCTGGGCCTCACCACGAACAACTGGGTGATCGGTACCACCGCGCCCAGCGGCACCTTCGCCATCCCGGCGATCCAGTCCACCACCGCGGCCAATGGCTTCGCGCTGTACGATTCGGACCTGATGTGCGGGTCGGACAGCGGCTACATCCAGAACGCCACCCCCATCGACCTGAGCGCCTATCCCTACGTGGTGCTCCAGTTCGAGGAGTTCTACCGCAACTACCAGGGGCACACCTGGATCCAGGTGAGCAACAACGGCACCGATTGGACGCAGTTCCAGGTGAACGCCACCCTGGCCTCCAACGCCTCCACGGCCAACCCCACCACCATCAGCCTGCCGATCACGAGCGTGGCGGGCGGCCAGCCCACCGTGTGGATCCGGTTCCTCTATGCCGGCGACTGCGACTACGCCTGGATGGTGGACGACGTGGCGCTGTACGTGCAGGACAACAACGACCTGACGATCGACGCGGCGAAGACCACCATGTGGGATTACGTGAACACCGTCACCTTCGACTCGCTGCCCTACACGGTCTTCCCGGTCTCCGAGATCCGTGCGCAAGGCCTCAACATGACCTTCTCGAACAACGGGGCCCTGCCGGCCGTGAACACCACCGCCCGCATCCACACGTCCGATGGGTATGATGACAGCCAGGGCTTCGGCGACCTGGCCCCGGCCGCGGCGGACCAGTTCGTGGCGGCGGCCTACACGCCCACCAGCGCCCTCGGCGACCACAGCATCTACTACTCCATCGCCTCGGACAGCACCGAAGTGGATGAGGCCGACAACGCCGACACGCTGGTGATCGGCATCAGCAACTATGCCTTCGCACGCGACAACGGCTCGCGCACCGGTGGCTACAACGACACCGACGACGGCACGCCCTTCAAGCTGGCCAATGCGTTCCACGTGCGGAACGCCCAGACCCTCTATGGCATCGATGTCGCGTTCTCCAGCGCCTCCGAGACCGGCTCGATCCTGACCGCCGAGGTCCTGGCCAATGACGCGAACTTCACGCCGATCGCCGAGACGATGGAGCATGAGCTGGCGCCGGAGGACCTGAGCGCCTTGGGCGAGGGCCGGTTCGTGTCCTTCATCTTCGAGGAAGGCGTGCCCCTGACCGCCGGCACGGACTACCTGGTGGCGGTGCGCCACTTCGGCGGCTCCAACGTGCTGGTCGGCACCAGCGGCATCAGCCCCGCGCAGACCTCGTTCATCTACCAGGAATCCAGCGACACCTGGTTCTATGTCACCAGCACGCCGATGGTGCGGATGAACTTCAACCCCACGGTGGGCATCGCCGAGAACGACATCCACAACGGCATCGGCCTGGGGCAGAACTATCCGAACCCCGCCGGCACCGGCTCCACCCGCATCGACCTCAGCCTGGAGCAGGCCGCCCAGGTGACCCTGGACCTGCGCGACGTGAGCGGCAAGCTGGTGCGCATGCTGCTGCAAGGCAACATGGCGCAGGGCCTGCACCGGGTGGATGTGAACACCGCCGACCTGGAGGCCGGCGTGTACTTCTACACCCTCACCACCGGCTCCACCGTTTCCAGCAAGCGGATGACCGTGGTGCACTGAACTCCTCCTGAACGCCGGAAGGCCGCTGCGCGATGGCGCAGCGGCCTTCCGCGTTGATGGGCTGCCTTGGCCGCTAGTCCGCCCCGTCGAACACGAACCGGTAGCCGGGGTCGCCGACGAAGCCGGCCAGCTCTTCCTTGGTGCCGGGGCGGATCCGGCAGCGGTCCTCCGCCACGCCGGCGGCCTTCATGTAGGCCAGCACCGCTGCACGTCGGGCCGTTTCCTGCGCCTCCACGGCCTGTTTCGCCTGCGCTGCGCCCACCAGGGCCAGGCAGCGCGACCGCTCGGCCTGCCCCTTGGTGCCCGGGCTCTGCCCGTCCAGCCAGGCCAGGAAGGCTTCGTCCCGCAGGGACAGGTCCATCATCCGGCTGCTGTCCGCCTCGCTGACGGGGCTTGCCAGCTGCAGGTAACGCTTCTTCGCCTCGAAGGCGGCCCATTCCTCCATGGTCTGCCGCAGGTCCATGGTGGGCGCCAGGTCCACCACCAGCTCGGGCTTCTCCTTCAGCAGCTTCACCAGCATGTCCAGCGGCTTGCGCTGGGCCTTGGCGAGCGCCGCCTGGGTGGGGCCGAACCGGACGCTTTCCAGGTCCTGTTCGTCCACATCCTGGAAGGCGCGGGCCACCAAGCGCACCGGGGCCGTCCCGGCCTTCACCACCAGGTTCTTCAGCACCTGCCACACGATGGGCCACACCTTGAACGAAGGGTCGTTGAGGTCGCCCTTCACCGGCACGTCCAGGTCGATGTTGCCGTGCACGTCCTTGAGGAGGCCGGCCGCCAGCCGCAGCGGGAGCACATAGATGCCGGTGTCGTGGATGTCGGTCTTCTTCCCGAACTTCAGCTTGCCCACCACGATCTTGTTCCGGCTGTCCAGCCGGCCGCCGTGGATGCTGGTGGAACCGGTGTAGGCCAGCACGCCCTCCTGCAGCGGGTAGGCCGCATACCAGCGGCTGTAGGGGTCCAGGTCCTGCAGGGCCAGGTCCTCCACGGCGAGGGTGGCGTCCACGTTGCGGAAGTCCTTGGGGTCGAACTTGAAGGTGCTGTGCAGCTTGGCGCGATCGTTCAGGAGCGCCGAGGCGTTGAAATCGGCCGTGCCCGCGGCGGTATTGATGCGGCTGCTGCGGATGTCCACTTCGCTCAGCTTGTAGCGGAAGGGCTTCTCCGGGGTGAAGTCCTCGAAATCCACCGCGCTGTGGGTCATCACCATGCTGTCGGCGGTGTACTGGTTGGCCACGAACTCCTGGCCGAGCATGCGGATGTAGTCCGCGAGCATCACGAACACGTTGCTCGCGCTCGCCGCCAGGGCCTGGGTGCTGTCGGTCCCCCCTGCGGGGTCGAGGATCAGCGCCTTCGTCCACGTGTTGCTGCCGTCGGCCCACTGCTGGTAGCGCGTGGTGAGGCCGTCCACCAGCACGCGGCTCAGCTTGAAGCTGCTGGTGCGTGCGTCCAGGGTGTCCAGGTCCACCCGGGCGGTCTTCAGCCCGATGAGGTGCCCGCCCTGCCCATCGGTGAGGTCGAGCCCGTTCACGGCCAGGGCGCCGCGCACGGCGAGCGCGGTGGTGTCGGCCCAGCTGTCGCGCAGGGCCAGGCCGAGGTCCACACTGCCTTGGAGCGCCGTGGTGTGCATGAAGTCCTGCAGGTAGGGCAGCAGCTGGGGCAGCGCGAAACGGCTCAGCTTCGCATCGATGGCGTAGAGCGAGCGGTCGGTGTCGATGGTGAACCCGCCGTCGACCTCACCGCCCGCGGCCAGCCCGAAGCCGAGCTTGAAGTCCATGCGGGCATCGGCCGAGGTGATGCGGGTGCATTCCGCGTGCAGGCCCTGTACGGTCACCGGCGCCTTGAGGACATCACTGGCGTAGTCGATGCGGCCGCCCTCGATGCGGATGTCCTCCATGCTGAACCGCGTGGTGGAACTGTCGGTGGACGCGGTGGTATCGCGGCCTCCCAGCTCCATCAGATCGCTGAAGTTGAAGCGGGCGCCCTGCTGCACGATGTGGAAATAGGGGTCCTTGACGCGCAGCCGCGTGAAGCGCCAGTTGTTGTCGCGGAACCCGCGCCAGAGGTTGCTCCGTACGCTGATCTCGCTCCAGGAAACGAACACCTCGGGGCTGCCCTTGGGCTCATAGCACGTCACGCCGTACACGCCGTAGCGGAAGGTGAACGGGTTCAGCACGAGGTGGTCGATGGTGACCTTGCGGTCGATCCATTCCTCGCTGTGCTGCTCGATGTAGCGCTTGAGCAGGTAGGGGAAGAAGAAGGCGATCAGCACGAGCAGGAGCACGACGGCCGTGCCGAGCACCAGCAGGCGGCGCCTCCATGGACGGCGCTGGGGGGATCCCATCACGTGGTCGGACCCGGGGCTTGGCGGATCCGGCAGCGAAGGAACGGCATGCGCGCGGATCGGGGAGGGCCTGAACGCGGAAAGGCGTGGGGATCCCACGCCTTTCCTTCGCTGGATGCGGCCCTTGGCTCAGGCCGCGGCTTTCGGCCGGTCGGGGCTGTCGTAGGCGATCACCTTGAAGTCGCTGAGCACGATCTCCGTCACGTACCGCTTCGCGCCGTCCTTGCCGGCATAGCTGCGGTGCACCAGCCGCCCTTCCAGCATGACGGGCGCACCCTTGCTCAGCAGGCGTTCCACCTGCTCGGCCATCTTGCCCCAGGCCACCACGGTGTGCCATTGGGTGTCGGTGATGCGTTCACCGGCGGCATCGATGTAGCTGTCGTTGGTGGCCACGCTGATGCGGGCCACTTTGCGTCCTTTCGCGATCTCCCGCACTTCCGGGTCGAAGCCCAGGTTACCGATCAGGCGGACGTTGTTGTTCAGCGCTTTCATCTTCTTCGTTCGTTTTGGTTCGTGTTCTCTTCGCGGGTCGGGGCTGATGCCGAACTCCGCTGCAAACGTTCCCCGGGGAGCAGGGCGGATCCGGCCAGTAAGCGCTTGTAAG
>JAFDZF010000186.1 GCA_018267055.1 Bacteroidota bacterium
CCCCGCAGTCTTCCCACGTCGATCACCCCTGGGAATGCGAAGAGGGCCTTCGAACGAAGGCCCTCTTCCGTTGGGATCGTTGACGGCCGCCCGCGCTCAGTAACGGTACGCGTCGCCCTTGAACGGACCGTTCTTCGGCACGCCGATGTACTTGGCCTGCTTGTCGTTCAGCTCCTCCAGCTCCACGCCGATCTTGGCCAGGTGCAGGCGGGCCACCATCTCGTCGAGGTGCTTGGGCAGCACGTACACCTTGTTCTCGTAGTTCGCGTGGTTCTTCCACAGCTCGAGCTGGGCCAGCGTCTGGTTGGTGAAGCTGTTGCTCATCACGAAGCTGGGATGGCCGGTGGCGCAGCCGAGGTTCACCAGGCGGCCTTCGGCCAGGATCAGCACGTCCTTGCCGTTGATGGTGTACTTGTCCACCTGCGGCTTGATCTCCACCTTGCTCTTGCCGTGGTTCGCGTTCAGCCAGGCCATGTCGATCTCGTTGTCGAAGTGGCCGATGTTGCACACGATGGCCTTGTCCTTCAGGGCCTCGAAGTGCTCGGCGCGCACGATGTCGCAGTTGCCCGTGGTGGTGATCACGATGTCGGCCCGGCCGATCACGGTGTTCAGCTTCTTCACCTCGAAACCGTCCATGGCGGCCTGCAGGGCGCAGATGGGGTCGATCTCGGTGACGATCACGCGCGCACCGGCGCCCTTCAGCGAGGCGGCCGTGCCCTTGCCCACGTCGCCGTAGCCGCACACCACGGCCACCTTGCCGGCCATCATGATGTCGGTGGCCCGGCGGATGGCGTCCACCGCGCTCTCCTTGCAGCCGTACTTGTTGTCGAACTTGCTCTTGGTGACGCTGTCGTTCACATTGATGGCCGGCATCACCAGGGTGCCGTTCTTCTCACGCTCCATCAGGCGGTGCACGCCGGTGGTGGTCTCCTCGCTCAGGCCCTTGATGCCGCCCACCAGCTCGGGGTACTTGTCGAACACCATGTTGGTGAGGTCGCCGCCGTCGTCGAGGATCATGTTCAGCGGCTCGCCGCCGGGGAAGGCGAAGAGCGTCTGCTCGATGCACCAGTCGAACTCCTCGTTGTCCATGCCCTTCCAGGCGTACACCGGGATGCCGGCCTTCGCGATGGCGGCGGCGGCGTGGTCCTGCGTGCTGAAGATGTTGCAGCTGCTCCAGCTCACCTCGGCGCCCAGCTCCTTCAAGGTTTCGATCAGCACCGCCGTCTGGATGGTCATGTGCAGGCAGCCGGCGATGCGGGCGCCCTTCAGGGGCTTGTCCTTGCCGTACTGCTGGCGCAGCGCCATCAGGCCGGGCATCTCGGCCTCGGCCAGTTCGATCTCCTTGCGGCCCCACTCGGCGAGGGTGAGGTCCTTCACCTTGTAGGCGAGCTTTTCCTTGGTCTGCGGCATGGCGGTGTTCATCGGACCCTGCCATGATGGGGGCAGGGCGCGCGAATTTACGCCCTTCCCAGGGATCGGGCGTGCTTTGGCTAAGTTCGCAGCGATGGGCGCCGTCCTCTCCCGCATCGAAGCCGCCAGGGCTTCCGGCCGCAAACTGCTCGCGGTGCTCATCGATCCCGACTTCGGGCAGGACGAAGAACGCCTGGAACGCACCGTGCAGAACGCCTGCATGGCCCGGGCCGACCTGCTCTTCGTGGGCGGCAGCCTGCTCACCTCCGCCGCCTTCGACCGCTGCGTGGAGCTGGTGAAGCGCTGGTCCCGCGGAACGACGGGCGATGTGCCGGTGGTGCTCTTCCCCGGCAGCCCCGCCCAACTGAGCGGCCATGCCGATGCCGTGCTCTTCCTCTCCCTCATCAGCGGACGCAACCCCGAGCTGCTCATCGGCCACCACGTGACCGCCGCCCCCACCGTGAAGGCCCTCGGCCTCGAGGCCATCCCCACCGGTTACCTATTGGTGGACGGCGGCAAGCCCACCACGGTGAGCTACGTGAGCCAGACCCTGCCCCTGCCCCACGACAAGCCCGGCATCGCCGCCTGCACCGCCCTTGCCGGCGAGCTGCTCGGCCTGCGCACCATCTATATGGATACCGGCAGCGGCGCGCTCCGCACCGTGTCCCCCGCCATGATCGCTGCCGTGCGCCAGGCGGTGGACCTGCCCCTCATCGTGGGTGGCGGCATCCGCGATGCCGCCACCGCACGTGCCCTCTGCGAGGCCGGCGCCGACGTGCTGGTGGTGGGCACCGCCTTCGAGCAGGACCCCGAGCTCATCTTCGCGATGGGCGAGGCGATGCACGGGTGAAGGGCAGCGGAAGCATCGCCCCTTCCGTCTTTTCCACAAACCCCGATCCCATGCTGCGCCCCGCGCTCGCTGCCTGCCGGTACATCCTGTGCCTTACGAGCGCCGAAGAAGGCGTGGTGGCCCTGCCGCTGGTCCTGGACCAGTCCATCACGTGCCGCTAGGCCCGGTGGCGCAAGGCGTCCAGCAGCACCAGGGCATGGTTGTGCTCCGGATCCCGGGCCCCGTACAGCAAGGTGACGCGTCCTTCCTTCGCCTGCGCACGGATCCGGTCCAGCGCTTCCGCATGCCCGGCGAGCTCGCGGCGATAAGCCTGCGCGAAGGCCGCGAACGTCAGTGCACCCTGGTGGAACCGCTGGCGCAGGGGCGTGGACGGTGCCACCTCCTTGTTCCATTCGTCCAGGTGCGCGCGCGCCTTGGTGAAACCGCGGGGCCACAGGCGGTCCACCAGGATGCGGCGGCCGTCATCGTCCGACGGCTCGTCGTGGATGCGCTTGATGCGGATGTCCATCGGCAAGGATCCGGCCTTGAAGGTACCCACACGCCCGATCATCGCCGACCTCGGCGCTAGAACCGCACCGTCACCCCGCCGAGCACATTGAGCGGCGCCTGCGGGAACAGGCCCACCTGTTCCTGTCGGCGGCCTTCGGACACGTAGCTGTACACCCAGCCGTTGCTTTCGTACAGCTCGCTGAACAGATTGCGCACGGTGAGGTTGAGGTCGACGCCGCGGGTGCCCTTCAGGCCGAGCACGGTGACGTTCGCACGCAGGTCGTTCACCACGTAGGCGTCGAGCATCCGGTCGGTGCTGGTGCTGTTGTCCAGGTATTGCTTGCCCACATACTTGGTCACCAGCGTCAGGTCGGCATGGCCCTTCCGTGCACGGTCCCACACACGATAGCCCAGCTCGCTGCCGGCGATCGTCGCGGGGGACAAGGCCAGGTCGCTCTCGCTGTAGGTGGTGGCCACTTGGCCGCCGTTGTCCCAGTCGTCCACGTACTCCACGAAGTCGCGCACCTTGTTGCGGCTCAGCGTGGCGTTGGCGCGCCAGGTCAGGCGCCGGGTGATGCGTGCCGCCAGCATCAGCTCGACCCCGGCACGGTAGCTGCTCTTCACATTGGTGCGCAGCGCCGCCCCCACGTCGTTCAGCTCGCCGGTGAGCACCAGCTGGTCCTGGTAATCCATGTAGTAGGCATTGACCCCCGCGCTCCAGCGGCCGCCGTGCTGCTCATAGCCGAGCTCATAGTCCAGCAACCGCTCGGGACGCGGGCGGCTGGCCGGCGTGGTCGACTCCAGGTCGTCGCGGTTGGGTTCGCGGTTGCCCACGGCGAAGGAAGCATAGGCCTTGCCCCCATCGCGCACGCGCCAAAGCGCACCGGCCTTGGGGTTGAAGAAGGTGTAGTCCACCTCCTGCGTCACGTTCGCCAGGGCGCTGTTGAAGCCGAGGAAGGAATAGTCCACCCGCCGCACCTGCACATCGCCATAGAGGTCCACGTTCGCATGGGCCGCGTAAGTGAATTTCGCGAACGCGTTCGCATCGGTCTTCCGCGCATCGTTGTCGTAATAGCGGTGGCGGATGTCGGTGGCGCCCGCGTAGCGCGCCCAGATCACCTCGCCGAAGTGGTCGCAGCGGTAATCGCTGTAGCTGCCGCCCAGCACCAGCTTGTGCCGGCCGAAGCGCCGCTCCGCGTTGAGGTTGGCACCGGTGAGGGTGTTGTCCAGCCAGCGGCGGCGGATGATGTCGGTGGTGGTCACGGTGTCGCCATCGATCACCGCGGGAGCGATGCCGTAGGTGGCCAGGTCGTCGCCGGGCCGGAACTGCTCGAAGAAGCCCGCGCCATCCACCCGGAAGAGCGTAAGGCTCAGGTCCGCATCGGCGCCCAGGCGCTGGTCGAACAGCAGCTGGTAATGGGTCTGGTCGTAGTTGTCCACCTGGCCGTCGTAGGTGAACCCGTTGTAGGTGCGGTCGGTGCCGATCAGCTCACGCGGCACGCCGTCCCA
>JAFDZF010000187.1 GCA_018267055.1 Bacteroidota bacterium
AGAGCCCGCGGAAGGAGGGATCGCCGAAGCGCACCATCACCTCCTGCGATACGATGGCCTGCCATTCGCCCTGCACGTTCGCGCGGCCATTGAGGGGGATGAGCCAGCGGGTGCGGTAGCGGAGCCGGCCCACATAGCGGAAGCCCTCGCTCTCGGGCCCTTCGGGGGTGGCGCGTGAACGCTCCAGGAAACGTTGTTCCAGGCGCAGGCGGTGGTCCATGCCGGTGCGGCCCAATGCATGGCGATAGCCCGCCTGCAGCCAGGTGCGGTGCTCATGCTGCGTGGCCGGCGTGCGGAACGCGCCGTAGGGGTAGTTGATCCAGTAGCCATAGCCGGGTTGCAGGGAGAAGCCGCCCTTGCGGTATTCCGGCGCCACGAGGAAGGCGAGCTGCATCGGGTCCTGCACGCCGTTGCTCCGCCGCCACTGCACATCGAACACGGACCACCAGCGCGCGCCCAGCTGCACTTGCACGTTCGCGGCGCCCCAGGCGTTGAACTGCGTGGCCCGCGTGGATTGCGCCATGGACACGGCCGCGAGGACGGTCCCGCACAACAGCCCCGACAGGCGATGCGGCCGGCCGGTCCTCATGCCTCCTTCAGCAGCGCGGCCGCTTCCTTCAGCTCCTGGGCGGCCTTGGGCGACAGGCGCGGCACTTGCGGGTCCATGGCCTCCAGCTGCTCCCGTACCAGCCGGCAGACGATGGCGCGGCTTTCCCACTGCTCGTCCGCGGGCACGATGAACCAGGGCGCATGGGGGGTCGCCGTGGCGGCGATGGCCTGCTCGTAGGCGTCCATGTAGGGGTCCCAGAGCGCGCGTTCCTTCACGTCGCCCAGGCTGAACTTCCAGTTCTTCTCGGGGTCCTCCAGGCGCTCTTGGAAGCGCTTCCTCTGCACGTCCCGCCCCATGTGCAGGTGGAACTTCATGAGGGTGACGCCCTGGCGCGCCAGGTGTTCCTCGAAGGCGCGGATGCTCGCGTAGCGCTGCTCCCAGAACGCCGCATCGGCATCCTTCACGCTCGTGATCCCGGGGATGCGCTGGCCCAGCAGGTATTCGGGATGCACCTTCACCACGAGCACTTCCTCGTAATGGCTGCGGTTGTGCACGCCGATCATGCCGCGTTCGGGAAGGCTCTTCGCATGGCGCCAGAGGAAATCGTGCGCGAGCTCCTCGCTGCTGGGCGCCTTGAAGCTCCAGACCTGGCAGCCCTGCGGGTTCACGCCGCTCAGCACATGGTCGATGCAGCTGTCCTTGCCCGCCGCGTCCATGGCCTGGAAGATGACCAGCAGGGCGCGCGTGCGCTCGGCGAAGAGGCGCCGTTGCAGCTCGGCGATGCGGTCGCGGTCCTTCTCCACGGAGCGCTTCAGCAGGTCCTTGTCCACGCGCGGGTGGAGGGTGGTCGCGTGCTTCTTCCAGGAGGCCCCCGCGCGGTCCGTGACGCGGAAGGCGGCGGTATCGAACAGGTCGCTCATGACGGCACGAAGTTGGGCAATGTCCGGAAGCGGAAAGGCCTTCCACGCGGGAAGGCCTTTCCAGGGAACGCGGGTCCGTCCTCAGTGGGCCACCACGAACGTGCAGGCGCTGCCGCGTTCGTTGCGGGCGATCAGACGGTAGGTGTAAAGACCGTTGCCGAGGGCTTGCGTATCGATGTCGATGCGGGTCGCATTGCGGCCCACCGCGGTGCGCGAGACCACGCGGCCCATCGCGTCGGTCACCTCGAGCGTGGCATCGGTGGCGAGGCCCTGGACGGGGATCGTCAGGCGGGTGTCCGCGGGCACCGGGTAGGCGCGGCCGAGCGCGCTCGTGAGGCCATCGAGCTCGTCCACGCTGACGATGCCGTAGAACCAGTCGTGGCTCAGGCCGATCATCAGCTTGCCCACATCGGCGTTGCTCATCTGCTCAGGGCCCACGCCGAAGTAGACCACCTTGTGGTCCGCGGTCTGCGCGCGCAGGCCGCCCACCTTGGCGGTGGTGCCGTACTTCAGGATGGGCACGGCCGGGGCGATGGGCGTGATCTCATCCGGATAGGTATTGCCGGAGAAGACGTTCGCGACGGTGGAGTTCGGCACCGTGCCGAAGACCGCATCATCGTCCACGAAGTTCACCGGGTTGTTCGCGGTGCTGCCGTCGGCCACGAAATCGGCCAGCAGGTAGCCGGTGTAGAACGCCTGGGTGGCGGGCGTGCCGTAGGCCCCGTCGGCGCCGCTCTGGTCCCAGCCGATGTCCTGGCCGGCGATCATCAGGTTGCCGCCATCGTCCATGAACGTGGTGAGCACGGCCACCTCATCATCGAGCAGGCTGGGGAAGGTCCAGCTGGCGTTCACGTACACGTTGAGCACGTCGGTGAGCGCGCCCGCCTCGCCGAACCGGGTGAAGCGCTCACGCGAGGTGGAGGCGTAGTAGGCTTCGTTGGACAGCTGCATGGCGGCCACGTATAGCGGCTCCCAGGGCTCCGCCTGCGGGTTGGTCACGATCAGGTCGTGCACCCCGCTGATCACGTGCAGGTCCTGCTGGAGCAGAGGGGCGTTCGGCGTGCTGACGGAGGCGATGGTGAGCAGGTAGTTGCCGATGCCGGGCGCGGCATCGGGCGTGATGTGCGCGACGATCTCAGCGCTGGCCGCATCGGCCACCGACACCGTGGCGGTGCCGGGATGGTCCGTGCCGTTCACGGTGAGGCCGGTGCTCCAGCTGGCGGGAGCGCTTTCGGTCACGAGGGTGATCACGTAGTCCTCATCGGCGTTCAGGGCGTTGGTCATCGTCAGCGTGAAGTCGTTCGCCGTGCCGTTGACGCCGCCGCGGAAGGGGGCCGGGTCGTGCGTCAGGTCACCGATCACCAGCGTGGTGCCGCCGTTGGCCGGGATGGTGCGCGCCTGGTACACATCGCTCTGGTATTCGCCCACGAAGGCCACCACATCACAGTTGTCCACGTTCCAGGCCGCGGGCACGGTATACGTGTAGGTGCGGTCCACCCAGGTGCCGCCGGTCGTGGTGGTGACGCTCTCGCCCCAGATGTCGGTGAGGTAGTCGCGCATCACGTGCAGGTGGTCGTACGCGGGATGGTTGCCGGAGGGGCCGTAGTCGGTCTGCCAGCCGGTGATGTGGTTCTCCGTGAGGAGCACACCGATGCGGTCATCGCCGCCCGGGCTGTCGCCGGTGTAGTAGAGCTGCACGTGCACGGTCAGTTGCTGCGTACCGGCGTCATAGGCGCTTTCCACGCCGAGGTTCACCGGCGAGGGCAGGTCGAGGATGGTGTTCACGCCCCCTTCCCATGCGCCGCGTCCCTGCTCGTACCCGTTGGCGAACTGATGCCGGGCGATCACGCCGGCCGGATAGCCTTGGATGTTGTAGTACGCGTCCAGCGCCGTCCCTTCCGGGGTTCGGAAGTCGGGCTCGCCCGCGTTGGGGCTGGCGAACACGCCCGCATGCACGCCCACCGTGGAGACCCGGCCGGGGTGCGCCGCCTCCAGGGCGGCCGCAACGGCATGGCCTTCGGGGCAGTATCCGCAATGGATCCCGGTGAAGTCCTCCAGCAGCACCGTCCGGTCCTGCGGAGCGGTGGTGACCAGGGATTGCCCGATGGCCGCCAGGGGAAGAAGGCAAGGAAGAGCGAAGAGGTGTTTCATGGGCGCACGGATCGAAGTGATGCTGCAAAGTATCGGGCGACGTCCGATGGTACGCACGCTATCCCCGGCAAGCTTGGACGGCTGTTCCGGGCGGCTTCTATCTTGCGCAGCCTAGTTCCACCCATGCGTTCGTCCCTCCTCGTTCCGCTTTCCGTCGCGTTCACCTTCATGCTCGGTGGTCCGGCCTCCGCGAAGGACAAGAGCAAGCAGTCGCTCACCATCAACTCCTCGCCCGCCGGGGCCACCGTCTATGAGAACGGCGCCGAGGTCGGCATCACGCCGTACCACTACACCTATGACAAACCCGATGGCGGTGCGGTGACGATGGAGCTGCGCAAGGACGGGTACCAGCCGGTCACGTTCGAGCTGACCCCGAAGGCGCGGAACGGCGTGCTGCTCGCCGATGCGATGCTTCTGAACATCCCGTACTACTTCGGCCGAAAGGGCGGCCAGCTCTATGCGTTCCCGCGCCAGGAGCTCACGGTGAACCTGTACCGCGTGATGCCTACGGGGCTCCAGGAGGTGGCCCTGCCCGTGGCCCCGCTGCAGCACACCCTGGGCGCCCGCGCCGGGGTGGGCCGCTTCGGTGTGCACAAGCTGACGGTCGATTCCAAGGAGGTGGGCGACCTGCGCTATCCCGAGATGGTGACCTCCAGCATCGCGCGGGGCTTCGCCGACAGCTTCGTGGACGCGCACAGCGTGCGGCCCGGCACCCCGAAGGGCGATGAGGCCATCCAGCGCGCGAAGGTGGTGCTGAAGCCGGTGGTCGATCGGATCGCCATCGACGTGGACGAGGTGGACGGTCGCGCCTATGGATCGGTGACGCTGGACATGCAGTGGCGCTTCCTCAGCGGCATCGACAGGGACAGCGTGCTGTTCACCATCACGCGGTCCACCACCGCCCCGGTGTTCGCGCTGTCGCCGCGCGACGTGCTGGCCACCGGCCTGCAGGATGCCGCCCGGCGGATGCTGGAGGAGGAAGGCTTGTACGAGCGGCTGAACGCGGCCCACAACGCAGGGCTGATGCGCTCGAAGGGCACCGGTCTTTCGCTGGCCGCGCCCGTTCCCATCGGTTTCACCGGCCGCAAGGACATGCTGGCGGCGCTGGTGAAGGGCGTGGTGACGATCGAGACGAAGGACGGCCATGGCAGCGGCTTCCTCATCACCAACGACGGCAACATCATGACCAACGCCCACGTGGTGGGCAGCGAGGCGCATGTGAAGGTGCGGTTCGAACAGGGCTTCGCGCTGGACGGCGAGGTGGTGAAGGTGAACCGCGACTTCGACGTGGCGCTGGTGAAGGTGGCCGGCAGCGACCTGCCGGCCCTGGCCCTGGGCGACGATGCGGCCCTCCAGCTGGGCGAGGAGCTGTTCGCCATCGGCACGCCGTTGGACGAGCAGCTGGGCCAGAGCGTGACGCGCGGCATCATGAGCGGCCGCCGCGAGATCGAGGGGCGGAGCTACCTGCAGACGGATGTGAGCATCAACTCCGGCAACAGCGGCGGCCCGCTGATCGACGAGTCGGGCAAGGTGGTGGGCGTGGCCACGCTGAAGATCAAGGCCAGCGGCGTGGAAGGCATCGGCTTCGGCGTGCCCATCAGCAAGGCGCTGGAGATGCTGAACATCACCTTCACGAAGTGATGCGGGCCTGGCGGATCGGCGGGCTGGTGCTCGCCTTGTTGGCCTGCGCGCCGTTCGCGAAGGGACAGGGCGGCGTCCGGTTCATCCTGGGCGATTACCTGTTCGGCTATGGCGAGCTGCGCACCCGGGGCGTGGGCTACGGCCTGGGGTACGACCATGATCTGAACAGCCGCCTGGCCTGGGGCGTGGACCTGAGCTACCTGACGACCGGGGCCACACGCGTAGGCGACCATCGCATCGAGATGGGCGGCCTTGATGCGCTCGAGCTCATCTACCGGGCCTCCTACATGACGAGCAACAATACGCGCAGCGCCTTCTATGCGGGCAGCTGGGTCGGCGTCCGCCGCTACGCTTATTCCGAGCCCTTCACGGATGCCAGCGGGGAGCGCCGCCACCGGGACGCGAACGCGCTCAGCGTTCCCTTGGGGCTGCGCATGGGCGTCCGGGGCGGCCTCGAAGGCTTCTACGGCGATCTCTACCTCGCCATGGGGTGCCGCCTGGGCGGTACGGTATACACGGCCCTGTCCGACCAGGCCGCCGTTCGTTCGACCGCGCTGAGCGGCGCGGAGCTGCGGGTGGGCTTGGCCCTAGGCTTCGGTTGGGAAGGACGTCGCCGGTGATGGGCAAGCGGGCATCCTTCCTCTTCCTTTGGGCCTTCAGCCTGGCATTGGGCGTGTCCGGGCAGAGCGCCATCCGCGCCATCGCGCCGTACGACCTCATCAGGGGCTTCAATGAGCTGGGCCTGGCGAACGTGCAGCTCGGTCTGGGGTTCGACCACGACCTGAACGATCATCTGGCCTTCGGTGTGGACGTGATCCATCGCTTCGAAGGCACATCCAGAAGTGCCAGTGTCCAGCCGCCGTCCGACCTGAGCGGTTGGGAAGCGCAGTACCGTTCCTATTACCTCCTGGGCGACCATGAACGCACCTCGTTCTATGCCGGCAGCTGGATCGGTCTCCGTCACCTCACGTACGCCATCGGCCTGAAGCGGTCGGACGGCACGTTCCTGCGGGAGGAGGGGGCCGTGATGAGCGTGCCCGTGGGCGTGCGGTTCGGCGTGCGCGGTGGCCTGGAAGGGTTCTTCCTGGATGCTTTCGTGGCGTTCGGTTACGCCATCGGCGGGAGCGTTCCCACGAAGCGTTACGGCATGGACAGTTTCGTACAAAAACCGCTGAGCGGGGCTGAGCTCCGCGCCGGCATCAACTTCGGGTTCGGATGGGACGGACGATCGCACTGATGAGGGCCTTGATCATCACCTTGCTGCTCATGGCCGCTGCGCCTGGTGCGTTCGCACAGGGCACCGGTGTCCGCATCATCGTGCCGGAATACACCAAGCGGTTCCAGAAGGGGCCGAACAAAGGGTTCCAGTTCGGCATCGGGGTGGACCACGACCTGAACGACCGCCTCTCCGTGGGCCTCGACCTGGTGATGGACCTGGGTTCGCTGGACAACCTGGACCGCTACGATCACCTGAGCGTGCCGTACGGCGCGAGCACGGTGGAATACGGACGTGTCAGCAAGATGGTGGCGGTCACCTACCGCAGCGCTTACGCGCTCTCCGATAACGAGAACGGCCACTTCTATCTGGGGAGCTTCCTGGGGGTGCGCACGGTCCAGCAGCGGGTGGTGCTGGACTACTGGAGCGGCTCCTCCGGCAGTGCTTCATCGGTGAACAACGCGCAAGCGTCACGCACCGTGGTCCCCGTGGGTGTGCGGCTGGGCGTGCGGAGCGGCCTGGACGGCGGCCTGTACGAGGACCTGTACGCCCAGGTGGGCTATTGCCTCGGTGGGGGCAAGAGCGGCTTCACACAATCCTACTTGCAACAGGCGGATGGCTTGGCCCTGGCCAAGTTCACCTTCTCGTTCGGCCTCGCGTTCGGCTTCGGCTGGTGAGCGTTATTTCTCGGCCCACACCACCTGCGTCACCGTGGCGCCCACGGCCTGGAGGCTCTCCTTGTCGATCCCCGCGAGGTTGTCGGCGTGGGTGTGCCACGTGGGCGGGAAGCCATTGGTGGTGGCGTCGAACGCGATGATGTCGATGCACGGGATGCCGAGGCCCTCGTTCACGATCACGTGGTCGTCGATGCCCACGTACTGCCGGGTCTCGCTGAGGAAGCGGTCGCCGTGGCCCACGGCGGCGGCGGCCTTCCACACCTTGTTGACCACCTGCGGCGCATAGCGCATGCTGAAGGCCTCGCGCGGGAACCGGGCGTCGACGCTGCCCACCATGTCCAGCAGGATCCCGAAGCGCGCGGTGTAGTTCGGCACGTGCGGGTTCTTCACCCAGTACTGCGAGCCGAGGCACCAGGTGCGCGTGCTGTTCTCGTCGTCGCCGCCCATGGCGCCGCTGGGTTCGCCCATGTCCTCCACGTCGGTGAGGAAGATGTCGATGCCGAGCGCGGTGGGCTGCGCCTGCAGGTGGCGGGCCAGCTCCAGCCAGATGGCGGTGCCGCTGCCGCCGTCGTTCGCTCCGTCGATGGGGTCGTTCGGGCGTTCCTTGTCGTGGTCGGCCACGGGGCGGGTGTCCCAGTGCGCGAAGAGGAGGAGGCGGTCCTTCTTCTCGGGCTGCCAGCTGGCGATGATGTTGCGCAGCGGCACGGGCTGGCCGTTGTAGGCGGTCACCGTGCCGGTCTGCTCGATCACGGTGGCGCCGTAGCCCTTGAGGGTGGCCACGAGCCAGTCGCCGCAGGCGCGGTGGGCGTGCGTGCCGGGCACGCGCGGGCCGAAGGCCACCTGCTTCGCCACGAAGGCATAGGCGGTGTCGGGGTCGAAGAGGGGCGCGGTGGCGAGCGCGGGCGGTGGCGGCGCCACCTCGGGCGTGGTACCGGTCTCCGGTCCGCAGGCGGTGAAGGTCAGCGCCAGCAGGGTGAGGGCCAGGGCCCCGGAAGGGATGCGTTGCATGGCAGGGGTATGCGGTCCGCGCACGGTCGGGTTCAGTTGCGTTCCCAGGTGGTGCCCTCCTTGCCGTCCTTCACGGTGATGCCCAGGGCGGCGAGGCGGTCGCGGATCAGGTCGCTGGCCGCGAAGTCCTTCTTCGCCTTCGCGTCGGCGCGCAGGCCCAGCACCACGTTCATCAGCCCATGGCTCAGGTCGTCGCCCTGCTTCTCCGCCTCCCGCTTCAGGCCCAGCACGTCGAAGACCATCGCCTGGAAGAGCGTCCGCAGGCGGGCCAGGTCGTCCGCGCTGAACGCGGCGCGGCCGTCGTTCGCCGAGTTGATGGCGCGCACGCCGTCGAACAGCGCGGCGATCATCACCGGCGTATTGATGTCGTCGTTCATCGCGGCCACGCAGGCCTTCTCGAGGGCCGCCACATCGTAGGCCTCGCCGGCGGGAGGGGCCGGCTTCAGGCGCTCCAGCGTGTCCCAGGCGGCCATCAGCTTCTGCAGGCCGCGCTCGGCCGCCTGCAGGGCCTCGTTGCTGAAGTCGAGCGTGCTGGCGTAGTGGCTCTGCAGCATGAAGAAGCGCACGGTCATCGGCGAGTAGCCGCGATCGAGCAGCTTGTGGTCGCCGGTGATCAGCTCCTCGGGCGTGAAGCCGTTGCCCTCGCTCTTGGCCATCTTCCGGCCGTTCACGGTGAGCATGTTGCCATGCACCCAGTAGCGCACCGGCGCCTCGCCGTCCGCGGCGACGCTCTGCGCGATCTCGCATTCGTGGTGCGGGAACTTCAGGTCCATGCCACCGCCGTGGATGTCGAACGTGCGGCCCAGGTACTTGGTGCTCATCACGCTGCATTCCAGGTGCCAGCCGGGGAACCCTTCGCCCCAGGGCGAGGGCCAATGCATCAGGTGGTTCTTATCCGCGCGCTTCCACAGGGCGAAGTCGAGCGGGCTGCGTTTCTCGTCCTGGCCTTCGGTGTCGCGCGTGTTGGCCACCAGCTCATCGATCCGCCGGCCGCTGAGCTCGCCGTAGGCATGGTGCTGCGCATAGGCGGGCACATCGAAGTACACCGAGCCGTTCGCCTCGTAGGCGAAGCCCTTGGCGATGATGCGCTCCACCATGGCGATCTGCTCGATCAGGTGGGCGGTGGCCGTGGGCTCGATGCTGGGCGGGAGGATGTTGAACGTGCGCATCACATCGTGGAAGCCGTTGGTGTACTTCTGCACCACCTCCATCGGCTCCAGCTGCTCCAGCCGCGCGCGCTTCGCGATCTTGTCCTCCCCCTCGTCCACGTCGCCCACCAGGTGCCCCACGTCCGTGATGTTGCGGACGTACCGCACCTTGTAGCCCAGGTAGGTGAGCCAGCGGAACAGCGTGTCGAAGCTCAGGAACGTGCGCACGTTGCCGAGGTGCACATCGCTGTATACCGTGGGTCCGCACACGTACAGGCCGACATGTGGGGGGGCCAGCGGGATGAACTCCTCCTTCTTGCGCGTGAGCGTGTTGGTGAGGAACAGCGGTGGATGGGTGTGCTCGGCCATGGATGCGCGCCGCGCCCGGTGGCGCGGACGAGGCGCGAAGGTAGCGGGGGCCGGGCGATCCGGCCGGGCCGATGCCTGCAGGAACGCTGCCGTTATCGGAAGCTCACCCGTGCGTGAGCTCGATGCCGTACCTGGCCAGCAAGCCGCCCACGCCGCTGGTGCTGAAGCGGGCGCCCTTCAGGCGGTTCCGCTCGGGGTCGATGAGGTAGCCGTGGGCCGATCGCAGGTCGGCGCGCGTCAGGTCGGTGCCGCCGAAGACGGCATCGAGCAGGTCGCAGTCATCGAACGTGGCCCCGCTCAGGTCGGCCTGGCTGAGGTCGGTGCCGTGCAGCCGGCAGTTGCGGAACCGTGCCCCCTTCAGGTCCAGCCCCTGGAACGAGCAGGAGTCCAGGATGCAGCGCTCCGGCATGATGGCGAAGAGGAAGGGATTGGCCTGGTCGAAGGAGAGGCCCAGCAATTTGCAGTCGGTGAACGCCACCTGCCGGAAAGCCGTCCCGCGGATACGCGCCAGGCTGAGGTCGCAACCCTCGAACGTGCATTCCACGAAGGCCACGCCGATGAGGTCCGCCTTGACGAACGTGCACTGCCGGAAGGTGCATTGCGTGTATTCGCCCTTGGGCAGGGGCTCCGCCGTGAAGTCCTTGCGCTCGAACAGCTCCTCGTCGATGTGCGCCTTCATCCGTTGGACAGGCCTTTGAAGAGGCGCATGCCGCCCCACAGCATGGCGCCCCAGGTGACCACGTACGTGCCGCCACCGGAGGCTTTG
>JAFDZF010000188.1 GCA_018267055.1 Bacteroidota bacterium
TGAGGTTCTCGTCATCGTCGATCTTGGCGAACACGGTGAAGAGGTCGGCGAAGCCGCCGTTGGTGATCCACATCTTCTGGCCGTTCAGCAGGTAGTGCTGGCCGTCGGGCGTCAGCACGGCCTTCGTCTTGCCGCTGTTCGCGTCGCTGCCGCTGCCGGGTTCGGTGAGGCAGTAACAGGCCTTCCATTCGCCGGTGGCGAGCTTGGGGATGTACTTCGCCTTCTGCTCGGCATTGCCGTAGTAGAGCGTGGGCAGTGTGCCGATGCCGGTGTGCGCCGCCATGGCCACGCTGTAGCTGTGGCCCGCGCCGGTCTTCTCCGTCACCAGCATCCCGGTCACGAAGTCCTTGCCGAAGCCGCCGTACTCCTCAGGGATCGATACGCCCAGCAGGCCCAGCTCGCCGGCCTTCTCCAGGATCCGTGGCATCAGCCCTTCTTCCTGCTGGTCGATGCGGTCCAGGTTCGGGTGCACCTCCTGGGCCAGGAAGTCCATCGCGGTCTGCGCGATCATGCGCTGCTCCTCGTTGAACTCCTCGGGGATGAAGATGTCCTGCGGTGCGCTTTCGCGGATCAGGAATTCGCCGCCTTGGAGGGCTTTTTTCGTTTCGGTCGCCATGATGGGGTCGGATGATCGGACGTCGGGACCGTCCGAGGATTGAACGTTGGATCAGTGGGGTTGGTTGTTCGCGTGCGGGCGTCGGACCGGTGATGCGTGGATGGCCAGCATCAGGGCCTTGTCGGTACGGACCACGTGGCTTTCCGTGATCGTGAAGCCATGCGTCTCCAGCTGGCGGAGGCAGGCCTTCGCGATCCGCTGCACCTGTGCGGGCGAGGGCGGCTCGTACACGAGCAGGAGCGTTCCCCTGGCCTTCAGGCAGGCATGCACCCGGGGCAGCTCGCGGCGGGGATCCCGCCAGAACAGGTTCACGTTCACGGCGACCGCATGGTCGAAACGACCGTCCTCCAGGACAGCGTCCGCGAGCGAAGCCTGTTGCAGGACCGTCCGGCCTTCGGCGATCAGGGCCGCGTTCCGGGCGTGCGCGGCGCGGACGGCCGTCGCCGAGCGGTCGATGGCCACGAGCCGGCCTTTGCGCAGGCGCTGCCCGAGCAGGACGGCCAGTGTGCCGTTGCCGCAGCCGATCTCCAGCACCTGGACGTCCGGCCGCGGGTCGAGCTGGTCCACGGCCCACGACAGGCGCGCGGGAACGGCGAGGGGCGAAGGCGTGGTCCGGGGGCGCATCGGATCGGTCCGGTTCAGCGGTTCGAAGGACGGCTATTGAGGGTATGGGCGATCATCGGTGTCCGGTGGGGATGTGCACCGCATGCTTCTCCTGGACCTCCTGGCCGTTCGCGTCGAGCAGCGTCGCGTACAAGGTCACCTGCCGGTCCTCGAACGAGACACTGTCGATGCAGCCCTCCTCCGGCACAAGCGTGCAACGGCCGCCGAACACCACGGCGTGTTCCTCCTTCCGCGTGAGGTCGAGCACGTCCACTTCAAGCGTGTCCAGGCTGAAGCTGCGTTCGGGGATGTGGACGAACCGGCCGCGGGGCAGGTCCTGGTCCACCAGGTAGGGGATGTCCTGTCCCATGGGCAGGGTATCCTTCGAGAGCGCGAGCATAGCGGCACACCCCGTGGCGCACCCATGCTCCAGGAAGATGTGGCTGTCGTTCTCGCCGGTGAACTCCGGGATGAAGTACCGCCGCATCAGGAGCACATCCCCGCATTGGAAAAGCCCTTCGCGTCCGCCCTTCGACCAGCGGATGTAGAGGTCGTTGTAGCGCGTGCTGTCGTCCTTGACCAGGTAGTGGATCGCCCACCCGTCGGGCGTGACGGTGTCCTTGGCGTAGAGCTGTACGTCGGTGTATCCGGTATCGGCGGGGTCGATCGGAATGAGCCCGGCGGTCGCTTTTGGTCCAGAGGACGGGTCGAGCCGATCCACTTCGGCAGGCGGTGCGGCGCATGCGGAGAGGAGCGCAGCCACGATGAGGCAGCCTACGGGCGATCCGGTTTTCCGATCCTCGATCATGGCCGATCGGTGCATCCTAGTTCAGCAGTTCGAACACGCTCGCCGCCCCCTGCCCGGTCCCCACGCACATGGTGACGACGCCGTACTTCTGCTTCCGCCGCCGCATCTCGTTCAGCAGCTGCACCGTCAGCTTCGTGCCCGTGCAGCCCAGCGGATGCCCCAGTGCGATCGCGCCACCGTTCACGTTCACGATGTCCGGGTCGATGCCCAGCTCGCGGATCACGGCCAGGGACTGCGAGGCGAAGGCTTCGTTCAGCTCGAACAGGCCGATGTCGTTCTTCGTCAGCCCGGCCTTCTCCAGCGCCTTCGGCACCGCGGCCACCGGGCCGATGCCCATGATGCGCGGCGGCACGCCGGCCACGTGGTAGGAGAGGAGGCGCGCGATCGGCTTCACGTTGAGCTGCTTCAGCATACGCTCGCTCACCACCAGAACGAAGGCCGCGCCGTCGCTCGTCTGGCTGGCGTTTCCGGCCGTCACCGTGCCCTTCGCGTCGAACACCGGCTTCAATTTCCCGAGGCCCTCCAGGGTGCTTGCGCGCGGACCTTCATCCGTGTCCACCACGTACGTCTCCACCTGGCGCTTCTCCTGCTCGTCGAGGTACACCCGTTCCACCTCCACCGGTACGATCTCGTCCTTGAACCGGCCCGCGGCGATCGCGGCGATCGCCTTTTCGTTGCTCTTCAGCGCGAACGCGTCCTGCTCTTCGCGGCTCACGTTGAAATCGCGCGCTACGGCTTCGGCGGTGAGGCCCATGCCCCAGTAGTACGTGGGGTTCACCTTGCTCACCTCGTAGTTGGGCACGATGCGCCAGCCGCCGAAGGGGATCGGGCTCATGCACTCCACGCCGCCGGCGATGATCACATCGGCCTGCCCGCTGTGGACCTTGGCGGCGGCGATGGCGATGGTCTCGCTGCCGCTGCTGCAGTAGCGGTTCACCGTCATGCCCGGCACCTTGTCCGTGTCCAGGCCCATCAGGCTGATCATGCGGCCCACGTTCAGGCCCTGCTCGGCCTCGGGCGTGGCGTTGCCCACGATCAGGTCGTCCACGTCCGTATTGCGCAGCGCGGGCACGCTCGCCATCAGGTGCTTCACCACGCGGGCGGCCAGGTCGTCCGGACGCGTGAAACGGAACTTGCCGCGCGGGGCTTTGCCCACGGCGCTGCGGAAACCGGCGATGATGTATGCGTTCATGCTTCGTACGCCGTAGCCCGGCGCAGGCGTATCCGTGTGTTCGTTTTGGGCGTGCCGGCGTTCGAATGCAACGCCGTCGGGCTATCCGCTACAAGTCCTCGGCCTGAAGACAGGCCTGCGGGCTTTCCGCTTCTATCCCTCACGCGGAGTGTGAGATCCCGGGAGCCGTATTGATTGACAGTCGAGTTCACTCGTAGAATGTGTATGTGATGGATCGATTGCCTTTTGTAGATATGATCAGGTCGAGAAGTCCTGAGGCATCGTAGCGGTACTCCTCAACTTTAGCCACACTCCCACCATCACTGAAGTTCTCTTGGCGAATGAGCCTGTCTTTCGCGTCATAGAAGTAACGGGTCTCGCTTTGATAGTTGCTATTCTTTCCTACGTTCTTGAGGTGTGACACGATCTTGTGCCCTTGGGCGTCGTAGATGGTTACGTTGAAGGAGTTCAGGCTACCATCCGGATTGTAGCTCAAGCGCAGTATCTCTCGGTTCTCTTTGTCCTTGTGCGTTATGGTGCGACGCACTTCATTCTTTATGGTGTCCACGGCTGTTTCTTCTACCATGTACCCGAGCGAGTCATACTTCAGGAAGGCACAGTGGGACTGCCCCAATGAATACGCGACCGAATCCGCATCGGTCCGAACACAACGGTTATTTATATACTGTGAAGTGTACCTCGAAGTCATCTTCTGGAGAATGGGCTCTCCTGTGGGTGTGAAATCCATGGTGACCCAGCTTGTCCGGATGTAATCGACCTCGTTGCCATTGGCATCATAAACGAAGAGTTCCGAATCGGGCTGTGCAGGTCGACCCCAATAGACTATTGACTGGAACATCCTGCCTTCTCTATCAAAGCAGATGTCTGTGCTCTTCTCCGAGCCTTTCTCCTTTTCGTCAAATACTGCGATGCACTTGATCTTCTTCTCCTTGATGAACTCTTCGGTCATGAACCGATATGGGTGGAGCCATTGCGCAGAGGCTCCAGTTTGGGATGAGAGAACGATACTTAGGATCTGCACGATTCGCGTGATCGATCGCAGCGGAAAGCCCACAGCGCGGTGATCCGCGCGAGGACTTGCAGCGGAAAGCGCGACGGCGAGTCTTCGAGCCGGCACGCCCCAACCATCCCTATGCTTCACCGCGTTCATCAGTTCCGTAGCACCTTCCCGCTGGTGATGATGGACTGCAGGCGCTCCAGCGTTTTGCGTTGCATGCACAATTCCAGGAAGGTCTTGCGCTCCAGGTCCAGCAGGTATTGCTCGCTCACTTCGGTGGGCTCCGACAGGTCGCCGCCGCAGAGCACGTGCCCCAGCTTCTGCGAGATCGGCGTATCGTGCTCGCTGATTGTTGCCGCTCGATGTGGTTGGCGCCCCTCCATTTGGTTTGACCTTAATTGAGCAGTGTTTTGCGCATGGCCCCAAGGCAACTGATGAAGCGCTCTCGGGCTGGTATGAAGACGAAAGTCTGAAGCAGCTCTGGTTCGTACGCGTACAGTAGTCGGTATTCGTTCCGATGGATCGCCGCGATCGCCCAAGAACAACCATCGCTGATGCTGGTCATGCTCATGGTCGTGTCGTTCAATTGCTTTTCGTGGATGTTCAAGGAGTCCTGATCCATGGTCCAGAATCCTTGGGCTGTCAACTCACTGAGCAGGTGATCAACGGGCTGGTCGATCTTCAGTCGTTTCCGGGACAAGCTCCGGAGTTCTTTCTTGCTTCGATCGCGGTACTGTGCAGTCCACTTCTCGGCGCGCCATTCACCTTTTCGCTGTCTGATCACAGTGATCGTCTGCTTGGTCGGCCAGTAACAACGCGGAGAATAGATGAGGATCGCTCCCGTATCACCTTGCAATTCTGTCGTCACCAAGGCTATTTCACCTTCAATGTCCTTGACATTGGACTCGAACTCAGGGAAAGGCGATTGAGCATACGTCGATGCGCTCAGGAAAATGCAGACCACCGTCACACTGAGCAGGCAAGGATGATATGAGCGTCCTAAGAGCATGTGCTAGTTCCGCAGCACTTTTCCAGAGGTGATGATAGACTGAAGACGCTCCAATGTCTTCCTCTGCATACAGAGCTCGAGGAAGGTCTTCCTCTCTAGATCCAAGAGATACTGTTCCGAGACTTCTGTCGGCTCCGACAAGTCTCCACCACAGAGCACATGCCCGAGCTTCTGGCTGATGAGCGTATCGTGCTCGCTGATGTAGTTCCCGCTCTGCATCGAGTTCGCTCCGACGTACACGATACCCAATCCCTCGCGGCCCAGCACCTTGATGTCGGTGCGCATGGGCGGCTTGGTATAGCCCTTCTCCCAGAGGTCCAATGCGCAGGCCTTGGCGTAGGCCAGTTGGTGTGCGCGGCTCACGATGGTCTCGTCGGTGCCGCGGCGCAGGTAGCCGAGCGCGAAGGCCTCTTCGCCGCTGGTGCTCACCTTGGCCTGGCCGATGGTGAGGAAGCGTTCGCGCAGGCGGTTGATGCGGATGTCGCCCTCCTTCAGCTCATCGCTGAGGCGCAGGGCGAACTCCTTGCTGCCGCCGCCGCCAGGGATGACGCCCACGCCGAATTCGACGAGGCCCATGTACGTCTCTGCGTGCGCCACCACCTTGTCCGCGTGCAGGCAGAGCTCGGTGCCGCCGCCGAGGCAGAGCTGGTGCGGGGCCGCCACCACGGGGATGCTGCTGTGGCGCATCCGCATCATGGTGTTCTGGAAGGTGCGGATGGCCATGTCCAGGTCGTCGTACTCCTGCTCCACGGCCATCATGAAGATCATGCCCACGTTGGCGCCCGCGCTGAAGAGCGCGCCGTCGTTGTAGACCACGAGGCCCTTGTAGCGCTGCTCCGCAAGGTCGAGCGCCTTGTTGAGCCCTTGGATCACCTCGGCGCCGAAGGTGTTCATCTTGCTGGCCCAGCTCACGCAGAGGATCCCGTCACCGAGGTCGCGCACGGTGGTGTGCGCGTTCTTCCAGACGACGCTGCTGTCCGGCAGTTCGTTGAGGACGATGGTGCCTTCCGCACGCGGCACGGGTTTGTAGCCCTTGCTCGCGATGTCGTAGTAGAGCCGCTTGCCACCTTCGGTCTTGTAGAAGCTGCTGTTGCCCGCCGCGAGCAGGTCCTTGACCCACGGCGCGGCGTTCACGCCGGCGGCCTCCATGGCGTCGAGCGCGGTCTTCAGGCCCACGGCGTCCCACA
>JAFDZF010000189.1 GCA_018267055.1 Bacteroidota bacterium
GCACGGCCGCCATCGCCACGCCCTACTCGGCGGACACCGACTGTGACGGCGCCGGTGACCCCAGCGCTCCCCTGGCCGGCTTCACCTGCACGGTGCCGCCCGGCTATGTGGCCAACAGCGCCGATGGCTGCCCCGCCGATCCGAACAAGGTCGCCCCGGGCGCCTGCGGCTGCGGCAATGCCGACGTGGACACCGATGAGGACGGCACCCTGGACTGCTTCGACGGCTGCCCCAACGATCCGGAGAAAGTGGCCCCCGGCGCCTGCGGCTGCGGCGTGACGGACGATGACCAGGACCTGGACGGCACGCCCGACTGCGTCGACGGCTGCCCCAATGATCCGGACAAGGTCGCCGCGGGGACCTGCGGCTGCGGCAACCCCGAGCCGGGCGCCAGCTGCGATGACGGCGATCCGAACACGGGCAACGACGTGATCACCGCGGGTTGCGTGTGCCAGGGCCAGGTGATCGACTGCCTGGACGAGATCGGCGGCACGGCGCTGCCGGGTACGGCCTGCGACGACGGCGACCCGCTCACGTTCGGTGACATCTGGACCAACGACTGCGATTGCGTCGGCGGCCCGGTGGACTGCAACGACGGCGATCCCTGCACGCTGGACAGCTTCAACGGCACGACCTGCGTGCATGCCCCTGCGATGGACTCGGACTCGGACGGCACCTGCGACCTGCTGGACGAATGCCCGAACGACCCCAACAAGACCGAGGCCGGCACCTGCGGCTGCGGCGTGGTCGACGTGGACACCGACGGCGACGGCACGGCCGATTGCATCGATGGCTGCCCCAACGACCCCAACAAGGTGAACCCCGGCCAATGCGGCTGCGGTGCAGTGGAAACGGACACCGACGGGGACAGCTTCGCCGACTGCATCGACGCCTGCCCGAACGATCCGCTGAAGATCGCCCCGGGTGCCTGCGGCTGCGGCGTTCCGGAGACCGACAGCGACGGTGATGGCACCGCGGACTGCGTGGACGGCTGCCCCAACGACCCCAACAAGATCGCCCCGGGGGTCTGCGGCTGCGGCACGCCCGACACGGACAGCGACAATGACAGCACCCCCGACTGCAACGACGGCTGCCCGAACGACCCGAACAAGCTTGCACCCGGCCAGTGCGGCTGCGGCGTGGCGGATACCGATACCGACGGTGACGGCATCTCCGATTGCAACGACTCCTGCCCGAACGTGGCCGGCGTGGTGGGCACCACCTGCGACGACGGCGATCCGAACACGATCAACGACGTGCTGACGGCCGGCTGCACCTGCGCCGGTACCCCGGCCCCCGTTTGCGAGGGCAACAACCTGGCGGTGATCATGACCACCGATGCGAACGGCGAGCAGACCTCCTGGGAGATCGTCCCGCAAGCCGGCGGTACCCCGCTCTGCACCGGCAGCGGCCTCCCGAGCAACACCACCATCACCACCCCCTGCTGCGTGCCCGACGGCTGCTACCAGCTGCACGTGTTCGACAGCTTCGGTGACGGCATGACCACGGGCGGCTATGTGCTGCGCGACGGCAACAACGACCGTATCATCGACAACGCGGGCGACGGCGTGTTCGGCAGCGTGAGCCAGATCGCCAACGGCAATGGCTTCTGCCTGCCCACCGGCACTGACCACATGATGGCATCGAGCTGTGACCAAATGGAGCTCACCAACGCCTCGGTCCTCCGCTGCGAGCCCAACCCCGCCGTGATGGCCCAATGGCTGGTGGGCAATCTGAACGACGACGGATATGAGTTCCACATCTTCGATCCGGACGGCACGTACTCGCGTAAGATCACGATCACGAACGCAAATCCGAACACGGGTGGTCCGATAGGGCCTACCCGGTCGAGCTACCTCAAGATCAGCTCGATGGTGACCTTGCCTGTTCCACAGTTCCGCCTGTTGAATATCCGTGTACGGAGCATCGTGAACGGCGTGGTCGCCAATTATGGCCCGGTATGCCGTATGAAGATCGACCCAAGCAATGCCTGCCAGACCACCCAGCTCACCACCATGGCAACGTCCACGACCCAGGTCTCCTGTGGGGCCACCAACCTCACCGTCCCCGGCAGCAAGCTCTATGCGAACGAAGTGCCTGGTGCTACGACCTACCTCTTCCAATTCGTGGCGCCGGGGTATCTGCGGTATATCACTTCCACTTCCCGGGTATTGACGCTGAACCGCTGGTACACGCTGCCATTGAGCTGCGGCACCACCTATGAAGTGCGTGTGCGCGCCAGCTTGGACAATGGCCTGAGCTATTGCCCCTTCGGTGCGACCTGCCAGGTGAGCACCGCGCCGTGTGCACGTCCGGAAGGCCGCGTCGCCATGATCGGCATAACGGAGGCCGACCTGAAGCTGTGGCCCAACCCGAACAACGGGGAGCAGCTCTATGTGACCGTCAGCGGCCTTGATGCCACGCTCACCACGGTGACCCTGGACGTGATGGACCTCACCGGCCAGCGCGTGATGGGGACCACGGTGCCGGTGGCCGACGGGGCGCTCAACACCACGCTCCGGCTGGAGGACCGCATGAGCAGCGGCATCTACCTCCTGCGCGTCACCGCCGGTGAAGCCTCCTTCACCCAACGCTTGGTGGTGCAGAAGTAACGGGCCCCACCGCCTTTCACCGGAAGCCCCTCCCCCTGGAGGGGCTTCCGGCTTGTGGGCCCTGGGGGTCCGCGCAAAGCGTATTGTCACGCAGGGCCGTGGCGTGCCGCTGGATCACGGCCTCCAGCCGCTGGCGCAGCTCCTCCGTTCGCGCCGGCTCACTGGCGCGGAGGTCCCTGGCGAACAGCGTATCGGTGCGGTAGGCATGCAGCCCCGTGGCCCGTTCGCCATCGAAGGAGAGCAGGCGGTCGTCGGCGATGATCTGGTACTGCCCGTCCAGGTATTCCACGGCGTACGGCGCGCGGTCGTGGCGGAAGAGCGAGCGCCCGAACGTGTTGATGGCGCCGTCGTAGCCGGTGAGGTCGAGGATCGAGGGGCCGATGTCGAGGTGCTGGGCCAGGGTGCCGTCATGGCCGCGCAGGCTCCCGTCGCCGCGGTGGAAGATGATCGGCACGGCGAAGCGCCCCGCGGGGTTATGGTACCAGGGCGGGTGCACGTTGTAGGCGAAGGTGTGATCGCCGGTGATCACGAAGAGCGTGCGGGGATACCAGGGCGCCCGCTCCACCCGCTGGAAGAACCGGCGCAGCGCCATGTCCACGTACCCGAGCGAGGCATGGATCTCCTGTGTGCCTTGTGGGAACCGGCCCTGCCAGCGCTCCGGGATCGGGAACGGATCGTGCGACGAGAGGGTGAACACCACCGAGCAGAACGGCTCCGGCTCGTGGTCCAGCCCATCGGCGAAGAACTGCAGGAACTCCTCGTCGTAGATGCCCCAATGCCCGTCGTAGGCGCTGTCGTCGCCGTACTCGTCCTTGCCGTAATAGCGGTCGAAGCCGCAGGCCCGGCTGAAGGAATCGAACCGGTACTCGCCGTTGAGGCCGCCGTGGTAGAAGCTGGTGCCGTAGCCCATCTCCTTCATGCGCTGGCCCAATCCGTCCACGCGGCCGTCCGCATAGGCCGTGTTCATGAACGCATCGTCGGTGAACGAAGGGATGCCGGCCAGCAGGGCGCACATGCTCTTGTTGCTGCGCTCCGCATTGGCGAAGGCATTGGTGAAGACCAGGGAGCGGTCGGCCAGGGAATCGAGGAAGGGCAGGTAGCCTTTCTCCCCACCGATGGAACCCAGGTATTCCCGGCCGAGGCTTTCCACGATGATGAACACCACGTTGGTGCGCGCATCGGTACTATCGGCCCGCAGCACGTAGCGCAGCGGGAGCCGGCGGTCCAGCTCGGCCGCGTCGAAGTAGGTGCGCTCACGCAGCTCGGGGCCGGCGAGCGAGTGCAGGAAGGTGAAGGCTGAATTGGTGACCAGCGGGGCGAAGGCCACTTCCACGTGGTCGGCGGCATGGGCGGGCGAAAGACCCTGGTACTGCCATCCGCCGCGCCCCACCAGGAAGAGCAGCCCACCGGCCACCACGAGCGCCACGGCCTGCGCCCGGGCCGGGGCCGCGACGGCCAGCTCCTCCGCCCTCGCCCGCCGGTAGCCGCGCCAGAGCATCACCACGGCGGCCAGGAAGGTGAGCGTGGCCCACCAGTAGTGGAGCAGGAAGCTCGGGGCGGTACGCACCCCCGCCTCGAGCTGGCCCAGCAGGTCGCGGGTCACACGCTTGTTGCTGAAGCCATAGAACACCAGGTCGATGCCGCAGATCAGCAACACGAGCGTGTTCGTCACCAGGAAGAGCACCAACAGCATCCGCTGGTAGCCCGCCCGGCCGCGCATCGGGAGCGGCAGCAGGTGCAGCAGGATGAACGGCGCGTTCGCCATGACCACCGTGGACGCGTCGAAGCGGACGCCCTGGACCAGGATCGCCAGGGCCTGCGCGAAGGATGGCGCAGGGAAGGCGTGCGCGTGGGCGATGTAGAAGACCACGCGGAGCGCGAGCAGCAGCAGCAGCACCAAGCCCAGCCGCTGGAGGAGCAGCCGGACATGAACCAGGGATGTCCGCATGATGCCGACAATGTTACCACGCCGCCCCTGTCCGGCGGCCCCCAACGACGAAGGGCGCCCGTGGGCGCCCTTCGCAGGAGGTCGGCGGGACGTGCTATTCGACCGTGAACGTGGAGGCCGGGAGGCCCTTGTTCACCTCGATGGCCGTCGCGCTGAAGGTCAGGTCCATGCCCGCGTTCTGGCGGATGGTGTAGGGGAACAGCACCCCGTTCACCGGCTTGTAGTCGCTGAAGTCGGTGATCACCTGGAAGGTGCCCTCCTCGGAGGCCTGGGCCTCCACGCGGCGGATCTTCAGGCCGGTGGCCTGGTCGTAGTATTCGTTGAAGAGGCCGCCGCCGGACGAGCGCACCTGCACCCGGTAGGCCTTCTTGCCGTTGACCTCCACCACCCCGTTCAGCAGGGCGGCGAAGTCGAGGTCGGCATAGTGCAGCTCAGGGAAGGCGTAGGCATCCTCCTTCACGTCCTGCAGCTCGGTGTCCACCAGTTCCTTCTTCCCGCCCATGCCGCTGGCCATCCCGCGGGTGCCGTCGAAGACCACCTTCTGGAGGGTCATCGCGCCGGAGCGCATCTCCATGGCGTACTTGTTCGGGGCGGCGTTGTACTCGGTCATCGTCACGGTCATGCCCTGCATGGAGGCGGTGTATTCCTTGCGCAGGTCCTTCACCTTCTCCACGGCGGCCTTGCCGCCGATGGCGGTGATGTAGGCGTCCAGCACGGTCTGCGCGGTCATGCCCGCGGGCGGCATCTCGAAGGCCTCGCGGTAGAGGTCCCCGTTCATATCGTAGTACACCACGCTCTTGGTGAAGCTGAGCGGCGCGAGCTTGTTCGCCACCTGCTCCTTGTCGCCCACCACCAGCACCATCGCATTGTCGGGATGCAGGAAGCGCTGCGCCGCCGTCTGCACCGAGGCCACGCTCACGGTGTCCAGGCGCTTCAGGTAGGTGGCGTAATGGTCCTTCGGCAGGTCGTTCAGGTAGGTGTTCAGCGCGAAGCGGGCGATGGTGCGCGGGTCCTCAAGGGAGCGGGCGAAGCTGCCCGCCATGTAGCTCTTCGCCAGGGCGAGCTCGTCGGCCGTCACCGGCATCTCCTGGATGTGGCCGATCTCGAAGAGCAGTTCGGTGACCGCGCTATCGGTGACCGCGTTGCGCACGCTACACCCGGCGCTGAAGCTGCCGCACCAGCGGTCGGCATCGAGCGAGGAATAGGCGCCGTAGGTGTAGCCCTTGTCCTCCCGCAGGTTCTGCATGAGCCGGGCGTTGAACACGCCGCCGCCGAGGATGGTGTTGAGCACCTGGGCCTGCAGGGCCATGGGGTCATTGGGCTTCAGGTCCACCGGGAACACCGCCTTGATCACGCTCTGGGCGCTGCCGGGGCGGTCCACGAAGGCGACCTGCCGCGGGCGCGTGGCCTGCGGGGCCGCCGAGGCCTTGATGATGGGCCCGAGGTCCTTCACCACGTCATTGTCCGCCGCATCCTTGGTCACCGGCACGTGCGCACCGGTCCATTTGGCGAAGTACTTCTCGGCCGTCGCGCGGGCCTCCGCCTCGGTGATGTCGCCCACCAGCACCAGGTAGCCGATCTTCGGCTGGAAGAAGTACTGGTAGTAGGCATAGACCTGCGCCCGGGTGACCTTGTTGAGCGTGGCTTCGGTGACGACCTCCCCGTAGGGGAAGCCCTTGCCGTAGGTCAGCGCACGGCCCACCACATCGGCGATCTGGTCGGGGTCGTCGGCGCGGGCCTGCACGCCGGTGAGCATGGCCGTCTTGGCCTTCTCGAACTCCGCCGGCGGGTAGGTGGCGCTGGTGACCACCTCGAACACCAGGTCCATCAGCTGCGGGAAGTTCTTCTTGAGCGCGGAGGCGAAAAGGCCGTCGTTGCCACCATTGAGCTGTGCGCCCAGGCCGTCCACCAGCTCATCGATCTGCTGCTTGGTCCGGCGGTTGGTGCCGCTGGTGAGCAGCTCGCCCACTAGGTCCTGGTAGCCCACCTTGTCGCCTTGCAGCACCGGGGGGATGTCGAAGCGCACCTGCGCGCTCACCATGGGCAGCTTGTGGTTCTCCACCACGATCACGCGCATGCCGTTGGCGAGGGTGAAGCTCTTGTGTTCGCCCAGGCGCACCTCGGGTGCGGGGCCGGCCGCGGGGGCCTTGGTACGGTCCACTTGTGCGGTCATCAAGGCCGGGATAAGGAGCAGGGTGGCCAGCGAAAGGGCCTGCGGGGTGTCCATGGTCGTCCGTCGGCGGTTCATTTCTTCTGGCTTTGGGGCAGGTAGTGCAACACCACGCGGTTCTGCGGAACGAAGTACTGCTTCGCCACGCGCTGGAGGTCGGCCGCGGTCACCGCCAGGTACTGTTCGATCTCGGTGTCCACCTGCTTGGTGCCGTCCAGGAAGGTGTAGGCACTGGCCAGGTTCTCGGCGATGCCGGACATGCGCGCGTTGGCCGAGATGAACTCCGTCTCCACCTGCGCCTTCAGCTTGTCCAGCTCGGCGGCGGACACCGGCGTGTCACGCACCAGTGCGAACTGGCGCTCCATGCTGGCCTCCAGCGTATCGGCGCTCACGCCCATGTTGGCGATGGCGAAGGCGATGGCCAGCCCGGGCTGCTCGAAGGGCAGGCTGAAGGAGCCCACGTAGACGGCCTTCTGCTCCGCGTCCTTCACGTTCTTCACCAGGCGGCTGCTGTTGCCATTGCTCAGCAGGCGGTTCAGCATGTCCACGGCGTAGAAGTCCTTGGTGCCGTATGCGGGGATCCGGTAGGCCTCCACCACGGCGGGCAGCTGGATCCGGTCGTACACCACGTCGCGGACCTCCCCTTTCATGGGCGGCTCCACGATCTTGGTGCGGGGGATCGTGCCGCCCTTGGGGATGGCGGCGAAGTACTTCTTCACCAGGTCCGGCGCCTTCTTCGCGTCGATGTCACCGGCCAGCACCAGCACGGCGTTGTTCGGCACGTAGAAGGTCTTGTAGAAGGTCTGGTAGTCCTTCTCGCTCGCGGCGTTCAGGTCCTCCATGAAGCCGATGGTCGGCCACTGGTACGGGTGTTCGGTGTAGGCGCGGCGCAGCACCTCGGGCAGGATGCTGCCGTAGGGCTGGTTCTCGAAGCGCTGGCGGCGCTCCTCCTTCACCACCTCGCGCTGGGTCTCGATGCCCTTGGCCTCCACCCGGGCGTGCATCATGCGCTCGCTCTCGAGCCAGAGGCCGAGCTCGACCTGGTTGCTGGGCAGCACCTCGTAGTAATAGGTGCGGTCGCCGTTGGTGTTGGCGTTGAGCACGCCGCCGGCCTTCTCCACGTATTTGGAGAACTCGCCCCGCCCGATGTTGTCGGAACCCTCGAACAGCAGGTGCTCGAAGAAGTGGGCGAAGCCGCGGCGGTCCTTCGCCTCGTCCTTGCTCCCCACGTGGTACATCACGCTCACCGCCACGATGGGGGTGCTGTGGTCCTCGTGCAAGATGACGTGGAGGCCGTTGGGCAGGTCGAACTCGGTGAACTTGATCTCGCGGGTCTGCGCCCCGGCGGTGATCGCTGCCATGGTGCAGGCGGTTGCGGTTAGGGTGGGGATCGCTCTCATGCCATACGTTCGGATAGGCTGGAAGGGGCGCTAAGCTAACCGGTCGGCGGTCAGCGCCCAGGGGGGAGTGACCAGCGGTCGGCAACCGACCACCGGTGGCCATCCACCCACTGACCACTGTCCACTATCCGCCGGCTACTGCCGACATTCGTACCTGCTTCCGTGAACCCAGCACGGCACTTGTGCGTAGTACGCGACCCGGAAGCCATGCTCACGACCACCGCCGTCATGGAAGACCGCCTGCTCACGTCCGATGTGGTGAAGCTCGTCCAGGAGCTCACGCACCGGTTCGGCCCGCGGCGGAAAGAGGTGCTGGAGGCGCGTGCGCTCCGGCGGGCCGCCTTCCAGGAGGGCGCCGTGGCCCGGCTGGACGAGACGGCCCACATCCGGCAGGCCCAGTGGAAGGTGGACCCCGTGCCCGTGGAGCTGCTCGAGCGCCGCGTGGAGCTGCTCGGCGGCTGCACCCGGCCCGAGATCATCCAGGGGATGAACGCCGGGGCCAAGAGCTTCGTGGCCGACCTCTGGAACATGTCGCTGGACGACCCCGCCAGCGTGCTCCGCGCCCACAAGAACCTGGAGCGCGCCGCCGATAACCGCCTCGCCTACGTGGATAGCGCGGGCGACCGCGTGCGCGTGAACCCCGGCAGCATCACCCGCCTGATGATGGCGCCCCGTCCCCTGCCCGTGCTCGAAGGCTCGGTGCGCATGGGGGGCGAGCCCGTACCGGCATCGTTCTTCGACCTGGCGGTGTACGCCAGCTACAACGCGGTGAAGCTGCGCGTGCGGCAGGCCGGCGTCTACCTCTACCTCCGCGGCGTGCACGGCCACCTGGAGGCCCGCCTGTGGCGCGAGCTCTTCGAGCACATCGAAGAGCACCTGTCGCTTCCCCGCGGCACCTTCCGCGCCACGGTGATGCTGGACTCCCTCGCTTCCGCCCTGGAGGCCGATGAGATCCTCTTCGAGCTCACCCACCACTCGGCCGGCCTCTCGCTGGACCCGCAGGCCTATGCGGCCGACCATGTGGCCCTCTTCAGCGCCCCGGACCGTCCCGTGCTGCCCGACCGCGAGCGCATCGGCCTCAACGAGCATTTCCTGCGCAGCGTGAGCCTGATGGCCATCGCCGTGTGCCACCGCCGCCAGGCCCACGCCATCGGCGCGCCCGCCTTCGTGCTGCCGCCCGACGACCAGGGCAAGCTGAAGGCCGGCTACCTGGAGATGATCGCCGACAAGGAACGCGAGGCCGTGGACGGCCACGACGGCACGCTCGTGGGCCATCCCGGCCTGGTGAACCCCGCGATGATGGAGTTCAACAAGAGCATGCCCAAGTCGCACCAGATGTACTACGAGCGCCCGGACAACACCGCGCCGAGCGACCTGGTGCAGCGCCCCCAGGGCCCCTTGAGCACCGACGGCGTGCTGGGCGCCATCCGCACCGTGCTGCGCGCCCTGGTGTACCGCACCGCCGGCCAGGCCGTGATCGTGCAGGGCGGCCGGTTGCACGACCGTTCCTCCGTGCGCCTGTCCACCTTGTTGCTCTGGCAGTGGACCCGCAGCTCCTATGGCTCCATCACCGATACGGGCCTGGAGATCCACGACGACATGGCCCGCTACCTGATCAAGAAGGAAGGCGACAAGCTCTTCCAGCACGAAGAGCCCGCGCTGAAGGAAGCGGGCAAGGCCGCCGTGGAGAAGCTGACGGCCACTGCCCTCCGGGCGGAAGTGCCGCCCGACCTGCTGGGATAGGGTCCCCGTTCTCCGTTCCCGTCCGCCGATCGCGGTCGGATGTCGAACACGGGCAGGCCTGCTGGGCGTTCAGCGGACGATCCGCGATCTTGCGCCTCATGCCTCCCGCCTGGACCCCCTGTTCGGACCGGCTTCCCGCCGATGGCGCGCGCGTGCTTTGCTGGCTCCCCCGGAACACCGTGTACCTGCCCGGCAAGACCGGCGCCACCGAGGAGCGGAACGCCGTGGTATTGAAGTTCGCGGAGGACTGGTTCATCAAGAACCCCAGCAAGACCGGCCGGGCCACCCACCGCCATTTCTGGCTGGGCGAAGGCAGCAGCAACCACTTCTTCGAGGAGGTGACCCACTGGATGCCGCTGCCGGAAGCCCCCTAGGGCGGGCACATCCACATGAAAAAGGCCCGGATCGCTCCGGGCCTTTCTTCGTTGATCGGGTCGGGGATCACTTCACGATCTCCAGCAGCTCCACCTCGAAGATGGTCACGCTGTTCGCGGGGATCTCCGGGCCGGGGCTCTGCGCCCCCCAGCCCAGACCGGCCGGGATGTAGAGCTTCCAACGGGAGCCTACGGGCATCAGCTGCAGGGCCTCGGTCCAGCCGGCGATGACGCCGTTCAGGCTCGTGACCATGGGCTGCCCCTTCTTGTAGGAGCTATCGAACTCGTTGCCGTTGATGAGGGTACCGCGGTAGTTCACCTTCACCTGGTCGGCCAGGGTGGGCTTGGGGCCTTTGCCGGCTTGAAGGACCTCGTACTGCAGGCCGCTGGCGGTGGTGATCACACCGGGCTTCTTGCCGTTCTCCGTGAGCCAGGCCTCACCCGCACGCAGGTTGGCCTCGGCCTCGGCCATCTGCTCGGCCATCATCCGCTTCTGCGCCTCCACCATGTAGGCCTGCACCATCGTGCGCACCTTGTCGGTGGTGATCTTCTCGGTGCTGTCGAACCCATCGCGGATGCCGGCGAAGAAGGCTTCGATGTTCAGGGAGTCCAGCCGCGCATTGCGCATGCTCTCCTTCAGGTTGTGCCCCACGTCGGTGCCCATGCCGTAGCTCACCGAATCGCGGTTGGTCAGCAGCGCGGCGCTGTCCTTCTGGCCGGTGACATGGTTGGTACAGGCGCTCAGCAGCATGGCCGCCAGCGCGGGAAGGCAGAAACGGATGTTCATCTCGGGGTCTTGGGGGGCGGCGAAGATAGGCGGCCCCGGGGCCTTCCCACCGCGCCCTGCCCCTCGGCCCCTCAACGGGTATCGGGGCCCGTGAGGATCACCCGCAGCTTCCGGCGGAACCGCGCATAGGCGCCCAGGTCGCTGTGGTAGCCCTTGGCGAAGCTGATCAGCTCGCGGTGCACGTCGGCGGGCACGGTGGCATAGAGCCGGAGCGCACTGCTGTAGGGCACCACCGGGTCGCGCTTGCCGTGGAAGATGTACACCGGGCACTTCACCCGCAGCATGGCCTTGTCGCTGCGGAACGGATAGCGCAGCAGCCAGCGGTACGGCAGGATGGCCAGGTAGTGCCGCGCCACGTCGAAGAAGTTCGCGAACGGCGATTCCAGGATGAGCAGCCGGGGCGCATGCGCCGCAGCGATGGGGACCGCCAGCCCCGTGCCCAGGGAGCGGCCATAGACCACGATGTCGGCCTCGGCGTACCGCTCCCGCAGGTGGGCGTACCAGGCGGCGGCATCGGTATGCAGGGCGGCCTCGGTGATGGTGCCCCGGCTCTTGCCATAGCCCCGGTAGTCGGGCATCAGCACGTCATAGCCCAGGGCGGTGAACCGCGCCGCACGGCGCCCCCACCGGCGGAGGCTGCCCGTGTTCCCATGGAAGTAGAGCACCACGCCCCGGGGCTCGGGCACGGTGAACCGCAGCGCATGCACCCGCGCGCCGTCCGGCCGGTCCAGGAACACTTCCTCGAAGGGCTGCTTGAACCGGAACACGTATTTGTCCGACACCCGGAAGCGCACGAAGATGAACCGCTCCTGGAACCACCAGTAGAAGAGGCACACCCCCGTGTAGGCCAGGAGCAGCAACAACAGGGTGGAAAGCACGAAGAGGGTCACCATGCGAAAGTACCGTCGGGGCCCAACGGCGGTCCACCGTTACGACCAGCGCCGTGCCGGAGGTCACATACGGAGGGAAGCCCCCTCAGGGTTTGCCTTCGCGGGTGAACACCCGCTCGTCCGCCGTGCGGAGGTCCGGCGCGGCCATGCCAGCGAACCCTATGTCGCTCAACGGAACTGCGTAAGGGGAATGGACTTCTCGCGCGTGAACACCCATTCGCTTTCGCTGCTCAGCTCCTTGTTGAAACGGTATCCGTGCGCATCATACTGCTTCAGCTTGTCGGGGGCCATCAGGCGGTGGTCGATGATCCAGCGGCACATGGCCCCCCGATGGTATTTGGCGAAGACCATCACGATCCGGTAGCCGCTAGGCCCCTTGTCCTTGAACACGGGCGTGATGATGCGCCCCTTCAGCTTGCCGGGCTTCACGCTCTTGAAATACTCCGAGGAGGCCAGGTCCACCAGCACGTCGGTGCCGCTCGCCTCCAGCGCCGTGTTCAGCGCCTCGGTGATGCGGTCGCCCCAGAAGGCATAGAGGTCCTTCTTGCCGCGGCCGGGACTGAAAGGCGTGCCCATCATCAGGCGGTAGGCCTGCATCAGGTCCAGCGGGCGCAGCACCCCATAAAGGCCGCTGAGGATGCGCACGTGCCGCTGCGCGAAAGCCAGGTCGGCCGCCACGAGCGTGCGCGCCTGCAGCCCGCGGTACACCTCGCCGTTGAAGGCCAGCACCGCCGGCTTCGCGTTCTTCACCGTGAAGGGCCGCGACCATTCCTGGTAGCGCGCGTGGTTCAGTCCGGCCAGCTTCGGGCTCAGGTCCATCAGTTGCCCCACCTTCTTCGCGCTGAGCGTGCGCAGCTTGGTGATGAGGGCCTCGCTCTGGTCCAGGAACTCGGGCTGGGTGGCTTCCTTCATCGCCTTCACGGGCGACATGTCGAGGTCCTTCGCGGGCGAGAGCACGGTGAGCATGGGCACAAAGATCCTCAAAACAGCGGTCGGCGATCGACGGGAGCACGAGCGGCCGGCCGTTGCCTGCCGACCGCTTGTGCACGTCCGCTACTTTCGCACCATGCCTCCCGAGCGCACCATCGTCCTGGACCACGACCGCGTGCAACGCAAGCTGCGCCGCATCGCCTTCCAGATCTACGAGGAGAACTGTGCGCAGCAGGAGCTGACCCTGGTGGGCGTCGTGCCGCGCGGGCTGCAGCTGGCCAAGCGCCTCAAGGCCATCTTGGAAGAGATCTCGCCGCTGCGCATCACGCTGCTGGAGCTGACGCTGGACAAGGACCAGCCGCTCACCGGCCCGGTGAAGCTCAATACCGCCATCGGCACGCTGGAAGGCCGTGTGGTGGTGCTGGTGGACGACGTGCTGATGAGCGGCCGCACGCTGATGCATGCCGCCACGCACCTGGTGCAGGTGCCGCTCGACCGCCTCACCACCGTGGTGCTGGTGGACCGCCGCCACCGCGCCTACCCCATCCGCGCCGACATCGTGGGGCTCACGCTCAGCACCACGCTGCAGGAACACATCAGCGTGGAGCTCGGCCGCAAGGACGCCGTCTACCTCTCCTGACCCGCGACCGCCGCCTGGATCCGCTCCGCCACGGCGCGGGGAGCGTCCGCCGCGGGGATGCGCAGGTGCGCCCGCGCATAGACGGGCATGCGCTCCGCGAGCAGCGTCGCGATGCGTTCGCGCAGCGCCTCCCCCTTCAGGCCGAAGAGCAGCGGCCGGTCGCCGCCGGCGCGGGCCGCGCGCTCCACCAGCACGTCCAGCGGCACATCGAGGTAGGCCACGGTGCCCGCGGCCTGCATGCGGTCCAGGTTGTCGAAGGCCGTGGGCGTGCCGCCGCCGCAGGCGATCACCACGTCCTCCTCCTCCAACAGCTCGTGCAGCACGGCGCGCTCCACCTCCCGGAAGGCCGCCTCCCCTTCCCGCATCACCCAGGGCGTCAGCGGACCGATGCGCTGCTCGATCACCCGGTCGATGTCCAGCAGCCGGAGGCCGAGCAATGGCGCCAGCTCCCGGCCCACGCGGCTTTTGCCGCTGCACATGAAGCCGATGAGGAAGAGGCGCACGGTCGCAAGGTATGCCGACCTTCGCCCCGCCGCCCGCCACCAGCGGGCCCATCAGCATGAGGATCGCCTCCGTGAACGACGCGCGCACCCTGCGCGACTGGACCCGCCTCCCCTGGCGCATCTACGCCCAGGACGCCAACTGGGTGCCGCACCTGAAGCAGGACGTGGAGAAGGTCTTCGACCCCGCGGTGAACAAGCTGCTGCGCCCCAAGGAAGGCGCTGAGCCGGGCTCGCCCGAGGCGAAGGGCGGGGCTATCGCGCGCTGGGTGCTGTACGACGCGCAGGGCACCGCCATCGGCCGCATCGCCGCCTTCGTGGACCCGCGCACGGCCTGGACCGACAAGCAGCAACCCACCGGCGGATGCGGCTTCTTCGAGTGCATCGACGACCAGGCCGCGGCGGACCTGCTCTTCGACACCGCGCGCGACTGGCTCAAGGCCCGGGGCCTGGAGGCCATGGACGGCCCCATCAACCTGGGCGAGCGCAACATGTTCTGGGGCCTGCTGATCGAGAACTGGACCGATCCGCCCATCTACGGCACCAACTACAACCCGGCCTACTACGTCCGCCTGTTCGAGGCCTACGGGTTCCGGCTCTACTTCAAGCAGCTCTTCTTCAAGCGCTCGGCCACGGCGCCCATCCAGCCCATCTTCCTCCGCAAGTACGCCCAGTTCCAGCGCGACCCCGACATCGTGGTGCGCGATGCGCGCGGGATCCCGGCGGAGAAGCTGGCCGAGGACTTCCGTACCGTGCTCAACGCCGCCTGGGTGGACCATGAGAACTTCAAGCCCATGACCGCCGCCGCCGCGCTGAAGACCGTCAAGCAGATGAAGCCCGTGATGGACCCCCGCATCGTGGTGTTCGTGTACCACAAGGGCGCGCCCATCGCCTTCTACATCAACCTGCCGGAACTGAACGAGATCTTCCGCCACGTCCATGGGGACCTCAACTGGCTGGGCAAGCTGAAGTTCGTCTGGCACAAGTGGAAGGGAACGGCCCGCACCATGACCGGCATCGTGTTCGGCGTGGTGAAGGAGTGGCAGGGCAAGGGCGTGGAGGGGGCGATGATCGCGCACATGGGCGAATGGCTCCAGCGCACCGGCCGGTACGGCGACACCGTGCTCACCTGGATCGGCGACTTCAACCCCAAGATGCTCCGCGTCTGCGAGAACCTGGGCGCGACGAACTACCGCACGCTGGCCACCTACCGCTACCTCTTCGACCGCACGAAGCCGTTCGAGCGCCTGCCCCTCATCGAGAAGAAGGGGTGAGCGCGGCGCCTGCCGACCGCTTTTCCCCGATCGGTTGAAAAACCCACTTGGAGCGTATCACCGGATCGTTACTTTTGCGCCCTCAAATCGCCCAAGGGGGTATCCCCGGAAGCGAGGGAGGATCCTGTAGCTCAGTTGGTAGAGCACAACACTTTTAATGTTGGGGTCCTGGGTTCGAGCCCCAGCGGGATCACAGAAGCCTCGGCGAAAGCCGGGGCTTCTTCCTTTTGTGGCCCTACGGGAATAGGGTTCTGGCAAATCGGGTGGTTCGGTTCCTGGGGCATCCGGGAGCCTCAGTTGCAAAAGAGTTGCAAATCGCTCTGGCCCGCTCTGGGGGTCGATCCCAGGGAGGGCAGGATCGTCCGGGAACGGTGACTGGATTCCTATTGGGGTCTGAAGAAGAAAAATTCCTCTTCCACCCGCCCCAGCATCCTGGTCAGGCCGGTCCATCAAGGCAGGAGCACCACAGGCTTGACCATCCTGGCCCCGTTCCGGGCATGCAGGACGAGGGAGTAGGCCCCTACCATCCCCGGGGCCTGGATCATCAACTCATTGGAAGGTGGCGTGATCCCGTGTTGAACGACCCTCCCATGCGGATCGACCAGGTCATAGGAAGTGATGGAGAGGGCTGACGGCATGCGGACGATGCATGGACCACTGGCCGGGTTCGGAACGACCAGGATATCCCGTGACACGTCCTGGTCGTTCACGCTTTGGATGGAAGCACAGTAGCCATCCTCACAATAATCGACCCCCAAAGTGAACGTCCCATCGTTCAGATCAAGAAATGGAGGCTGGGTGAGCAGAGGGGTAGCGTCACAGATGTCGATCACACCTTGAAGGGCACCGTGGTTCTCGGAATGTGCCGCGATACAGATCGAGCCTCCCCCATTGATCAGGCCGTAGTTGTAGAAGTCATGGCAAACGACCGCTCCATCCGGGTAGAGCGTCATCCCTCCGCTGATGAACTGATTGCCGATGAAGAAGGCACTATCCGTTGTAATGGTCCCGTGGACAAGGGCCGTATTGTTGAAGATGAACAGGCTATCGGTGCGGATGACCGCTCCTGCTTCATTCTCAAAGAAGCCATGGAAAGAGAAGGCTCCTCCCCCCGCCATATCGCCTGCGTTCACCCATCCGGTACCAGCGCCAAGCCCCTTGTTGAACGTGCAGGAGGCATTGTTGTAGAAGACATTCGCGGAAAAGCATCGATCGGCTGTTATCGAACCGTCGTTGACCATCACGCTGAAGTCCCCGCAAAACAGGGTATCGACCACTTCGATATGACCGGTATTGAAGAACGTATCGGCGTTCTCGATATGGATGGTCCCAGCCTGTATCGTTCCTGAGCAGCGGGCTTGGTATGGGATCATGGTCATGATCGTCCAAGCATTGACCACCCCCTCGCAGGAAAGGCCCGCATCGACCTCAAATCGTCCGCTTACGGACAATGACCCGATGGCGCTGATGCGGAGATAGTTCGCTGAGAGCATGAGATCTCCCGTGTGGAAGACCTCATGCTCAATGATCAGCGTGTCACAGGAAGAGGGGTCGCAACCGCAACTCCAGATCGCAGGGTCGGTGAACGCACCATCCGCCAGGGTAGAACACGTGGTCGCCCTGGTCATCAGGGACCACAGGATCGAGATCATGAACAGTAGCCAACGGGACATGCGAGAACGTTCTATTCAGGAGGAGGGAGAGAAGAAAGGCGTCTCTTGGGAATGCCGTGTTTCCAGACCCATGTGTGATGATACGGTCCCATGGGGTAGTAAGGGGAGCCGTAATCCATCGGGCCGCCGGAAAGCACCGCATAGTCCGCAGACCAATCTTCCCAAATGACCTCCCTGCCCGGCTCGAAGGAAGAAGGCGGTGCAAAGAACTGCTTCATTGTCAGATAGCGGCTCCAATAGTTCGGGAAACATAGCTCTGTTGGCGAGTTCCATCCGGAGTGGATCCATCCCGGACCTTGACCATCGTACTGTGTTGTTGGCGTGCCCGCATAGACAGGATAATTGTTGAGCCCGGTCCAGACCTGTGTATTGTCGCCGATGATCTGTGGTAGGGATACCGATACGAAGTACGTCCCTAATGGATAGGTATGTAGATCCCTCATTTTCGACTTCATCACATCCGCCGCATCATTTCGGGGGGATATTTCGACATTTCCGACGAGGGCCTTCCAGCAGCCGGGATCAGGTTCGATGATGCCCCGGTCCTCATTCGACGTGATCTTGGTCCACGATGCTCTTAAGGCCACTAGTTCGCTACTGGCTTCCTGCATATCGATATGGACCAAGTAGAGCGTGCCTCCTTGCCGGACCTCGGTCAGCTCGCTCAATAATTCTTCTTGTTTCGTCAGGAGGTCACGATTGTTCACCCAAAGGCTTCCACCTTCCCCTTGATGCACCGGTAGAGTAAGATCGATCGTTCCCTCAGTGGCTTCACCCTCGTTGGCTGATGGGTCACATTTCATATAGTTGGCGTCAGCCTCGGATAGCCAGACCGCTTCATTCAAGGGGCGCTCTCCAAGGTCATCACTTGACCTTGAGCGAAAGATCGCTCTTTGGTGCTGGAATTGTCCCAGCAGTACATCGATCTGTGCTTGCTGTGGACTGAACGGGACATTTGTCGCTATGTCCGGTGTCGGCTCACCGCGTTCTTTGGAGCAGCCCGCCACGAGCAGCAACGCGGATATGGCGTACAATGATGAAAGCGAATGTTTCATGATCGTACGTTTATGGATATAAAACGAAATTATATCTTGATAGGTATAATTCAAAGCAGCTTCCCTAGGCCCAAGGCCTGCATGAGCGCCTGACCCCGATCCGTCGCGTTCGTAACGCGGACGTCCCGAGAACAGCATTCTCAACGTCCTACTCCGGCTCCACCCGCCCCGCCGCCTCCTTCGCCATCTTCAGCTGCTCCTCCTCCGCCGCCAGCACGGCCTTCAGGCTATCGCTGACGTCCTTTTGCTCGAAGCGGTCCAGGTCGGGCTGGCCGGCATCCACCCAGGCGGAGTACCAGCAGCTGCCCAGGGTGATGATGGCCGCGTTCATCCGGCGCTCCACCAGCCCGGCCATGCTTTCCTCGTAGGCCCGGGTGAACTCCTGGGAGTAGAACCGCATGCTGCCCCGGCCGCGGTCCTCGAACACGTACTTCTTGTCCTCGGGAAAGCGGTCCTGCAGCTCGCGCTCCCGGGTGAACACCGTGTCCAGCGCCTGGTGGCTGGCGTGCACGGCGGTCCAGGCGGCGTCCAGCGGGCTGTCGAGATAGCGGGCGCGGCCCGTGAAATGGTCGTAGCCGTCGGCGCTCAGCTCGGGGATGCGGCTTTCCCAGAAGGCGTGGATGCCGTGCTGGCCGGTCAGCTGCCCGTTATAGTTCTCGGTGGTGTGCAGCGGCACGTGCGCGTCGGCCACATAATGCCCCAGCTCCGCGCTGTAATAGAGGATGCGGTCCACGCTGCCGCGCTGGAAGGCGTTCACCAGCCGGGCGTATTCCACCTGGATGTGCCAGGGCACGATGCCGTAGGCCTGCAGGGTGTCCTCGGTGAACTTCTTCACCGCCATGTCCCAGGTGCGGGGCACCTCGGCGAAGGGGTCCTGACCCGGCTGCACGTAGTGGTCGATGTCGATGTAGTGGCGGGGCGCCTCGGCGGCCACGGCGTAGCGGCGGCGGTCCGGGTCCACCGCGTGGTCGGTGAGGTAGTCGATGTGCCGCTTGTAGAAGCCGAACAGGGCCGGCGGCAGCGTGAAGCAGGCCATCCGGTTGATCCGCTTGTGGCCGTAGAAGCCCCAGGCGCCCGCATCCTCCCGCACGCAGAGCGGCCACGCGATCCCCAAGAGCGCGACGGCCAGGAGCGAGCGGGGCAGCAGGCGTCGCATGGCCGGGAGGGGTCAGACGGGCATCTTCACCAGCTTGCCATCGCGGAGCATGGGGATGGCGCGGGCCTGGTCGGGCGTGAGGCAGTACTTCACGTCGTCCAGCAGGTTCAGCTCTTTCAGGCGCTTGCGGCGCGGCGCGGCCTTGAGGATGCTCATCACGTTGTCGCGCGCCGCCAGGTAGAGGTACTTGCTGGCGATGCTGCTGTCCTCCTCCACCCCGAACTTGCCGCTCTCCAGCAGCCGGTCCATCACCGCCCCGGCGAACACGCTGTCCTCCAGGCTGAACTTGTCCTTCCAGCCCGAGCACAGCAGCAGGATGTTGTCGTTCTGCTGCAGCAGCCAGTCGGTGAGCGCGGTGAGGTTGAGGAAGGAGCCGATGACCAGCTTGCGCGCATCGCGGGCGAGGTTGATGGCCCGCGTGCCGTTGGTGGTGGTCATCACGATGGTCTTGTCGTGCAGGTCCATGGCCTTGAAGGCCAGCGGCGAATTGCCCACGGCGAAGCCGTCCACCACTTCGCCGTTGCGCTCAGCCGCGGCGATGTAGCCGTCGCGCCCGATGTACTGCTGGGCCTCCTCGATGGTGGACACGGGGATGATCTCCTTGACCCCGTGCTCGAAGGCGGCGACCATGGCGCTGGTGGCGCGCAGGATGTCGATGATGACCACGATGCCCATGTCGGGCCGGTACAGGGGGAACTGCCCCGGGAGGAAACAGGTCTCCACCCGGAAGCTGTAGTCGGCGTTCTGGCTGATGGCCTTCATGCAAGGGCCTGGTAGAAGGGCAGCTTCACCACGGTGCCGCGCAGCTTCTTGCCGCGCACATCGATCCACAGGGTACTGCCCACGGCGCTGAGGGCGGTGGGCACGTAGGCCATGCCGATGGGCTTCCGCAGGCTGGGGGCCATGGTGCCGCTGGTGACCTTGCCGATCACGTTCCCGGCCTCGTCCACCACGGGGTGGTCGTGGCGGGGGATGCCACGGTCCACCAGCTCGAAGCCGACGAGCTTGCGCTGCACGCCGCTCTCTTTCTGCGCTTTCAAGGCGGTGCTGTTGGTGAAGTCCTTCGTGAATTTAGTGATCCAGCCCAAGCCCGCCTCCAGGGGCGAGGTGGTGTCGTCGATGTCGTTGCCGTAGAGGCAGAAGCCCATCTCCAGGCGCAGGGTGTCGCGCGCGGCCAGGCCGGCCGGCTTGATGCCATGGGCGGCGCCGGCGGCGAAGACCTTCTCCCAGATGTCGACGGCCGCCTCGTTGGGCATGTAGATCTCGAAGCCGCCCGCGCCGGTATAGCCCGTGGCGCTGATGATGACGTCCTTGTGCCCGGCGAACGTGCCGATCTTGAACGTGTAGTACTCCATCGCCTTCAGGTCGACGTCGGTCAGCTTCTGCAGCGCCTCGGCCGCCTTGGGCCCCTGCACGGCCAGCAGCGACATCCCCTCGCTCCGGTCCTCCATGCGGACACCGCCGGTGTTGTGCTCGGCGATCCAGCTCCAGTCCTTCGCGATGTTGCCGGCGTTCACCACCAGCATGTAGTCCTCGGCGCCGATGCGGTACACCAGCAGGTCGTCCACGATGCCACCGGTGGCATTGGGCAGGCAGCTGTACTGCACCTTGCCGTCCACCAGCTTGCTCGCGTCGTTGCTGGTGACGCGCTGGATGAGGTCGAGCGCGCCGGGCCCGGAAAGGAAGAATTCGCCCATGTGGCTCACGTCGAAGACGCCCACGGCGCTGCGCACGGCGAGGTGCTCATCGTTCACCCCGGTGTACTGCACGGGCATGAGGTAGCCGGCGAAGGGCACCATCTTGGCCCCCAGGGCCTCATGGACGTGCGTGAGCGCGGTCTTTTTCAGTTCGGTCGTTGCGGTCATTGGTGCGTTGGTCGATCAGTTCGTTGAAATGGGCCACGTAGCGGTCCTGCCAGGCGCGGAGGCTGTAGCGGTCCTCCACGGTGCGGCGCGCGGCCACGCCCATCCGGCCGCGAAGCTCGGCATCCTCCACCAAGCGCGAGAGCTTTTCCACCCATTCCTCCGTCGTGGAGGGCAGGAAGCCGTCGTGGCCGTCGCGGATGATCCCGGTGTTCACGCCCACGGGGCTCATCAGCGTGGGGATGCCCAAGGCCATGTACTGCAGGCCCTTCAGCCCGCACTTGCCCCGCGCCCACTCGTCGTCGGGCAGGGGCATGATGCCGATGTCCATGGCGCGCAGGTCGTCCAGCTCGGTCTCCTTGCGCCAGGGCAACCCCTGCACGCCCAGCTCCTCCTCGCGGTAGCTGCCGTCGCCGATGACGCGGACGGCGATGCGGTCGCCGTACTTCGCCTTCAGCACGCGCAGGGCGGGGATGGCATAGCGGAAATGCTGGATGGTGGTGATGCTGCCGCTCCAGCCGATGACCACCGGGCCGGACGGCCGCTCCCCCGTGCGGGGCAGGTATTCGTCCGTGTCGATGGTGGTGGGCACGATGGCGGTGGCCGGGTTGAAGCGCCGGGCATAGTCCGCCAGGTAGGCGTTGCCGGCGAAGACGCGGTCGCTGAGGGCGATCAGCTTGCTGGTCTTGCCCGGGTCCTTGATCCACTTCCACCGCCGGTTGGCCTCGCTCACGCTCATCAGCCACACCGCGTCGTCGAAGTCGAAGATGAGCCGGGCCCGCGAGCGGCGGAAGCGCTCCTCGTAGCGGATGCTCCGGGTCATCAGCGCTTCGCGGTAGATGAAGATGACGTCGTAGTCGTCCATGCGCTCCACGTCGCGCTGGCGCACGGCGTGGCAGCGGCGCACGAAGCGGGCCTTCTCCCAGTAGTTGCCCTTCTGGTAGAGGATGCGGTCGTCGTCCGCGTTCGCCAGGGGGCTGTGGTCGCATCGCCACCCGGCGCGCTCCAGCGCGGGCATGTACTGCTCGAAGCGGAAGCGCTGCCCGGGCGAACGGTCGGGCCGGTGCTGGGTGATGAAGAGGACGCGGGGCATGCGGTGGGCTCGGCGGATCCCCTCGGATGCGCCGGCGTTCGCAAATAAACGCAGCTGCCGGCCTTGGGCCATGCTGGGCCGTCATCAAGCCGGCCCAGGGCCCGGCCCGGTCAGCGCCGCCAGAACGGTGGCAGCTTCTCCTCGATCTCGATGTGGCCGAAGGCCTGGCTCTCCCGGGCCCCGGTGCGCCGGGCCCATTCCGCCATGCGCCGCAGGCCTTCGTCCAGCGGGGTGTGCTTCCCTGCGCCGAAGATCCGGTGGGCCTTGGCGTGGTCGCTCCAGGCATGCACCACCTCGTTGCGGGCCTCCACGTGCAGCAGCTCGCCCTGCACGCCCATGGCGGCCATCACCGCCTGCGCCAGCTGGTTCACCGTGTACGGCGTGTCGGCCCCGATGTTGAACACCTCGCCGAAGGCCGCGGGCACGTTCACGCAACTGGCGATGATGGGCGCGATGTCGCCCACGTAGCTGAAGGCCCGCTGCTGCTCGCCGTCGCCGAAGACGCTCAGGGGCTTCCCCTGCATCAGCTGGTTCATGAAGATGCCCACCACGTTGCGGTAGCGGTCGCCGATGTTCTGGTATTCCCCGTAGACGTTGTGCGGGCGGAACACCACGTAGTCCAGCCCGAACATGTGGCGGGCGGCGTACAGGTCCATCTCCACCGCCAGCTTGGCCACGCCGTAGGGGTCCTCCGGCCGCGGGGCCATGTCCTCCCGCATGGGCGGGTGCAGGGCACCGTAGACGGCGATGCTGCTGGTGAACACGAAGCATTTCACCTTGAAGCGCACGCTGGCGTTGATCAGGTGGATGCTGCCGATGAGGTTGTTGCGGTAGTTGAACTCGCGGATGAAATGGCTCAGGCCTTCGGCCGCATAGGCCGCCAGGTGGTACACATGGTCGAAGCGGTGCTTCTCGAAGAGCGCATCGATGAGGGCGTAGTCGTTGATGGAGCCGAGGACGAAGGTGGCACGCTCGTCCACCTGGTCCTTGAAGCCGCCGCTGAGGTCGTCCAGGACCACCACGTCGTGCCCCAGGGCCAGGAGCTCCTTCACCACGTGGGCACCCATGAAGCCGGCACCGCCGGTGACGAGGGAAACAGGCATGGAAGGGATGTTGCGGCCGTAAAGATGGACGGTTGTCCCGAAGACGGGCCGGATTGCCTGCGGAAGCCACAAGCTTGGGGCGGGAAGCCCGGGCCGGGATACCTTCGCCGCCATGGCCTTGATGCGTTCGGTCCCCCGCTGGGCGATCCTGCTCATCGACATGGGGCTGTGCGCCCTCTCGCTGCTGGCCGCCTACCAGCTCCGCTTCAACTTCCACGTGCCGGCCAACGAGTACGCGCTGCTCTGGCCCGTGCTGCCGGTGTTCTTCGCCGTGCGCCTGGGGTGGCACCTCGCGGCGGGGGTGCACCGCGGCATGGTGCGCTACACCAGCACGGAGGACGCCCGCCGCATCTTCCTCACCGTGCTGGCCGGCAGCGGCACGCTCGCCCTGCTGAACGTGGGCCGCTATTATGCGGTGGACGGCGCCTTCGTCCTCCCCTATTCGGTGATCATCATCGACTTCATGGCCACCGCCATGCTGATGATCGCCTCGCGCATCGCGGTGAAGCTGCTCTACCTGCGCACCCGCGGCGGCGACAAGGACATCAAGCGCGTGGTGCTCTATGGCGCCGGGCGCTCGGGGCTCATCACCAAGCGCACGCTGGAGCGCGAAGGCACGGCGCGCTACCAGGTGGAGGCCTTCATCGACGACGACCCCGGCAAGGTGGGCAAGCGCCTCGAAGGCGTGCTGATCTCGTCCTCCGGCCAGCTGCCCGCTCTCCTGGCCGATGGCGGCGTCGACCAGGTCATCATCACCATCCAGCAGCCCGGCACCGAGAACCGCCGCAAGGTGGTCGACATGGCGATGGCCGCGAAGACGCAGGTGCTCACCGTGCCCCCGGTGAACGACTGGATCAACGGCCAGCTCAGCAGCGGCCAGATCCGCGAGGTGCGCATCGAGGACCTGCTGGGCCGCGCGCCCATCACCCTGGAGGACGCGCAGGTGAAGGCGCGCTTCGCCGGCAAGCGCGTGCTGGTGAGCGGGGCCGCGGGCAGCATCGGCAGCGAGCTGGTCCGCCAGCTGATCGCCCTGGGGGCGGCCGAGACCATCCTGCTCGACATCGCCGAAAGCGCCCTCTACGACGTGGAGATGGAGCTGCGGCGCAAGGGCTTCACGGCCTTCCGCCCGGTGATCGGCGACGTGCGCGACCGGGACGCGATGGACGCCCTGTTCGCCGCCGTGCGGCCCGAGGTGGTGTTCCACGCCGCGGCCTACAAGCACGTGCCGCTGATGGAGGCGCAGCCCGACCAGGCCGTGCGCACCAACGTGGGCGGCTCGCGCATCCTGGCCGACCTCGCCATCGCCCACGGCGTGCAGGAGTTCATCCTGGTGAGCACCGACAAGGCCGTGAACCCCACCAGCGTGATGGGGGCGAGCAAGCGCGTGGCCGAGCTGTACGTGCAGAGCCTGGGGACAGGCGGCACCCGCTTCGTCACCACCCGCTTCGGCAACGTGCTGGGCAGCAACGGCTCGGTGATCCCCCTCTTCCGCAAGCAGATCGCCGAGGGCGGCCCCGTGACCGTGACCCATCCGGAGGTGACGCGCTTCTTCATGACCATCCCCGAGGCCTGCCGCCTGGTGCTGGAGGCCGCCACCATGGGCAAGGGTGGCGAGATCTACGTGTTCGACATGGGCGAGCCGATGCGCATCGCCGACCTGGCCGACCGGATGATCCGCCTCAGCGGCAAGGAGCCGGGGCGCGATATCGCCGTCCACTTCACCGGCCTGCGCCCGGGCGAGAAGCTCTACGAAGAGCTGCTGGCCACGCAGGAGAACACCCTGCCGACCCATCATCCGCGCATCCTCATCGGCCGCACCCGCGAGGCCGCGCCCGCCGTGGTGCGCGCCGCGGTGGACGAGCTGCTGGCGGCCGCCGGTCACGGCGATACCGACGCCTGCGTCCGCGGCATGAAGGCCCTGGTGCCCGAGTACCGGAGCCTCAATTCCACCTACAGTAATTTCGACCCGCCTTCGCCGATGCCCTGAACGGCGGAGCGCCCGGAACCATGACGCGCGACAAGAACCTGGAGATCGGCCGGCTGCAAAAGGAGATCGGCGACCACATCGGCGTTGGGGCCGACAGCCTGATGTTCAACTACGTGGAGAAGGACGGCGAAGCCACCAAGCTCTACCTCATCACGCTGAACCCCCGCCACAACCAGAGCTTCCTCTTCCATGCCACCGAAGGCAGCGACAAGGGCGAGGCCCTGCGCGAGATGCTCGAGTACGTGCGCACCTACAAGGAACGGACGAGCAGCTACACCGTGCAATGGAGCGCCCGCGGCGAGAACGTGCTGAACACCTCGTACTTCCGCGCCAAGAACGTGCTCGAGGCCCTCGACAAGCTCTTCTACGACCGCGACCCGAACAGCATCACGGTGTTCTCGGTGATCCTCAACCCCATTTCCTGAACACGAGCCACGAGCCTTGAGCCCCGAGCTTATGCTCGGTATCAAGCTTGAGGCCCATGGCCAGTGGCTCGAAGCTGCATTCGTATGAGAACGAAGACCGCGATCCAGATCCGCTTCAACGACATCGACATGGCGCGGCACGTGCACAACGCCGTGTACCTCTCCTACTTCGAGCAGGGTCGCATGGCGTTCCTCCGCGGCTTCATCGAGAAGGAGCACGACTGGCGCACGCTGGGGCTGATCCTCGCCCGCAACGAGGTGGACTACCGCATCCCCGTGCACCTCGGCGACGACGTGGAGGTGGAGACCTGGTGCAGCAACATCGGCACCAAGAGCTTCGACCTCAGCTACGGCCTGTTCGTGACGAAGGACGGCCGCCGCAACCTGCATTGCCAGGGCCGCAGCGTGATGGTCTGCTTCGACTATGAACGGAACGCCAGCATCCAGGTGCCCACCGCCTGGCGCACGGCTTTGGCACGAATGATGGAGAACGACTAGCCATCCCCATGAAGCACCTGTCCACCCTTTCCCTGCTGCTGCTCCTCGGCACCGCCGCCCACGCGCAGTTCCCCAAGTCATTGAAGGATGCCGCGCAGAAGGCCACCGGCAAGGGCGGGTCCACCTCGGGCCTGACCAATGCCGACGTGGTGGCCGGGCTGAAGGAGGCCCTGGACAAAGGGACCGAGCGCTCGGTCTCGCTGGCCTCGGCCGCCGACGGCTTCTGGAAGAACGACCGCATCCGCATCCCCTTCCCTCCGGAGGCCGAGAAGATGAAGACCACGCTGAAGGGCATCGGCATGACCAAGCAGGTGGACGAGTTCGAGCTCACCATGAACCGCGCCGCCGAGACGGCCGCGAAGGAGGCCGTGCCCGTGTTCCTCGAAGCGATCAAGGGGATGAGCATCGGTGACGGCTTCGCCATCCTGAAGGGCGGGGACAATGCCGCGACGAACTACCTGAAGGAGAAGACCACCGCGAACCTCACCACCCGGTTCCGCCCCATCGTGGAGAAGGCCACGCAACAGGTCGCCCTCACCAGCTACTGGACGCCGCTGGCCAATGGCTACAACAAGGCCGGCGCCTTCACCGGGGCCAAGGCCGTGGACCCCGATCTCGACGCCTACGTGACTCAGAAGGCCATCGACGGCCTCTTCGTGCTGATCGCCGACGAGGAGCAGAAGATCCGCAAGGACCCCATGGCGCAGACCACCGACCTGCTGCGGAAGGTGTTCGGGGGACAATAGGAACGCCCGCCGATCGATGTCCGATGATCAAGGCCGCCCGGCTTTTCTTGGTCGTTGGACATCGAACGTTCTACCTTGAGCCTTTCCCATGCACCCCATCCTGCTGACCGAGCCGGGCGTCGAACTGCCGCCCAGTGAACTGATCCTGAACCCCGACGGGTCCATCTACCACCTGGCGCTGCGGCCCGAGCATTTGGGCGACGTGGTGCTCATCGTGGGCGATCCCGGCCGCGTGGCCCTGATCAGCCAGCGGTTCGATGCGGTGGAGCACCGCTCGCAGAACCGGGAGTTCGTGGCGCATACGGGCACCTACCACGGCCGCCGCATCACCGTCCTGGCCACCGGCATCGGTACGGACAACATCGACATCGTGCTGAACGAGCTGGACGCCCTGGCGAACATCGACCTGGAGAAGCGCACGCCGCGCCCCTCCCCGCGCGCGCTCACCATCATCCGCCTCGGCACCTGCGGCGCGCTGCAGGAGGACATCCCAGTCGACCAGTTCGTGGTGAGCCACAGCGGCCTGGGGCTGGACAATGTGCTGCACTATTACGCCCACGAGCAGACCCCCGCCGAGACCCGCCTCTGGCAGGCCTTCATAGAAAAGGCCGATTGGCCCGACAACCTGCCCGCGCCCTATGTGGCCGCCGGGGACGAGACCCTGGTGGGCCTCCTGGGCCAGGGCAATCACGTGGGCATCACCGCCACATCCGGGGGCTTTTACGCCCCGCAGGGCCGGCAGCTGCGCGGCATCCCCAGCGTCGACGGCCTGAACGAGCGGCTCACCGCCTTCGAGCACGAAGGCCTGCGCATCACCAACTACGAGATGGAGACCAGCGCGCTGTACGGCCTGAGCGGCCTCCTCGGGCACAAGGCTTGCACCATCTGCGCCGTGGTGGCCAACCGCCTGCGCAAGGAGTACAGCCGGGACCATCGCGCGGCCATCGAGCGCATGATCGACCTCGTCCTGGACCGCGTGGTGGGCGGGTGACGCACCCCGGCGGCGTCCGGCCCCGTATACCGGGCCATCAACAGCCGGTTGGTTGAAAGATCGGACGCGCCGGACCCGGGCCCGCCGGAGGCCCCGGATACTTTCGTCGCGTCACACACCCCGCTGTGGACACCGCGATGAGCGAGACCGAGATCCAAGCGTTGATCAACCTGATCGACGACCCCGATGAGGGGATCTACCGGCAGGTCCGTGATCGCATCGTGTCCATCGGCGGGCCCGTGGTGCCCGTGCTTGAGCGCGCCTGGGAGGTGGACGACCTCGGCGACCTCTTCCGCAACCGGATCGAGGACATCCTCCACACCATCCACCTCGACATCACCTTCGACCGGCTCAAGCGCTGGCACGACACCGGTGGCGAGGACCTGCTGGAAGGCGCCCTGGCCGTGTGCCGCTACCGCTATACCGAGCTGGACGAGCAGCGCGTGAAGGCGCGCCTGGCCACGCTGCGGCAGGACATCTGGCTGGAGCTGAACGACAACCTCACGGCCTTCGAGAAGGTGCGGGTGTTCAACCACATCTTCTTCCAGATCCACGGCTTCCGCGGCAACAAGCGCAACTACCACGCGCCGCAGAACAGCTACATCAATGAGGTGCTGGACACCAAGAAGGGCAATCCCCTCTCGCTCGCCATCATCTACCAGGTGCTGGCCGAGGAGCTGGAGCTGCCCATGCGCGGGGTGAACCTGCCCAACCACTTCGTGCTGGCCTACCTGGACGAGACCGGCGTGGCCAACAGCGCCCTCGGCCACGGTGACGTGCTCTTCTATGTGAACGCCTTCAGCCAGGGCGATATCCTCGGCAAGAACGAGATCGACGAGTTCCTGAAGAAGCTGGACCTCCCCGCACGGGAGAGCTTCTACCAGCCCTGCAGCAACATCGACATCATCCGGCGGCAGCTGAACAACCTGCTGAACAGCTACGAGAAGCTGAACGACCCCGATCGCGTGGAGGACCTGAAGCGGCTGCTCACCGCGCTGGAGCAAGGCTAGAAGCCGCCGAACACCTTCCGGACCGTGACCGCGATGATGCGCAGGTCGAGCGCAAGGCTGCGTTCGCGCACATAGCGCAGGTCCAGCGCCAGCTTGGCGGGCATCACCTTCTCGATGTAGGCCTTCTCCGGGTCCGCCGCGCGGGCCAGCAGCTCGTTCTCGTCGATGTAGTCCAGGCTGGCCATGCCGGTGATGCCCGGGCGGACGCTCAGCACCGCCCGCTGCTCGGCCGTGTAGAGCGCCACGTACTTCGGCACCTCGGGCCGCGGGCCCACCACGCTCATGTCGCCCGCCAGCACGTTCCAGAGCTGGGGCAGCTCGTCGAGCTTCGTCTTCCGCAGGACATAGCCCACCCGGGTGATCCGCGGATCGCGCCCCCCGATGGTGAGCTGCCCTTGGGCCTCGCTGCCCGGCCGCATGGTCCGGAACTTCAGCAGCCGGAACGGGCGCCCGCCCCGCCCCACCCGCTGCTGCCGGAAGAACGCCCCGCCGGGGGACGTGAGCGCCACGGCCGATGCGAACACGAGCAACAGCGGCGACAACAGCACCAGCAGCGTCAAGGCGAAGACGATGTCGAAGGCGCGCTTCATCACGCCCCCATCACCTGCTCCGCCGCGTCCTTCACCGCCTTCACCACTTCATCCACCTGCGCGTCGGTGAGGTCGAAGTACACGGGCAGGCTGATCTCGCGGCTGTAGTGCCTGTACGTGTTCGGATAGTCCGCGATGGCGTAGCCGAGCTCCTTGTAGTACGAGAGCATCGGCATAGGGATGAAGTGCACGTTCACGCTGACGCCGCGCTCGGCGATGGCCGCGATGATGGCATCGCGCTGCGCTTCGGTGGCCTGCGCCACGCGCAGCATGTACAGGTGGTAGCTGCCCTGCCGCTCCCCGTCCGCCAGGGCCGGTGGCACGAACCGGTCATCGCCGGCGAAGGCCGCCTGGTAGCGCTCGCAGATGGCGCGGCGGCGCGGCAGCGTCTCGATGTCGTACCGCTCCAGCTCGATCAGCCCGATGGCCGCCTGCAGGTCGGTCATGTTGCATTTCCAGCCCGCGATGGTGACGTCGTAGCGCCAGGCCCCGGGCTGCGTCTTGGCCAGGGCGTCCTTGCTCTGGCCGTGCAGGCTCATCACGTTGAAGGCCCGGTAGATCGCCTCCGCGTCGAACGCCGACGGCAGGTTGAACGCGAGCGCGCCGCCCTCGGCGGTGGTGAGGTTCTTCACCGCGTGGAAGCTGAACCCGGTGATGTCGGCCTGCGTGCCGAGCTTCTTCCCGGCGATGGCGGCGCCGAAGGAATGGGCCGCATCGCTGAGCACCAGCGGGCGTCCGAGCAGCTTCTGCACATCGCTGTCGGGCGTGAAGGCCGAGCGTGCTTCCTCCGCCAGCCGCATGATCGCCGGCACGTCCGCGGGCAGGCCCCCGATGTCCACCGGGATGATGCACTTGGTGTCCGCCGTGATGGCGGCGCGCGCCGCCTCCACGTCCATGGTGAAGTCGTCCTTCACGTCCACCATCACGGGCTTGGCGCCCACGTGCATCACGATGTTCGCGGTGGCGCAATAGGTGTAGGCGGGCACGATCACCTCGTCGCCCGGGCCGATGCCGGCCCAGCGCAGCACCAGCTCGGCGGCGTTGGTCCAGGCGTTCAAGGCGATCACCTGCTCCACGCCGCAGTAGGCGGCCAGCTTCTTCTCGAACGCCTTGGTGCGCGGGCCGGTGGTGATCCAGCCGGAACGCAAAGCCGCCGCCACCTCTTCGATGGTGCGTTCATCGATGCGCGGAGGGGAGAACGGGATCATGGGCGGGCCGGTATGGGGCGCCGCGAAGTTCGCGCTTCACCGGCGCTCACCGTGCGCAGCCGCCAAAAGCCAGGCGAAGAAGCCGAGGAACATCACCCCCGCCTGCACTTCGAGCATGCTCTCCACCGTCCAGTTCAAGGCGTTCAACAGCAGGAACGCCAGCAGGAGCCCTTCCTTCCGGCGGACGGCCGCCCACAACGGCACCAGCACCATCGCCAGCAGCAGCGCGACCCCGCCGACGCCGAGCGCCACCGCCGTGTTCAGGTACTGGTCGTGCGCGTTGAGCTGCTTCCGCAAGGGCTCCACATAGCCGTGCGCGGCATAGGACCGCAGCAGTTCGTCCTTCACGTCCCCCGTGCCCACGCCGAGCCAGGGGTGCGCCTTCGCCACCGGCCAGGCCGCGTGCCACACCAGCCGGCGGTCGTCGGTGCTGTTGGCCGCATCGGGCGTGGGGGCGCCCTCCTGCAGGGTGTCCACTACCTGCATCACGCGTTCGTGCACATAAGCATTGGTGCGGAAGAGGATGATACCCGCCGCCAGCGCGACGGACAGCCCCATCAGGATGGCGCGGCGCATCCGCCGGTCCCTGCGGTGCTCCATCAGGAACAGCACGCCCAGCACCAGCAGCACCAGCCATCCGGCCTTGCTGGCGCAGAGGACCACCCCCACGACGAGCGTCGCTCCGAGGGCCCAACGGCGTCCCGCGGGCCAGCTGCCGCATAGCGCCGGACGCGTCAGCAGCACCAGGGCCAGCGTGAGGTACATCGCCATGTAGGTGGGATGCAGGAAGAAGGCCAGGTCCGAGGCGAAGAAGGGCACGCTGAGCGTATAGCCGGAAAGGGCCTCCTCCGGTCCCAGCTGCGACACATAGAGCGCCGCGCGGACGAGGGCGCGCACCAGGCAGACCAGCACTGCGGCCGTGTTCGCCAACACGAACGCGCGCAAGGCCCCGCGCGCATCCGCCACCGGACCGCCCAGGAGGAAGAGCACGGGAAGGACGAGCAGCGGGGCCTTGATCCCGAGGTCCAGACCCGCGAAGTCGAAGTTCGTCGTCCAGAGCAGGCCCAGCAGGTGGGCCAGGTAGAACAGCAGCATCCAGGGCAGCGGGGACGACCAGGAGAAGCGCCGACGCACGCGCGGGCCCGCGATGAACGCCCAGGCTTGTGCCACAGCGAGGGCAACGAGCAGCACCGGGAGCGCCGCCGGCAGCACCGGCAGGGCGATCGCGAACGCCACGGCCGATGCATTCACCATGCGTGCCGGAAGGCCGGCCTTGCCGATGGCCTCAGGAGCGTCCACGGGCGCAGGATCGCAGGAGGTCGAAGGTGGCCGCGTCGAGGGATTCCGCATCGGCCTGGTTGCGCACGGCCATGGCGCGGCCGTTGGACCGCTGTCGATCACGCAGCACCTCGCGCAGCGCCTGGGCCAGCTCGCCGGCGTCCTGGCGGACGATCGCGCCGGGGACCACATCGGCCAGGCGGTCACGCACGTCGCCCACGTCGTTCGTCACCACGGGCAGGTCGCAGGCCATCGCCTCCTTCACCATGGTGGGGCTGCCCTCGCTGTCGCTGCACATCAGGAGCGCGTCGGCGGCGCTCAGCAGCACAGGCATCTCCTCCTGCGTGATGCCGCCCTGGAGCAGTTCGAGCTCCATGGGCACGCCTTCCGCCTGCAGCCGGCGCTCCACGTCCTGGGCGATGTCGAGCCGCTTGCGTTCCGGCGCGGTGGCGTTGAAGATCACCACCGGCGGGCGCTGCGCCCAGCCCAGCCGCTGCCGGGCCTCGTCGCGCGGCACGGGGATGTAGCGGCGCAGCTCCACCCCCATCGGGAGGATCCGCACGCCTTTCCGCCGCCACCAGAGCCGGTCGCGCAGCTGGGTGCTCACACAGATGATGCCCGCCGCGCCCAAGGCCGCCAGCTGCGACATCACGCGGCCGAGGAGGTCGCGGAGGAACC
>JAFDZF010000018.1 GCA_018267055.1 Bacteroidota bacterium
CAGCATCCCACCTGCGCCGGCTATGCCAACGGCAGCGCCACCGTGATGGTCACCGGTGGCACCCCCTCCTACACCTACGCCTGGAGCGCCAACACCGGCGGGCAGGTCACCCCCACCGCTTCCGGGCTCCCCTCCGGCGCCTACCTGGTCACCGTCACCGATGCCAACCACTGCACCGCGCAGGCCAGCACCACGCTGTCAGCACCGACCATGGTCACCCTGGCGGCCCAGGCACCCGACACCGTATGCGTGAACGCCCCGGTACAGCTTACGGCACAAGCGGGCGGCGGCCATGGCGGGTATGTGATCACGTGGACCGGCATCGGCACAGGCGATACGCTGGTCTATTCCTTCCCCGCCTCGCAGGTGGTGACGGTGACCGTGAGCGACGCGATCGGCTGTCCCGGCCCCACGTTCACGCTTCCCGTGGCCGTACTGGACCTCACCACCGCCACGCTGCATACCTATGGGGATACTACCGTCTGCCCCGGCGGCACCGCCCAGGTGGGCGCATGGCTGAGCGGCTATCCGGGCGGCTACAGCATGGCCTGGCCTCAGCTCGGCACCAGCGGAACAGGTCCGTTCACCGTGCCGGTGACCAGCAGCAACACCCTGGACGTGGTGGTGACGAACACCTGCGGGCAGACGCTCAGCGCACCGGTCGTGCTGCAGCTGGAGGCCCCGCCGACGATCGTCCTTCCGGCGCTCCTGGGCGAAGGCTGCGCCCCGCTCAGCGTGACCTTCCCCGACCTGGGCCTGCCCGGTCCCTTGCAGTACCACTGGAACCTGGGGAACGGCCAGACCTCCACTTCGCCCATGCCCACGGTCACCTATGGGGCCGGACAATACAGCATCACGCTCAGCGTGAGCACGCCCGCGGGCTGTACCTCCAGTGCGGCCACACCGGCCGCCGTGATCGTGCATGCACCGCCCATCGCCGATTTCACCGCCGATCCGTGGATCACGGACATCGACCACGCGCACATCGTGTTCACCGACCAGAGCCAGGGCGACCTGGTGGACTGGGCCTGGGACCTCGGTGACGGCAGCACCTACACGGTCCCGGATCCGGAGCATACCTACACCGACCTCGGCATCTTCCCCGTGGAGCTGTGGGTGATGGACGTGAACGGTTGCACCGACACCATCGTGCAGCCCGTGGTGATCAAGCCGGTGCACGACATCACGGTGCCCAACATCTTCACGCCCGGCGGGCCCACCGGCGGCTATTGGATCCCGGGCGACCTGAGCAACGACACCTTCTACCCCTTCGTGCGCTTCGTCAAGGACTTCCGCATGCGCATCTTCAACCGCTGGGGCGAGCTCGTGTTCGAGAGCTTCGACGTGGCCCAGGGCTGGGACGGCTGGTACCGCAGCGCCATTAGCGCCCAGGATGTGTACGTGTATCAGATCTGGGTGCGCTTCGTGGACAACTACGAACGCACACTGATGGGCGACGTGACCTTGATGCGCTGAGGCGTACGGCCCGACGGGCCCACCATGGCGGCGGTGGGCCGCGCTATTCCACCCGCTTCAGCATGAACTCCATGCGGCCTTCATCCGATGCCCCGGCGATCCAGGCCACCAACCCATTGCGGCCGGCGAGCTTGTAGCCGATGCGCTTGGGAAAATCGTGCTCCTTGTTCTCGAAGACCCAGGTGTCGTCATCCGCGCTGACGCGCACGAAGGCCGTGATCTTCGCGCCGCCGGGGTTGGCCAGGTAGAGCCATTGGTCGGCGAAGCGGGTCACGCGCGCACGCTCGATGCTCCCGGGCTTGTCACCGGACCACGTTGTGCACACGCCTTCGAAGGTGCCGGCGTCCACGCGGCGCCACTCCTCGGTGTAGCGCGCACCGCCGACGTTGCCCTCCCAGCTGCCCACGAGCCGCCCGGTCCATTCCGCATCGCCGGCCCCCGGCGCTTCGGCCCCCTTGAAGCCGCTGATGCAGCAGGCCAGCAGGGCCATCGCCCCGATCATCATCGCTTTCATGTCGTTCCGTTGTTGAGGTGAGGCCACGAAGGAAGAGGCGGGCGATGCGCCGGGCTTGGATGAAAGCGGCGATCAGGGCAGGCCGCTGAAGTAGTCCGGGAACACGAGGTCCTGGCCGAAATGATCCTTCGGCGCACGGCCGGTGAAGGCCTTGAAATCGCGGTTGAAGTGCGCCTGGTCGTAGTAGCCCGAGGCATGGGCCAGCTCGGTGAGCGAGGCCTGCGGCTCCTGTTTCGCGCGCTCGATCAAGCGGCGCAGGCGGATGATGCGGACGAGCACCTTCGGGCGCAGCCCCACCACCGCCAGGAAGCGGCGTTCGATCTGGCGGGTGCTGAGCGGCACGCCGGACTTCAGCGCGCGCAGGGAACGGTCGCCGCCGGTGAGGATAGCGCGGACGAGGTCGGTGACGGCCCGCTCGACCGGGGCGCCGGACATGGCGCGAACGAGCAGGCCGATGGCCCGTTCCACGCGCTGCTCCACCGTGGCCGGCCCTTCGATCACCGGCGCGAAATGCGCCGGATCGGACGGCATCAGCTCGGCCATCAGGGCCTTGCGGTCGGTGAAGGTCGCCATGTCCGTGGGGAAGAGCGCATAGGCCCCGTGCGGCTCGAAGCGCACGCCGATGATGCCGCACGGGCCGTTCTGGCGGAGGTGCATCACGCGGGTAATCTGGCCGTGGAGGAAACACGCCGGCTGCCGCCGCCACACGCCCTGTTCCAACTGCTCGAACGGTGCGCCGTGGTTGAGGATCAGCTCCGCGCAGCCATCGGGCAGGATGGGCTCGGGCACCGGATGCGCCGGTCCGGGCCCTTCGAGGCTCCAGACGCAGCGCACCACCTCCCGCAGCTCGGGCGGGACGGGGAACTCGGTGTATGACAAGCCTTCCATGGTCCAGACGAAGTTCGGGCGAACGCACCGGCCGGCCGCATGGGGGTCCTCGCCGCGGAACGTTCAGGCCCCGCCACAGGCCGATCCCCTGGCCGTCCGGCAGTTGCATAAAGCGCGAAACCCGGACGGACCGGGTCCCGTAGGAGCGGGTCGGGACAAGCCCCGGTTCCGCCATGATGCTTCGTAGAACCCTGCTCCTTTTCGTCACGACCCTCCTGCTGGGCCTGACGGCGAACGCGACGCACATTTCCGGAGGTGAGATCTATTACGACTGCATCGGACCGAACCAGTTCCGCATCACCCTGGTGGTGTACCGGGACTGCGCGGGCATCAACCTGAACAACTCGTACACGCTCAACCTCAACAGCCCCTGCGGCAACCGCACGCTGACGGTGAGCACGCCCGGCGGGACGGAGATCTCGCAGCTCTGCGACATCGCCCTGCCCAACAGCACCTGCAACGGCGGGTCGCTGCCCGGCATCCAGCAGTACATCTACACCGGGGTGATCACCCTGCCGCCGTGCAACGCGTGGACCATCTCGTGGACCGAGCCCTGGCGGAACGCGGCGATCGCCAACCTGAACACGCCGGGCAACAAGAACGTGTACATCCAGGCCGTGCTGAACACGGCCGCCGCGCCCTGCAACGATTCGCCGCAGTTCACCAACGCGGCCATCCCCTACGTCTGCGCCGGCTACCCCATCTCGTACAGCTACGGCGCCTTCGACCCCGAGGGCGACTCGCTCACCTACACGTTCATCAGCGCGATGAACACCGGCGCGGTGCCCTTGCAGTACAACCCGGGCTTCTCCGGCACGCAGCCGATCACGGGCATCACGCTGGACCCGCTGACGGGCCTGGTGAACTTCACCCTGAACCAGATCGGGAACTGGGTGGTGGTGGTGCGCGTGGACGAGTACGACGCGAACGGCCAGCTGATCGGCTCGGTGATGCGCGACATGCAGTTCGTGGCCTACCCGTGCAACAACATCCCGCCCGACCCCACGACCGGCCTGGTGAACAACCTCAGCGGGGCCTCCACGCAGCTGGGGCCGCGCTCGGTGGAGATCTGCGAGTCGGGGAACTTCTGCTTCGACATGGTGATCTCCGACCCCAACGCGGGCGACGTGCTGAAGGCCACCTCGAACATCGCGCAGAACCTGCCGGGGGCGACCTTCTCCTACACCGGCACCAACCCGATCACCTGCCACGTATGCTGGGCGGGCGTTCCCGGGGCATCCGGCTTCTTCCCCTTCATCGTGACGGTGAACGACGGCGCCTGCCCCATCCCGGCGCTGCAGACCTATGTGTATTCGATCCACGTACTGCCGGGCCTGCAAGTGAGCGGGCAGGTGGTGAACGAGGGATGCGCCGGTGACGGCAACGGCAAGGCCACCGTGGTGGTGGACGTGGGCACGGCGCCCTACACCTACCTCTGGAACACGGGCGGCACCGATTCGACCATCACCGCCGGAGCGGGCAGCTACACCGTGACGGTGCGGGACGCCAACGGCTGCGTGAGCGCGCCATACACCGCAACGATCGGCACCCAAGGCCTGCCCAACGCGGCCCATGCGGGCGCCGACCTGATCGGCTGCTTCGGCTCCCTACCGGTCCCCTTGCAGGGCACGGTGACCAATGCCACGGGCGGCCTCTGGTCGGGTGGCGCGGGCAACTTCACCGGATCGGGCCTGAACGTCACCTACATGCCCACCATGGCCGAGGTGAACAGCGGCGGCATCGACCTCTACCTCACCACCACGGGCAACACGAGCTGTCCGCCGGCCCGCGACACCGTGCACGTGACCCTGCCCAGCAGCTTCTTCACGTCCTCCATCAGCCATACGAACGCTTTGTGCAACGGGACGGCGAACGGCTCGGCCACCTACCTGCCCAATGCCAACGGCTTCACCTACCTGTGGAACGACCCGGCCGCACAGACCGCGCACACCGCCACCGGCCTGGCCGCGGGCAATTACCACGTGCGGGTGACCGACGGCTATGGCTGCGACACCACGGTCAATGTCACCATCACCCAACCGGCGGCGATCACGATCGCGAACCTAGCGGTGACCCATGAGCAGTGCGCCGGCAATAACGACGGTGCCATCACCGTCACCGCCAACGGCGGCACCGCCCCCTACCACTATTCCTGGAACACCGGACACCCCGCCGACACCCTCGCCACCCTCACCGCCGGTGCAGGCACCTACACCGTCACCGTCACCGATGCCAACGGCTGCGCCGCCGCACAAGGCTCCGCCACCATCAACGCCCTCGGG
>JAFDZF010000190.1 GCA_018267055.1 Bacteroidota bacterium
CATGGGGTCCTAAAAAGTCATCCGTGTCTACGCGGCGGGCGATCGGAGGTTACTGCGCGATGGCCAGGCCTCGTTGACCGGACGGGAGGATCAAGACGCTACGGCATGCCCTCCATGGGCCCGCCCAGCCGGTACCAGGCCAGCGCGACCAGCGCCGCGCCCACGAATTCGCCGCAGAGGGCCCAGCTGCCCTCCTTCGCCGCGATGCCCACCCCCACGAGCAGCAGGATGGCCACGACACCCGCGGCGTAGACCCGCGTCCGGGGAAGCTTGGGGCGACCCGCATCCATGCCCCGTGAAGTTCGGATCGCCCGCCCCCGATCAGCGGGACCGACGCATGCATTCCGTGAACAGGCCGCTGTGGAGGGGCCCTGGGCCTTCGCCTAGCTTCGCCGCATGGATCCCCGCATCGGTCCCGACACCGTCGCCGCCATCGCGGCCAACGTGGCGCGCACCATCGCGCTCGATGCGGAGGAGCTGGCCCTCTTCGCCTCGGTGCTGCGCCTCCGCGAGCATCCGCGCAAGGCCGTGCTGCTGAGCCGCGGCGAGGTATGCCGCACCATGCACTACGTGGTGGAGGGCTGCATCAAGGTGTTCAACGTGGACGATGAGGGCGTCGAGCACGTCGTGAAGTTCGCCCCCGAGGACTGGTGGGCCTTCGACATCGAGAGCTTCGCCCTGGGCGTCCCGTGCAGCTATGGCATCGAGGCCATCGAAGCCACCCGCACCCTGGGCATCGGCAAGGACGACATGGAGATGCTCTACCGGCGCGTGCCCAAGTTCGAGCGCTTCTCGCGCATCCTGTTCCAGAACGCGTACATCGCCCTGCAACGCCGCGTGGAGCAGAGCCTGAGCCTGGAGGCCGGCGAGCGCTATGCCGCGTTCCGCCGGAAGTACCCCGGGCTGGAAGCACGCATCCCGCAGAAGCTGGTGGCCTCCTACCTCGGGGTGACGCCCGAGTTCCTCAGCACCCTGCGCCGCCGCCTGCTCACCGAGGAAAAGCCTTAAGGTACATTAAGGATCGCGGGCATGGGCCCTGGTCCCTTTGTGGCGCCGACGGGCATATACGCCCCGGCACACCGCATGAAAGACCTCCTCTTCGCCACCAGCACCGGCTGGGCCCCGCTCCTCCTGCGCATCACCCTGGGCGCCGTCATGTTCCCGCATGGCGCACAAAAGCTGCTGGGCTGGTGGGGCGGCAGCGGCTTCAAGGCCTCGCTGGACTACTTCACCGGCACCATCGGCCTTCCGGCCATCGCCGGCGTGCTCATCATCCTCGCCGAGTCGGTGGGGGCGCTCGCGTTGATCGCCGGGCTGGGCACCCGCATCTGGGCCGCCGCCTTCCTGGTGATCATGGTGGGCGCCATCATCACTGTGCACGGATCCAACGGCTTCTTCATGAACTGGTTCGGTGCGCAGGCCGGCGAGGGCATCGAGTTCAACCTGCTCATGATCGGCATGGCCCTGGCGCTGCTGGTCGCCGGGGGCGGACGCTTCGCCGTGGACGGCACATTGGCGTGAACGGGAACGAACGGAGCCCCGATCTTCACGGCCGATCCGCCATGGACGTCGGAACGATCGAGCACAACGGAGGGCGCGCCGCCCAGGTCATCGCGGACGGCGTGGCGCTGCACGGCGTGCCGGATGCGCTGGACCTGCTGGCCCGCTGCTGGGAACTGGACGCCGCCGCGCTGATCCTCCGTGTGGAGCATTGCACGCCGGACTTCTTCCGGCTGCGCACCGGCATCGCCGGCGACGTGCTCCAGAAGTTCTCCACCTACGGACTGCGGCTGGCCATTGTGGGCGATCCACCGGCACAGCCCGGCCGGAGCCTGGCCGACCTCATCCGCGAGAGCAACGCCGGGCGGCAGGTCCACTTCGCGCCGACGCTGGAGGAAGCCCTGGACCGGCTGTTCGGCGATCGGGCCTGACCCGCTCACGCCTCCGCGCCATCGATCCGCGCGGCCTGCTTGACCAGGGCGGTGAGCGTGCGCTTCCGGAGGTCCTGTTCGCTGCGCACCTTCACGTGGCGCAGGTCCTTGCCGGTGCCCTCGAGCAGCCCTTCGGGATCATCGAGGCGGGCGCCGCTGGGGCCGAACTGCAAAGTGATGTGCGCTTTCGCCGCGCGGATGGAGCAGGTCCACATCGCGTGCCCGGGCAGCATGTAGCAGGGCACGCCCCATTTGATCAGCTCCACGGCCGTGGGCGGCAGGGCCCGCAGCACCACTTCGCGCACCGCGAACGCCAACGGCTGCATCCGGGGATCCAGGCGGGTGAAGTACGCATCGGCGCTGTGGCCGAAGTCGGGACGCTTGCGCATGCGCCCACCAAAATAGGCAGCCCCGATGCGGTCCGTTCTTGATCGGCGACAAGTCGTGCGGACCTTCCGGGCTCGATCTTCGCGCCCCCCCCACGACATCGCATACCCCTCTCCCATGCCTGCCTCCCTCGCTTCCCGCGTAAGCGGTCCCGTGTTCACCCCCGCCGACGCCGGCTACGCCCCGGAGATCGCCGCCTTCAACCTGGCGGTGACGCACACGCCCGAGCTGGTGGTGGGCGTCACCTCCCTGAACGACCTGGCCGAAGCCGTGCGCTTCGCGCGGGAGCGGCGGATGCCGGTGAGCGTCCAGGGCGCGGGGCACGGGGCCTATGTCCCGATCACTTCAGGACTGCTCATCTCCACACGGCGCATGGACCAGGTGCGCATCGACGTGCCCGCGCGCACGGCCTTCATCGGTGGAGGGGCGTGCTGGGGCCCGGTGGTGGCCGCGGCGGCGGACCATGGCCTCTTCCCCATCACCGGCTCCTCGCCGACCGTGGGCGTGGCGGGCTACCTGCTGGGAGGCGGCCTGGGACCGCTGGCCCGCAGCCATGGCTTCAGCAGCGATTTCCTCGTCGGTGCCACCCTGGTCACCGGATCCGGGGAAGTGGTCGACACCGACGATCATCCGGACCTGCTGTGGGCCCTCCGCGGCGGCAAATACATCGGCGCGCTGGTGGCCGAGCTGCGCGTGCGCCTGGTGGAGCAGCGCACGCTTTACGCGGGTGCCCTCTTCTTCGAGGAGCAGCACCGCGAGCAGGCCTTCCGCCGGTGGGTGGATTGGACCGCCACCGCGGATCCCCGGGTGACCACGAGCGTGGCCTTCCTGCGCTTTCCGCCGCTGGACGTGGTGCCGGCACCGCTCCGTGGCCGCCGGCTGCTGGTGCTCTGCTTCACCTATCCCGGCGATCCCGCCGAAGGGGCCCGGCTGGCCGCTCCGCTCCGTGCGGCCGCACCCGTCCATATCGACGACCTCGGCGAGCTGCCCTGCCGCGACGTGGCCCGCATCCACAACGACCCCACCCAGCCCATGCCGGCGTGGGTCAGTGGCCTGGCATTGGACCGCGTCGATCCCGACTTCGCCACCGCTTTCCTGGACCACGTGCGCGACACGCCGTTCACCGGCATACAGGTCCGCCACCTGGGCGAGGCCACCCGGCGCGATGCGGCCGATGGGTCCGCCGTGGGCGGGCGCAGCGCAGGGTTCGTGGTGAGCTATGCTTCACCGGACCCGTCGCTGTTCGCCCAGGTGCTGCCCGATGCTTCGGACCGCCTGATGGATGCGCTCCGCCCCTGGACCTGCGCGGAGAACAACATCAACTTCATCGGGCGGCCACGATCGGCGGAACACTTCGCCACGGCCTGGCCCGCCGTCACCCTCGCACGGCTGGCGCAGGTGCAGGAGCGGTACGATCCCCAGGGCACGCTCGGCCATCATCCCTGAGGCCGGCCACAACCAACACGGACCGCCGCGCGTACAACGCGCGCCATGGAACGACGGGATCAACGGACAGGCCTCCTGCTCGCAGGGGTGTCCCTCGTATCCCAGCTCATGGCCCAGACCGGGCCGGCGGGCATCGGCACCGCCACGAACAACGTGCTCTGGCTGCGTGCCGACCGCGGGGTCTATACCAATGCCGGCACCACCCCGGCCGCGAACGGCGACAACGTGTACCAGTGGAGCGACGGCTCCGGCAACAACAAGAACGCACTGCAGACCACCCTGGCGAAGCGGCCCAACTACATCACCAGCGCGGTGAACAGCTATCCCGCGCTGCGCTTCACCCAGGCCAACGCGGACCATTTCACCACCACCGGCATCACGTCCGGCAACCAGGCCTCGGCCTGGGTGGTCGCCCGCTATGCCAGCCTGCCCAGTTCCAACCCCGGCCTCCTTCAAGGCGCCGCCACCGGCAATGCGCTCTCCAGCACTCCGGGCAACAAGAACCTCGGCATGTGGGTATCGAACGCCGCCGCCGTGTGGGGCCGCGGGATCCAGTCCGACGGCACCTCGAAGAACGTGCCCGCCACCACCACGCTGAGCGCCAATACCTGGTACGTGCTCAACGGCAACTACGATGGCACCAACATCGTGCAGTACGTGAACAATGCGGCGGCCGGCACCGTGAGCTACGACGGTACACTGCGCTCCTGGACCGACGTGGCCATCGGCGTGCAGGCCGGAACGGAGAACTGGAACGGCGACATCGCCGAAGTGATCCTCTTCAACACCGCGCTGAACGCGGCGCAGCGGATCATCCTGGGGAACTACCTCTCGGCCAAGTACGGCACCACGCTCGGGGCCAACGACCTGTACACCAATGACGATCCGGTCCGCGGCGATTTCGACCACGAAGTGGCCGGCATCGGCCAGATCAGCGCCACCGATTTCCAGAAGGATTCGCGCGGCAGCAGCGTGGTCCGCATCTCGAACCCCTCCGGCCTGAACAACGGCGAATTCCTGATCTGGGGCCACAACAACGGCTGGTTCGGCACGGGCGCGAGCTCCGACTATCCGCCCACCGTCCAGGGCCGATGGGGCCGCGTATGGCGCGTGAACGAAGTGGACCTGGCGGGCAACCCCGCGGACGTGGGCGCAGTGGACATGGTCTTCGACCTCAGCGGGCTCGGCACGGTGAACGCCACCCAGCTGCGCCTCCTGGTGGACACGGACAACGACGGGGCCTTCGCGGATGAGACACCCATCAGCGGGGCCACCAGCGTGGGCGGGGGATCGTACAAGTTCGCCGCGGTGACCGCCCTCGCGGACGGGCGACGCTTCACCCTCGCCACCACGTCCATCGCCGGCACGCCGCTCCCCATCGAGCTGCTCGGCTTCTCGGCCACCCGCGAAAGCGCGACCCGCGTCCGCCTGGACTGGGCCACGGCCAGCGAGCACGACAACGACCGCTTCACCGTGGAGCGCTCCACGGACGTCACCACCTGGTCGCCCATCCTCGAGGTGCCCGGCGCAGGCAACAGCACATCGGTCCTCGCCTACTCCGCCCAGGACGAAGCCGCGCCGGCAGGCGACCTCTACTACCGCCTGCGGCAGACCGACACGGACGGCACCACCACGGTGTCCGACATCCGTTACGTGGGGCCCGGTGGCATGGCAGGGGCCGACCTTCTCCTCTACCCCAACCCGGCGAGCGGGTCCTTCCAGGTGGGTACACGCACGCGTGTGGACGGACCGATGACCCTCACCCTGCTCGACGGCGCAGGACGCACGGTCGCTGAGCGCCGGCTGGACCCGCAAAGCGCACCTGCCTCCTTCGACGTGGCCGCCCTGCCGGAAGGCCTCTACCACCTGCGGGTGCAGCGCACCGACCGCGTGGAGATGCTCTCCGTGAGCGTGATGCATTGATCGGCACGCCCTTCCTGCGGCCGCATCTTTGCCGGGACGCATGGATTACCGGACGATCGATCCGCCCGCCACGCTCACGCACGTGGTCCGCTTCTTCTGGACACTGGAGGGCGGCGTGCAGGGCCGCGCGCCGCACCGCCTCATCGCGGAGACCTGTCCGAACCTGGTCTTCATCTGCCGGGGCCGGTTCATCGAGGCGGACGGGAGGCCCGCGCCGCCCGCACACCTGGCCGGCGCCATCAATGCCTTCGCGGACAACGTCGCCTGTGGTCCCTTCAGCCTCTTCGGCGCCTACCTCTGGCCCTGGAGCGTGCAAGCGCTCTTCGGCCTTCGTCCCGAAGCCTGCTTCAACACCTTCACCGGGCTGGACGTCCTCTGGGGCGCCGAGGGGAGCGACCTCGAAGCCCGCATGTGCGCAGCCCCGGACCATGCGCAGCGGGCCGACCTCCTCACCGCCGCGCTGCAACGGCGCGTGGTGGACGGCACCGATGCACCGATGGAAGGGATCGTCCAGCGCATCCTTGAGGAACAAGGGCGCACGCCCATGGACGAGGTCATCGCCCGGAGCGGCACGGGACGCCGCCAGTTCGAGCGCCGCTTCAAGGCCTGCACGGGGTTCTCCCCTGCGCTCTTCGCGCGCATCCTGCGTGCCCAGCGCACCTACCGCATGCTGGAGCGCGGCGAGGCTGCCTCGCTCACCGAGCTGGCGCATGCCTGCGGCTACTTCGATCAGTCGCACTTCATCCGCGACTTCAAGCGCTTCAGCGGCCTGAACCCGCGCGACTACTTCGTGAAGGCATCGGAGAAGGCGGACAATTTCCTACAGCTTCCCGGCTGATCGCGGCATGGTGACGCGATCGTCCAATTCCCCGGGTACCCGGCCCGGTTCCTTTGCGCCATGATCCCGTACCGATGAGCGGACCGAGAACGCCTCAGGGGCACCAGCGCGTGATGCCCTACTTCCTGGTGGACGATGCCGATGCCTTCATGGCCTTCCTCCAGCGCGTGTTCGACGCGCAGGAGCGCGAAGTGCACCGCGATGCCGACAAGCGCGTGATGCATGCCGAGATGACCATCGGCGCAAGCGTGCTGATGCTCGGCCGGTCCAGCGCCCAGTGGACGCCGCGGCCCACCTCCTGCTACATCTATGTGAGCGACACCGACGCCACCCATGCCCGCGCCCTGGCCGCGGGCTGCACGGAGATCTACGCGCCGCGCGACGAAGCCTATGGCGTGCGCGGATCGGGCGTCACCGACCGGTGGGGCGATACCTGGTGGCTGGCGAAGCTGCTGTGATCCGCGATCAGCCCAGGGCCTCCAGCTTGCGCCGGACCACTCGCTCCTCCGCCGGGCTTCGCGTCAACGAGAGCGCGATACGGTAGGCCTCGCGCGCTTCCGCGTGACGACCCAGCTCGTGCAACAGGTCGCCGCGCGCCGCATGGTACAGGTTGAGATCGTGCAGCTCGTCCACGGCGGAAAGCTCCCGCAGCGCTTCCTCGGCGCCGCGCGCGTTGGAGACGGCGATGGCCCGGTTGATCCGCACCAGCGGCGTGGGTTTGAAGTGCAGCAGGCGGTCGTACAGCGTCACGATGTAGGCCCACGGCGTGGCCGCGTAGGACAGGGCATTGGCATGCGCCGCGGCGATGGCGGCCTCCACGTGGTAGCCGGTGAAGCGCTCGCCTTCGGCGGACCCGTCCAGGTGCGCATTGCCCAGGGCGATCAGCGCGCGGTCCCACTTCGAACGGTCCTGTTCCTTCAGCAGCAGGATCGTTCCCTCCGCATCGCTGCGCGAACCGGTGCGCGCGGCGTGGAAGCACATCAAGGCGAAGAGGGCCCGCACTTCGGGCCGCTGCGTCACCGGATGATCGAGCAGGGCCTGGCACAGGTGCAGCGCCTCCACGATCAGGTCCTCACGGATGAACGCCGCGTGGCTCACCGAATGGTACCCCTCGTTGAAGAGCAGGTAGATCGCCGAGAGCACCGCGTCCAGGCGGGCGGTCAGGGCGTCGCCTTGCGGCACCTCCAGGCGGCCCAGCTCGCGGAACGCCTCCCGTGCCCGGTACAGCCGCTTGTTGATCAGCTCCTCGTTGGTCATGAACGCCCGCGCGATCTCCGGCACGCTGAAGCCGCACAGCGTCTTGAGCACCAGCGCCACCTGCTGCTCGGGCGGCAGCAAGGGGTGGCAACACGCGAACATCATGCGCAGCTGGTCGTCGGCGATGGCCGGCCCGCTCATCAGCTCGCCCACGGTGCTGCTGAGGGTCCACTCGCTGCGCAACAGGGCCGCGTTCTCCTTCAGCAGCTCCAGGCCCCGGGCCTCCCGGCGCAGGCGGTCGATGGCCAGGTTGCGTGCCACCCGGTACAGCCAGGCGGCGGGCTGCTCCGGCACGCCGCGGAACGGCCACTCATGCATGGCCTTCAGCAGCGTCTCCTGCACCACGTCCTCGGCCAGGCCCACGTGCCGGGCACCGAACAGGCGCGTCAGCGTGGCGACCATCCTCCCCGCCTCACGGCGGAAAAGATGGTCGGCCAACGCGCGCGTATCGCCGGTGGTGCTCACATGTTCATCTCCTGCACCGGGCGGACCTCCACGATGCCGTCATACTCGAAGATGGGACAGCCCTTGCTCAGCTCCACCGCTTCATCCAGGCCGCCGGCATTGACCATCACATAGCCGCCCACGATCTCCTTGCCTTCCACGAAGGGACCGTCGGTCACCTTCTTGCCACGGCCGGTGATCACCTTGCCCGGCTGGTCCAGCGGCTCGCCGCCCACCAATCGGCCCTTCGCGGCCAGCCCATCCATCCAGACCTTCCATTTCATCATGTGCGCCTGCCACCCCTGCGGGTCGGCTTCGGGGTCGATGCTGAAGCGGGCGTTGCCACCGCGGAACAGGAACATGTACTTGCTCATGATCGTGTGTTTTGTATTGTTCGTTCGGTCGTTCATGCCTTTGACGAACGGGCCGGACGGATCCGGACGCTCCGCACGAAAAAATAATGCTGCCCGACGGGGGCCGGGAGCGAAAGGGCCGCTCACACGGCCTGGGCGCGTGCCCTCAGCCGCCGGTGATAGGCGATGCAGGCGGCCGCCAGCAGCACGAAGAAGAGGGACATCCACAGCCATCCGCTGGCCGGGTCGCCCACGCAGATGCTGGCGTACGTGGCCGCCACCAGGTCGTAGGTGAACCCGGCGTAGACCCATTCCTTCAGCCGCGGGAAGCCCGGGAGCAGGACGACGATGGCCCCCAGCACCTTGGCCACGCCCAGGAACGGGATGAAGAACAGCGGGAACCGGAGGTGATCGCTCACCAGTTGGACCGACCCGGGCGTGCTGAGGATGTTGGGGATGCCCGAGAAGAGCATGAGGGCCGCCAGGAGGCCGTTGAAGATCCAATGGAAGAGGTCGATGCGCTTCATGGGATGGGGGTGTTCGTGGAGGCGAACGTACCCGGTCCCCCGCCGGTGGACGGGGTGTAGTTTTGACGATCAGCGGGGGCGATCCGGCCTTCGCCCCATCCCTGCATGCGGCACATCAGCATCCTCGTTCCCCATGGCGAGCCCATCCTCAGCAGCGTGGTCGGCCCGGTCATGGTCTTCAATTGGGTCAACAGCGTCCTGGCCGCCCAGGGCCATCCTCCCGCCTATGCGGTGGACCTGGTGGGCGTGGCGCCCGAGACCGGCCTGTACGAAGGGGTGTTCGCCATCCGGCCGAGCAAGCGCCTGCACGAGCTGGAGCGTACGGACCTGGTGCTCATCCCCGCGTTCAACGGCGACCTGGTGGAGCTGGTGCGCATGAACGAGGACGCCATCGCCTGGGTGCGCGCCATGCGCAGCGCGGGAGCCGAAGTGGGCAGCCTCTGCACCGGCGCCTTCCTCCTTGCCGCCACCGGCCTGATGACCGGACAGCGCTGCACCACCCACTGGCTGGTATCCGACCTGTTCCGCACCACCTTCCCGGACGTGGACCTGCGCGTGGAGCGCATCGTGACCGACGAGAACGGGATCTACTCCAGCGGCGGCGCCACCTCCTTCTTCAACCTGGTGCTGCACCTGGTGGAGAAGTTCAACGGCCGCGACATGGCCCTGCAGGCCGCGAAGACCTTCGAGATCGACATCGACCGCAGCTCGCAGGGCGTCTTCCTGGTGTTCCAAGGCATGAAGGACCACCGCGATGCGGAGGTGCTGAAGGCCCAGCGCATCATGGAGGCCCGCCACGAGGAGGCCCTCAACATGGAAGCCATCGCCTCGGACCTGGCCCTCAGCCCGCGCAACTTCAGCCGCCGCTTCAAGGAAGCCACCGGCCTCACCCCGCTGGAGTACCTGCAGCGCGTGCGCGTGGAGGTGGCCAAGAAGAACCTGGAGCGCAACACGCCCGTGAACGACGCGATGTACGCCTCGGGCTATTCCGACCACAAGGCCTTCCGCCAGGTGTTCAAGCGGCTCACGAGCATGTCGCCTACGGCCTACCGCGCCCGCTACGGCCGCCCGGTGCGCCGGCAGGAGCTGGTGCAGTGACGGTCAGGCGTCCAACGCGCGCCGCACACGCGACACCTCCTTCGCGGCATCGCGCTTCAGGCGGCACTCCCATACGGTGACCACGCGCCATCCGGCCTGGCGCAGTTCGCGCGCCTTGCGCTGGTCGCGGGCCTTGTTCCGGTCCAGCTTCGCATGCCAGAACGAAGTGTTGCTCTTCGGCCACACGGGCTGGCAGTGCGGACAGGCGTGCCAGAAGCAGCCGTGCACGAACACCGCCACGCGCCGCCCCACGAAGGCGACGTCCGGCCGGCCCGGGGCCTTGGTGTAGTGCAGCCGGTAGCCCTTGATGCCCGCGGCCGACAGGGCTTCACGCATCACCCGCTCGGGGCCCGTGTTCTTCGCGCGGATGCGGCTCATCAGCGCGCTGGTGCGCTCGTCCTTGGGGACGGGCGCACGGCCATCACGGAGGTAGGTGCGCGGGGGCATGGGCGACGGCCAAAGATCGGCACAGGACCGCCGCGGGCGGGCTTAACTTCAAGGCATGAACACACCCAAGCGCATCGAAGCGGTGCTTCCCCCGCCCCCGGCGAACATGGTGGGTGACGGGTTCCGCGTGCACAACTTCTTCCCCAACGGCTACCGCATCCAGCGGCGCACCAGCCCGTTCTTCCTGTTGGACTACAACTCCCCGGTGGAGTTCCCCGCGACCGACCGGCCGCGGGGCGTGGGCGTGCATCCGCATCGCGGCTTCGAAACGGTGACCATCGCCTACCAGGGCCATGTGGCGCACCACGACAGCGCAGGCAACAGCGGCGTCATCGACCCGGGCGACGTGCAATGGATGACCGCCGGCAGCGGCGTGCTGCACAAGGAATACCACGAGGAGGCCTTCAGCCGCAGCGGCGGCCCTTTCCAGATGGTGCAGCTCTGGGTGAACCTGCCCGCCAAGGACAAGATGACCGCCCCCCGCTACCAGGGCATCCGCCATGCCGACAAGGGCCTGCTCACCCTCCCCGACGGCGCGGGCACCGTGCACGTGATCGCGGGGAGCCACCGCGGCGTGCAGGGACCGGCGCACACCTTCAGCCCCATCGAGATGTACGACGTGCGCCTGCGTGCGCAAGGCACGCTCGACCTCGACCTGCCGGCGGCCTACAACACCGGCATCCTCGTGGTGCAGGGCGCGGTGACCGTGAACGGCGAGGCCGCGCCGGCCGACCACTTCGTGCTCTTCAAGAACGAAGGCACGGCCATCCACGTGGAGGCCGGCGAGGAGAGCATCCTGCTGGTGCTGAGCGGCGAGCCGATCAACGAGCCCATCGCGCACTACGGCCCGTTCCTGATGAACACGCCCGAGCAGGTGCAGCAGGCCATCGCGGATTTCGGCACGGGCAAGTTCGGCGTGCTCGAGGACTGATGCGGCCCGCAGCGATCACCGGAGCGGCCGTGATGGCCGCCTTCGCCGTCCTGGGCCTGCGCCCGGGCGACGCCCCCCGTTTCGCGGAGCGCGTGGTGGATCCGGACGAGGAGCGGATCACCCTCCACTGGAAGGATGCCGACGGCCGTATCCTGGGCGACATCGGGTCCCTGCAACGGTCCGAGGCCGCCCGCGGGCGCACGCTGCGTTTCGCCATGAACGGCGGCATGTACACGCAGGACCAGGCGCCCCTCGGCCTGTACATCGAGGAGGGCCGCACCGTCACCCGGCTGATCACCAGGCGCGACGGCCACGGCAACTTCTACCTGCAGCCCAACGGCGTGTTCGGCCTGACGAACGACGGGCGGGCCTTCCTCTGCACCACGGCGGAGTTCCCCCTGCGGAAGGACGTCCGCTACGCCACCCAGTCCGGCCCGATGCTGCTGGCCCACGGCACGATCAACGCCGCGTTCCGCGAAGGATCGGCCAACGTGAACATCCGCAATGGCGTGGGCCTGCGGCCGGACGGCAGCGTGGTGTTCGCCATCAGCCGCGTGCCGGTGAACTTCCACGACCTCGCCGCCTGGTTCAAGGCCCGGGGCTGCACCGACGCGCTCTACCTAGACGGGGCCATCAGCCGCGCCTACATGCCCGACCAGGGGCTCCGGCAGATGGACGGCACGCTCGGCGTGCTGATCGCGGTGAGCGACTGACCGATCGACGGGCGGTCGATCTTTGTGCCCATGAACTGGGGACTGCTCATCATCGCCGGGTTGTTCGAGGTCGGTTTCGCCACCTGCCTGGGAAAAGCGAAGGAAGCCGCGGGACAGACCGCCACGCTGTGGTGGGCCGGCTTTGCCGCGTGCCTGACGATCAGCATGTACCTGCTCTACCGCGCCACGCTCACCCTGCCGATCGGCACGGCCTACGCGGTGTGGACCGGCGTGGGAGCGGTGGGCACCGTGCTGGTGGGCATCGTGCTCTTCCGCGAGCCGGTGGACTTCTGGCGGGTCTTCTTCCTGGTGACGCTCATCGGGAGCATCATCGGCCTCAAGTTCGTCTCACACTGAGGCACCGGGCGCGCACCCTGCATCGGGCGTGCAGGCCGGCGCATCGCCGCCCCCGACCGTGACCAGCGGCACCGGGCGCTCGCCCCAGGCCTGCTGGAGCGCCGCCAGGAAATGGTCGCTCGCCTGCGCACCGCTCACCGCGTACGTGCGATCGATGACGAAGAAGGGTACCCCGCGGATGCCGGTCCGCTGCGCCTCCTGCTCGTCGTTGCGCACCTCGGCCGTGAACGCATCACCGGCGAGCACGCGCTCCACCTCCACGCCGTCCAGGCCCATCTCCTCGCCCAGGCGCTGCAACGTCGCCCGGTCGGCGATGTGCGCTCCCTCGGTGAAGTGGGCCCGGAACAGCCGCTCCTCGGCCGCATCGCCCAGCCCCTTGGTCTTGGCCAGCTGGATCAGCCGGTGCGCGTCGAAGGAATTGGCCAGGACCACCCGGTCCATGTCGTAGTGGAGCCCCACGGCCCGCGCACGCTCCACCACCGAGGCCGTCATGGCCCGGGCCTCGTCCAGCGTCCGCCCGTACTTCTTGGCGAGCATGGCATAGGTGTCGTCGGGGCTGCGTTGCGGTGCGCGAGGGTCCAGCTCGAAGCTCTTCCACTCCACCTCCACCTGGGCCTTGGCGGGGAAGCGCTCCAGGGCCCGCTCGAACTCGCGTTTCCCGATGTAGCAAAAGGGGCAGACCACGTCCGACCAGATCTCGACCTTCATCATGGGCACGAAAGTACGGCCATCGCTATACATTTGTAATCGACATCCGGACACATACCACTATCCTTCCAGAAAGTGACTTCCTCCTCCACCCTCCTCGCCCAGCCCGAACGCCATGCCATCGGCTCCCGGGAATGCGCCACCCACCTGCTGCCCCTGCGCGACACCCTCGACATCCTCAGCGGCAAGTGGAAGATCATGATCCTGCTGGCCCTCTCCTTCAGCGGCAAGCGCCGCTTCACCGAGCTGCAACGGGAGATCGCCGGCATCACCCCGAAGATGCTGAGCAAGGAACTGAAGGAACTGGAGGCGAACCAGCTGGTGAAGCGCGAGGTCTACGCCACCACGCCGGTGACGATCGAGTACTCGCTGACCACCTGGGGCCGCTCCCTGGAGGAGGTCATCGACGCGCTGCGCACCTGGGGCGTGGCGCACCGCAAGCGCATCACCGCAGCGGTGGGCAAATAGCCCCGCTACCCTCGGGGAAAGCCGCTGGGAGCGCGGGCCAGCGGCCCGCTGAAAGGCCCTGCCCGTGCGATTGTTTCGCGGTCCTGACAACTGCAACGGACCATGAACACCCTGCCCCTCCTCGGCCGCATCCTCTTCGCCTTCCTCTTCGTGATGACCGGCTTCAACCACCTCTTCGGCGGCGGCGCCGAATACGCCGCCGCCGCAGGCGTGCCCATCGCCCAAGTGATGGTGCCCTTCGCCGGGCTGCTCAGCCTCATCGGCGGCCTCAGCATCGCCGTGGGCTACAAGGCCCGCTATGGCGCCTGGCTGCTCGTGCTCTTCCTGGTGCCGGTGACCTTCGCGATGCATCCCTTCTGGGCGCAGGCCGATCCCATGCAGCAGCAGCTGCATATGGCCATGTTCATGAAGAACATCGCGCTGATCGGCACCGCCCTCTTCATCGCCTACGCCGGCGCGGGACCGCTGAGCCTGGACGCCCGCCTGGCGAAGGCCTGACCGCTCACAGTACCGTGATCTCCGTGCGCCGGTTGAGCGCGCGGCCTTCCTCGGTGTCGTTGGTGGCGGACGGCTTGGTCTCCCCGTAGCCCTTCACCGTCACGCGCCCGCCGTCGATGCCCTGGGCGATGAGGAAGTCGCGCACGGCATTGGCCCGCTGCTCGCTCAGCTTCTGGTTGGCCGCGTCGTTGCCCACGTTGTCGGTATGGCCGCCCACCTCGATGCGCAGCGTGGCATTGGTGCGCAGCAGGCCGGCCAGCTTCATCAGCTCGGCGTTGGAAGCGGGCAGCAATGCGTAGCTCGCCGTGGCGAAGAAGATGTTGCGCAGGGCGATGGTGCTGCCGGTGGTGATGGGGCTCAGCTTCACGTCCAGCTGGTACGGCGTGGTGCCGATGTCCTGGGCGATGCTGTAGTTGCGGCTGAAGAACAGGTAGCCCTCCGCACCGGCGTTCAGCGCGTAGTCGCGGCCGGACGGGAGGCACACCAGGAACGCGCCGGTGCGCGGGTCGCTGTAGGCCGCGGTGGCCAGCGTGCCGTCGGCGAGGTCGTACAGCTCCACGTCGGCCTCCACGGGCGCCCCGGTGTTGATGTCGGTGACGGTGCCGCGGATGTAGCTCACCGGCGTGGCGCGGGCCGCCACCGGCAGCTCGAAGCCGTAAAGGTCCAGTTCGCCCTGGCCGCCGGGCCGGTCGCTGGCCATATAGGCGAGCTTGCCGTTCGCCCCCACCACCACGCTGTTCTCGTCACCGCTGGTGTTGATCGGGTAGCCGAGGTTCTGCGGCGTGCCCCAGGAGCCATCGGGCTGCTTGCGGCTCACGAAGATGTCGAGCCCGCCCATGCCGGGATGTCCGTCACTGCTGAAATACAGGGTGCGGCCGTCGGGATGGATCTGCACGCTCTCCTCCTGGAACGGCGTGTTGATGGTGGGCCCGAGCATCTCCGGCTTGCTGAAGGTGCCGTCGTCCTGCAGGTGCGCCACCCAGATGTCCATGCTCTTCAAGCCATTGGCGGCCTGCTGGCCCCGCACATAGTAGAGCGTGCGCCCATCGCTGCCCATCGAGGGCTGGCTCTCCCAATGGCGGGAGTTCACCGGCGCGCCCAGGTTCTCCGGCTTCGTCCACCGGTCGCCGAGGCGGCGGCTGATGAAGAGGTCGCAGCTGCCCAGCCCCCGCAGGCCGTCGCCATAGCTGCCGTCGACGCCCGCGCACTTGGTGAACACGATGAAACGGCCATCGGGCGTGAGCGTGCCCGCGCCTTCATTGTTCTCCGTGTCCACGCTCGGGATGGGCTGCGAGGGGCCCCACTGCCCGTCGGCGCCCTTGTGGCTCACGAAGAAATCCTCCTGCTTGCCGTAGGGCGAGCGCGCATCCTCGACCAGGCGCGTGAACATCAGCGTGCTGTCGTCCGCCGTGACACAGGGGTAGTACTCCGGGGCCTTGGTGTTGACGTTCGGGCCCAGGCCGTGCGGATCGAACGGCACGGGATGCGCCAGGGCCTCACGGGCGAACACGCAACTGGCAAGGCCGTGTTCCGCGCGCTGTTTCCGCACGGGGTCGCCGTCCACGTCCAGGGACAGGCGGTAATGCTTCTCCGCATCGTCGTACCGGCCCGCGGTGAACTCCAGCTCGGCCAGGTGCAGGGCCGCGGGGGTGAAGTAGCGCGGCGAGATCGCCACCACCTGGCCGTAGTAGTCCATCGCCTGCCCGGACAGGCCGCGTTCCTCGTACATCTCGGCGAGGTAGATGCGCGGCTCGATGAACCGCGGGTCCAGCGCGGCGGCCCGCTTCAGGTCGGTCTCCGCACAGCTCCACTTGCGCTGCCGCAGGCATTCGCCCCCGCTCTCGTAGAGCTTGATGGCCTTCTTGTCGCTGGTGGTGTAGTTCGTGGGCTGCGCCAGCGCCGGCGCTGCTCCGCTGCCCAGCACGACCAGCGCCAGGAGCATCCGCCCGACGATCGTCCTCTTCCGGTGTTCCGCCTTCATGTGGCCTTTCAAGGGATATCGAGGTACTTGTGCGTTTGCAAGGAGATGCGCCAGCGCGGATGGCGCTTCACGTGCTCCACGATCGATGGCATCATCGCCTCGCGCTTGCTCCATTCGGGTTGCAGGTACAGCAGGCAGTCGTCGCCCACCCGGGCCGCCTGTTCCTCCGCCCAGCCCAGGTCGTGCTTGTTGAAGACGATGACCTTGAGCTCGTGGGCGGCGGCGAAGGCGGCGGGCAGGGCCGGCTTGAACTTCTTCGGGCTCAAGCATATCCAATGCCAATCGCCGCTCAGGGGCGAGGAGCCGCTGGTCTCGATGTGCGTGCGGAAGCCGGCTCCGCGCAGGGCGGCGGTCAGCGGACCGAGGTCGTGCAGCAAGGGCTCACCCCCCGTGACCACCGCGATGCGGCCCGGATGGACGGAGGCCTCTTCCACCAGCGCGCCGATCGGGCGCACCGGGTGCATGCCTGCGTCCCAGCTCTCCTTCACATCGCACCACGTGCAGCCCACGTCGCAGCCCGCCAGGCGGATGAAGTACGCGGCCTGGCCGGTGAACGCCCCTTCCCCTTGCAGGGTGTAGAAGGACTCCATGACGGGGTAGGCGGACGGTGACATGGGGCACAAAAGAAGTATATCGGGGACCGCACGAAGTGAAGGGGGGACGGGGAGGCCGGACCTGGAACGTGCGCGGTGCGGTACCTGGCAGGGCCGTGCCTGCCTTTCCATCGTCCAGGAGCGGGAACAGGAAAGCCCACACAGGACCGAGTTCAAAAAACCCATGGATCACATGAGCGGGTCGGACAGAAAGGGATCGGTAATCCTCGATGCCCCCGGAGGGGACCACCCGAAGGTGGCGAGGCCCGCCCTTGCCCTTTGGATCTTCCGACCCTGAGGTAAGCTTGTTGGTTTTGAGAACCTATGGCCTGTGTGGGCTGTATCCTGATCAGCCGGCACGGCTGAGAAAGAACGTTCCGACGGAACGAATGTACGGCATCATCCCGCGATGCGGTCCGCGGTGGAAAAATCGCCTACAGCCGTTCCTTTGCCCCATGCACCCCGAAAGCCGCTTCCTGGCCACGATGATGGACCGCGCCCGCGAATGGACGCTCTTCTACTTCAATGCCTTGAAGGACCAGGACCTGCATCGGCGCTTCGTGTGCGAAGGCCACGAGCTCAACTCCGCATATTGGCAGATCGCGCACCTGGCCACCACCGAGAACGGGATGCTGCTGGCCGCCACGGGCGGACCGTTCACCAAGTTCTCCTGGGCGAAGCACTTCAACGTGGGCGGCGCCGGCCTTCCGCCCGACCAATGCCCACCGTTCAGCGAGGTGTGGGACGTCTTCCAGGAAGTACATGCCAAGGCGATGGCGCACATACCGACCTTGACGGCGGAGGATCTCGAACGCCCCACGCCCGCTCCGCTGCCCGTGCTGGGGCCGCGCCTGCACGACACGATCACGCATGCGATCCGGCACGAGGGCACGCATTCCGGGCAGCTCGCCTGGCTGTGCAAGCTGTACAGCATCCGGATGATCTGAGCCGTGGGCACCGCCCTGCCCTGGATCACCGACGACGGCCGCCTCTCCCCCGGGCTGCGGACCGTCCTGCATGCGGTGAGCGATGTACCGGACGCGCTGCTGGCCCGCACCCGCATCCGTCCCGCCGGGGCGAACCTGCTGCACGCGCCCTGGTACCCCTATCGCCGCGGCGGCGCGATGACCATCGGCACCACCATCTATTTCACGCGCCTCTACTTCGATGCACGCGGCCACGGGAACGACAGCCCCGCTTCCACGTGGGCATGGCTCGCCCTGCTCGCGCACGAAGTGGGCCACCTGCCGCAGGCGCAACGCTTCGGACCGGGACGCTGGGGCCGCATCCGCTATGTGTCCGCCTTCGTGGGGCAGTACGGCGCACGGGCCCTGACCGGCCGCTTCCCGGTGCACGATGGCAGCCCGCTGGAGATCGAGGCGGACCTGGGGCGCTGGGTGCTGCAACAGCTCGTGCCGCATCCGCCGGACCATCCGCTCGTCCAGGCCGTGCGAACGAACGATGCCGGGGCGATGCGCGCATGGTGCACGGCGCAGGCGGAACGCATCCGTGGGCTGCAAGTGCGCTACCGGCGTGAACGGATCGGGCCGTGATCGTCCTTCCTCCCCGATGCCACGGCGGGCCCGCGGACCCATTCTTCCGACCGCATCAGCGTATCCGCCGGCTGATCGAAGCTGGCCACCGGTGAGCCGGTGATCGGGATGGCTTCGCCCTCGAACCGGGGCGCCGCGTTCCAGGAAACGTTCCACCACGCCTTCATGCAGGCCAGCGGCTCGCGCACGGCGCTCCCCCTGCAGGCACTGCCTTGCGGCGGGTCGGCCGCCACGCCCACGGCGTCGATGCCGCAGCTGCGCGCGAGGTAGACCGCACGGGGCAGGTGGAAGGCCTGGGAGACCACCACGGCGTCCGTCACCTGGAAGATGTCCCGCGCCCGCACCATCGTGTCGTAGGTATCGAAGCCGGCATGGTCCAGGAAGATGTGTTCCAGCGGCACGCCACGCGCCACCAGCCAGGCCTTCATCGCATTCACTTCGTCGTAACCGCGCCGGCCATGGTCACCGCTGAGCAACAGCCGCCGGACCGTTCCGGCCCGGTACAGCTCCCAGGCCCGTTGCAGGCGCTCCTCCAGGCAGCGCGAGACGTCCCCTTCGTTCACGCGGCATCCGAGCACGATGCCGGTGAAACGGGATGGAACGGCATCGGACGCCGTGAACAGGAACGGCGCGCTCCGGGCCCGCACCTGCCGTTGGACCGCCCAGATCGCCCCGGCCGATACCAGGCCCCCGAGGACAAGGGCCATGATGCATCGCCACGTCCAGCGGCGCAGCCGTTCCATCGGGATCAATGCGCGATGACGAACCGCTCCACGGCCGTCCCGCCCGCGCGGCGTACCGCATAGGTGCCGGGTGCGAGCGCGCTCACGTCCTCCACGTGGTCGCGCACGCCCGCGGCGATCGCCACGGTGCGCACCACACGGCCGTCCATGCCCACCACTTCCAGCGTGCCGGCCTTCCCATCGGTGAGCAGGTGCAGCGTGGTGCCGGCGGGGTTCGGCCAGATCCCGGGAGCGGTGGCCGGGGGCGCGTCCGCGATGCCGGTGGGCACGTCATCGGGCATGTAGTAGAAGCGGATGAAGGCGGGAGCGCCGCCGATCGTGGTCACCTGCAGCACCGGCTCGTCCTTGCCCTGGGCCAGCCATTTGTACTCGACGCTCTCCGGCTCGGGCACCGAGAAGCCGACGCCGAACTGATCGACGTGGATGGTGTCCGTGCGCTGCAGGCGTGAGGCCACACGCAGCACCTCGAAGGTGTCGGCCGGCAGGTAGAGCGTACCCCAGCCGTCCACCTCGTTGTCGCGCGTCTGCTCCTGCCCGAAGTGGCCCAGCCCGGGCACCGTGATGTGGTATTCGCTGTATGACGTGCTCTGCCCACCGTAGGCCAGCGGGAAGGGATAGACCACATCCACCGGCTCGCGCTGCACCGACGCCGGGATACCGTTGATGTTGGCACCGAAGCCCACGTTGCGGAAGCCGTCGTTGTCCGTGCGGTAATAGTCGTACACGTCCTGGATGCTGATGGTCTGGAAGTCGAACGCCTGCCCGCGCAGGGCGAAGTCCGCCACGTGTTCCGGATAGAGGAAGGGGTTGTTGAAGTAGAACTGGTAGAGGAAGGGCGTGCTGCCGACGGTGACGGCCGTGTCCGCACCCTCCCCCATGGGCACCAGCGCGCTGAAGTCCCAGGTGAACGCCGGACCGGTGGCGCCCAGGTCCGCATCGGTGGTGCCTGCAGTGGCGTACCGCACGGTATCGCCGGCCTCGAGCATGTCCGCCGGACCGATGACGATCTGGGCGCTGGCGACCCCGGCCGTGAGCAGCGCGGGTACGAAGAGCGGGCGCAAGGCGTTGTTCATGCCGCAAGCTAGCCCGTCCGCCCCCATCCCTGCAACGGTGCGCCGGGCGCGCCGGACGGCCCGTTTACCTTTGTTCCGATGCGTCACCTCCTGCTCGCCCTCCTGTCGTTCGCCACGCTCACCGCCACCGCCCAGCGTGGTGCCGACCGCAAGCTGGTCCAGTTCAGCGGCGTGGTGGTCACCGGTGACAGCCTGGAGCCCGTGCCCTTCGCGAGCATCCTCACCAAGGGCAGCTTCCGCGGGACCATCAGCGACGTCTATGGCTACTTCAGCTTCGTGGCGCAGGCGGGCGATACGCTGCAGTTCTCCGCCGTTGGCTTCAAGCGCGGCGAATACCTGATCCCCGACAGCTTGAAGGACAGCAAGTATTCGATGATCCACGTGCTGTTCCCGGACACGGTGCTGCTGAGGCCGCTGGACGTGTACCCCTGGCCCAGCCGCGAGCAGTTCCGCGAGGCCTTCCTGAACCTGGACCTCGCCGACGACGATTACCAGCGCGCCCTGAAGCACCTGAACTCCGCCGAGGCCATCCAGCGCATGGAGAACCTGCCGCCCGACCCCGGCCTCGCCGCGCACTACCAGACCGCCCTGGACAATACGCGCATCTACAACCAGGGCATGGCGCCGACGATCAACCTCTTCAACCCCATCGCCTGGTCGCAGTTCATCCAGGCGTGGAAGGCCGGCGACTTCAAGAAAAAGCGCTAGCACCGATCCTTGGCCGATCTCGGGTGTACGGGGCCGCAAAAAGCCCCATGCACTTCCGTTCCCTCCTCCTCTGCGCCGCCGCCACGGCAGCGCTGCATGCCTCCCCGCAGGCCCTCGGCAACCTGATGTACGAGCAGGACAGCCGCATCTACTTCCAGCAGGCCGAGCAGCCGGTGAAGGCCACCCTCCGCGGCAACGTGCTCCTGCTCGAGGTGAACGCCATGATGAACGCCCGGGCCGACAGCTACCTGGCCATCTTCCACATCACCCAGCTGGGGCAGTCGGCCGAGGAGGCCGATTCGCTGATGAACGACCGCGTGGCGGGCCTGGTGCGCCGCGTGCGCAAGGACGGGGTGAAGGACGAGGACGTGTTCACCGACATGCTCTCCTTCGTGCCCGTGTATGAAGTGGAGGCCACCCGCAAGCTCTTCAGCACCACCTACCAGGAAGTGCCCGCCGGCTTCGAGATCCAGAAGAACGTCCACATCCGGTTCCGCGATGCGCGCGTACTGGACAAGCTGGTGACCGCCGCCGCCAAGGAGGAGATCTACGACCTGGTGAAGGTGGACTACTTCGTGCAGCAGCAGAGCGCCTGCTACGACACGCTGCGGATGTTCGCCACCCGGCTCCTGCAGAAGAAGCTCGAGAACTTCGGCAAGCTGGGCGTGAAAGTGGACAGCAGCTATCGCACCGCCGCCGAGCAGAACGGTGCCTACTTCCCGCTCGACCGCTATACCTCGTACCAGACGCGCGCCCAGTCGTCGCTCAACAGCCGCCGCAAGGGCCAGGTGGTGAACGACGTGCGCAAGCCCGTATCGCTCTTCTACAACAAGGTGCCGTACGGGAACTTCGACATCGTGCTGCACGCGGAGATCACCGAGCCGCCGGTGCAATACACCTACAACCTCACGGTGCAGTGCGAGTTGCCGCCCAATGTGCGCGAAAAGGACGTGAAGGAGGTGATCAAGCACGTGTGGATCACCGACAAGGGCGACGTGCGGACGCTTCCGCTGGATTAGGGAAGTGCAGCATGAGAAGAAAGTGGAACGTGCCGGGAGCGAACGCCCATGATCGCCCCGCACGCACCTGGCACGTTCCACGTTGCACGCTCCCGTTGCCCTTTCTTTGCGCCCCCATGCGCCGCTCCCCGAAAAAGCCGCTCCCCGTCTGGGAGGCCGTCCCCATCACCGGCTATGGTGCCGGCGGCAAGGCCATCGCCCGGGTGGACGGGCTGGTGGTGTTCGTCACGGGAGCCGTGCCCGGCGACGTGGTGGACCTGCAGGTGACGCACAAGAAGAAGAGCTTCGCCGAAGCCACCGCCACCCGGATCGTGACGCCTTCGCCCGCGCGCACGGAACCGTTCTGCACGCACTTCGGCACCTGCGGCGGCTGCAAATGGCAGGACCTCGCCTATGCGCAGCAGCTGGTGCACAAGCGGCAGGAAGTGATCGACAACCTGCAGCGCCTGGGCGGGCTGACACTGCCCGAAGTGCCCCCGGCGCTGGCCTCCCCGCGGACCACGCACTACCGCAACAAGCTGGAGTTCACCGCCAGCGCGCTCCGCTGGTTCACGTCCGAGGACCTGCGCACGATGGGCCCCATCGCGGACCGCGATGCGCTCGGCTTCCACATCCCCGGCCGGTTCGACAAGGTGCTGGACGTGCACACCTGCCACCTGCAACCCGCGCCGAGCAATGCCATCCGGCTGTTCGTGCGGCACCACGCGAAGGCCCACGGCCTCTCCTTCTACAACATCCGCGCGCACGAGGGCTTCCTGCGCACGCTGACCATCCGGACCACCACCACGGGCCAGGTGATGGTGCTGGCATCCTTCGGCCACGAGGACGTCCCCGCCCGTGAAGGCCTGCTCGCCGCTTTGCTCCAGGAATTCCCGGCGATCACCTCGCTGCAGTGGTGCATCAACCCCAAGAAGAACGACACCATCTGGGACCTGGACACGCACGTGTTCCACGGGCCCGACCACGTGATCGAGGAGCTGCCCGACGGCCCCGGCGGCAAGCCGCTGCGCTTCCGCATCGGCCCGAAGACCTTCTTCCAGACGAACCCGGAGCAGACGGCCGCGATGTACCGGCTCACCCGCGAGCTCGCCGGCCTGACGGGGCAGGAGAACGTGTACGACCTCTATTGCGGCGCGGGCAGCATCACGCTGTACGTCAGCGGTGCCGCCCGGCAGGTGGTGGGCGCGGAGATCGTGCCCGAGGCCGTGGCCGACGCCGAGAAGAACGCCGTGCTCAACGGCATCACCAACTGCCGCTTCGAGGCCGGTGACCTGAAGGACCTGCTCTCGCCCGATTTCGCGCTGCGCCACGGCCGGCCCGACGTGGTGATCACCGATCCCCCGCGCGCCGGCATGCACGAGGACGTGGCGATGCGCCTCCGCGAGCTCGCCCCCGAGCGCATCGTATACGTGAGCTGCAACCCGGCCACGCAGGCGCGCGACCTGGCCCTGCTGAAGGACCTGTACCGCATCACCCATGTGCAGCCGGTGGACATGTTCCCGCACACCTACCACGTGGAGAACGTGGTGCGGCTCGAGCGCAGCGCCTAACGGCCCGTGCCCTCGTGGTAGACCGCCTCGGTGCAGGCCACGCCGTCCTTGAAGTACACCACCCCGCCGTAGTACTGCGCCACGCGCCGGTATTCAGTGGTGCGGCCTTCCGCGCGGATGCGCACGATGGTGGTCACGCGCAGCTTCTCCGGAACGACCTCTTCGGTGCGGCC